>JBBTRF010000001.1:0-340014 GCA_038065315.1 Patescibacteria group bacterium
AACGCCACCTTAGCTCAGTTGGTAGAGCACCCGTTTTGTAAACGGGATCGCGTCAGTTCAAATCTGACAGGTGGCTCCACACATATGCACTGGATCATTGGTATCAGTCTGCTCATTGCTTTTGAGGTCGTCGCAGACATCTTTGCGAAGGAATATTCGCTCAAACAAACCGCACTATTTTGGTCGCTTGCACTTGTTTCATATATGGTTGCCAATATATTTTGGCTGTCCGCGATTAATAATGGGTCAGGTCTTACACGCGGGGCGATCCTTTTTTCGGTCGGCTCAGCTGTTGCTGCGACATTGGTTGGGTTGGTGATGTATGGTGAAAAGCTCAATTCTGTACAGATCGCCGGCGTGATTGTCGGCATCGTTGCCATTGCACTTATTTCGTTTGGGGAGGAGATGTAGTGGGCGGGCGAGTGCTGCTACGTGCGGTGGGTGTTGCCGTAAAAAAGAGTATCTGCGGATTCTTCATACAAAAGTATGAGAAAAGTATGAAAAATCCGTGGGTACTCAAAAAGCCACGCCACCACCCTCACTGCCGATCAGCGATTTTCAAAAAGTTGTGTCGACCTCTTTTTCAGGCTAGAATTACCGAACAATGTCTGAAAGTGTAAAAACGTCCGTGAAAGAACAACAAAAAGGCCACCTCCATCCGCTCACCCAGGTGATTCGCGAGATCCAGACAATCTTCGCGGAGATTGGTTTTGATGTGGCGGTGGGGCCGGAGCTTGAGACTGAGTTCTACAACTTTGACGCACTCAATGTGCCGAAAGATCATCCGGCGCGCGACATGCAGGATACCTTTTGGCTGAAGCAGAAAAGTGCGAGCGGCGAGCGCTTGCTTTTGCGTACCCACGCGACCTCGGTGACGCTCCGCATGCTCGAGCAGCACAAAGACGACCTGGCGAAAGTTGCACCGCTGCGCCTTATCGCTCCGGGTAAGGTATTTCGCAACGAAGCTACCGATGTCACCCACGAAGCGCAATTCTTTCAGCTCGATGGCGTGATGGTGGACAAGCAGGTGTCGCTGGCTGATCTCAAAAACACGCTGACGTATTTCTTCAAGCGCCTGCTTGGCGAAGATGTCGAGCTACGCTTCCGTCCGAGCTTCTTTCCGTTCGTCGAGCCGGGCGTGGAGATCGATATTCGCTGGAAGGACAAGTGGCTCGAGGTGATGGGGGCGGGCCTCCTGCACCCGAATGTGTTGACCGCCGCCGGCATCGACCCGCAGCAATGGTCGGGCTTCGCTTTCGGCGGCGGCATCGACCGCCTCGTCATGCTCCGCTACGGTATCGACGATATCCGCGCACTGTACACGGCGGATTTGCGGCTTGTGAATCAGTTCTAGATATCGCACCCAGTATGGCTAAGGAAGGCCCTAAATAGGGGTCTTTTTGCTATTGACAAAATAGCCTAAAATGGTGTATAATATATCAAGTGCCGAATCTCGGTCTTTGACACGAAATTGCGAGTTTCGCCACAGCAAAGAGCGGCTTCAGTGTACGTCCGGCCAGCGGACACGACCACTGAGCCTTTCTCCGCTGTGGCGAACCGACTTCTTGTCGAGCGATCCCTTCCGTATTACAGATCCGTTTGGATCTGGTACGGTAGGACACTATTGATATGGGAAGACGCTGTAACCGCGCAAATACACATGAAGACATCGACCCAAAAGCAGCTGAACCAACTTCTGGCCCAGTTGCTGACTACCGTCAAGCCGGCCCAATTGAGTCACGAGCGCATCCAGGTTGCCATCAAGGATACCGACGGTCTCGCTGCTTGTTTCTGCGAGTTCGTGAACAACTACCCGGTCGCTACTCCGAAGGTGGTGCCTGCCGAACAATCTGCCACCCTCATCTCTGTCCGCAAAGGCATCCCCCTCGGCAACCACAAGGCCCGACCGATGTCGAAGTTGTTCCGGAACCGTGACGGCGTCATCTTCTACTACCGCGATGGCGATTTCGATAACTGGTTTGCCGAGAACTCTCCGGAGTGTTCAGCCGGCACTGCCGAACTCGTCGAGACTTCCTGTGTCATGAAGTTCAGGCAGATGACCCAATTGGCTACTGGTCTCGCTACCGAGTCCATTCCCGATCTCACCCGTGCCATCACCGCGAAGAAGCTCGACATCACTCCAGCCCAATGGGATGACGCCATCGCTGCTTCCCAGAAGGGCGAGGACGTCCTCCTCACCGATGGCCGAGCTAACTTCGCTTTCGCGAGAAGCGGGAAAAAGTTAAAGGATGAGAAAGGCAAGGAATACGACGAGGTGGTGATGCTCTACGCCGGCCGCGACGGCAGCGGCCGGTGGGTTGCCAACGTCTACAGGCTCTACAACGACGACGGGTGGAATGCCGGTGCTGGGCTGCTCCTTCGCAACTCGCCCTAGGACCCTCGGACACTTTGTCCCTTCGGTTCTTTCACGCTTCCCCTGGCACTACGGTGTTAGGGGATTCTTTTTTACATTTTTATCCTTCTTTTATATACTTATCATCAAGAATTTGCTGGCATGCTCGGCGCAAGCTTGGTGTGGCGAATTCTGCAACATTCAAAAAAAGAAATAGTTGGTGCCTCGCTCTGGCGAGAAATCGTCTCGGCATACAATTCAGCCCGGAGAGCATTCAATGGGCAGTGTCATGGATGGGGCGAGGTACAGATGCTCTACGCCAACCGCAACGACAACGGCCAGTGGAATGCCAACGTCAACAGGCTCGACAACGACAACGAGTGGAATGCCGGTAATAGGCTGCTCCTTCGCTATTCTTCCTTTTCTCCCGCTTACCGCGGGAGTTTTTGTTTCACGGAACAGATCCAGCCGTACAGCATCTGGCTCTCCGCGACCAACTTTTCATTGAGCACGATAAATTTCTTGTCCTCGATAATTTTCATTTCCCATCCGATATATAAAAAGAATTTTATAAGATCCAGGTGTTCTTGAGCCATGAGTATCCAGCGGATTTTTTCTTCCCCATGAGCGTAAGTGGCTCGATAAATCGATTTCAAGGCCTCGGTAAAGGAATCTTCTATCTTTGCTCCGATGCCCAGTCGAACAGGCTTCGGAAGATTACTGCTATAGGAAAACCACAGAAAATAACTCTCTTTTAGGTGTTGTAGCACTGGCAAAATTGTCGGGGGGGGTAGACTTTCTAGTATGCGCATTCAGTTGGTTCATGCCTACGAAGATATCACATCCCTCGAAAATCTGCTCCTTGCCTGGCGCGAATTTTCGAGGGATAAAAAACAGAAGAGAGACGTGCAGCTTTTCTCTCTTCAACTGATGGAAAATATCTTGAACCTTCGGGCAGAGTTGGTTGCCAAAACATACGTTCACTCTCCCTACAAGGCATTCGCTATTACCGACCCGAAGCCGCGCAGTATTCATAAGGCGTTGGTGCGAGATCGCTTGTTGCACCACGCTCTGTGTCGAAAACTCTACCCATTTTTTGATCGAACGTTTATCAGCGATTCGTATTCTTGTCGAATTATGAAAGGCGTTCATCTGGCATTAGACCAATTTCGGACTTTTGGAAGAAAAGTCTCACTCAACCATACTCGCACCTGCTGGGTGTTGAAATGCGATGTTCGGAAATTCTTCGCTTCCATCGATCATTTCATCCTTATTGATATACTAAAAAAGTATATTGCCGACCCGGATGTTGTCTGGTTGATCGAAAGAGTGGTCGATGGTTTTCAGAGTACTGCGCCAGGCAAGGGGCTGCCGCTCGGCAATCTCACCTCGCAGCTTCTGGTGAATATTTATATGAATGAATTTGATCAATTTGTGAAGCATCGACTCAAGGTAAAGTATTACATTCGATATGCGGATGATTTCGTCATCTTTCACGAACAGAAAAAAGTGCTTGAGCGCCAGTTGCGGGACATGTCTGATTTTTTGGAACATGAACTAAAGCTTTCGCTTCATCCAGGCAAGGTTTCAATCAAAACACTTGCGTCAGGTGTCGATTTTCTGGGTTGGGTGCATTTTCCGCACCACAGAGTTTTGCGTTCGGTGACAAAACGGAGGATGTTCAAGCGCCTGGCCGCAGCAGATTCATTGGCGACAGTTCGGTCGTACTTGGGACTGTTGAGCCATGGCAACACTTACTACCTGTGCGAAAAAGTCGCACAGTATGAGCGGAATATGCTAAAATGACCCCCAATGACCACCTCGTATAAAATCGACCTCGACCTCACGAAAGAACCGCCCCGCAGCCCGCGCGTACGGCTCGGACATTTTGTCATTTTGGCGCGTTGTATCGACAAGTGTCGTGCGACGCTCGCAGGGAAGGCCGGCGAATACGAGTTTGATTGCGAGCTCGACCGATCGCTCCTCGACTGGAAGGGGATTACTGGCGACCAGCTCAAAGCCTACATTGCTGAAGGACATTCCGACGACGAGATCGAAGCCTGGGTTCGCGCCAACGGTGGTTCAAAAAGCGACGCCGAGATCATGCAGTGGTCAGGGCGGGCGAGCATCAATGCCTACCTCGACAATCCGGAAAATCGCGAGTGGCTCGAGGAGCAGTTTGCCCGCCTCAATCTCCCGAAGGAGACCTCAGTCCTTTTTGACCACCTTGATGCGGATGATAAGGTAAGTTTTAAGAAATAATATGTCAATGAAAGTCTCCCACAACTGGCTCCAATGCTATTTCGAAAAGCCGCTTCCGACAGCGGAAAAGCTTGCTGAGCTGTTCACGTTCGGCGCTTTTGAGGTGGAGGGGATTGAGAAAGTGCTTGATGCGCAGGGAAAGCTCACCGACACCGTCATCGACGTAAAAGTCTTGCCCGACCGAGCTCATTACGCACTCTGTCATCGAGGGGCCTCGGGCGAAGTTTCTGCGCTTGCCGGCTTGGCGCGCAAGCCGCTCAACAGGCAGCCATTTGCCGAAACTTCGACTCGGAAAGTTGAGGTAAAGAATCTCGAGTCGAAGCTCTGCGCTCGATATGTCACCCGCTACGTCGAAAATATCACTGTCGGCAAGACGCCCGACTGGCCACGATTCTGGCTCGAAGCGATCGGCCAGCGCTCCATTAACACCGTCGTCGATGCGACCAACACGGTGATGTTCGACATGGGCCAGCCGCTCCACGCTTTTGATGCCGACAAAGTGAAGGGTCCGATCACGATTCGTCTTGCCAAGGCCAACGAAAAAATGACCACACTCGACGGCAGTGCCGGGGCGGGGAAGGAGATTGAATTGTCTCCGGAGATGCTCGTGATCGCCGATGATGCCGGTGTGCTGGCGGTGGCTGGAGTGAAAGGCGGTTCGCGAGCCGCTGTCACCAGCGAGACAAAGAACCTCATCCTCGAGGCAGCGTGTTTTGATCCTGTGTCCGTGCGCAAGACCAGCACCAAGATCGGCATCCGCAATGAATCTTCGAGACGTTTTGAAAATGAGATCACACCGCACCTCGCAGCCGACGCCATGTATTGGCTCACCGCGCTCATTTTGGAACAGTCAAAGAGTGCAAAAGTCGGACCGGTGACCGACATTCACGGTGAGCTTCCCGAGCTGGTCAAAATGGAGGTTTCGGTCGAACAGATCAATGCGATGTTTGGCGTTGCCATTCCTACAGGCATAGTCGTCGACTTGCTCAATCGGCTTGAACTCAACGCTGTGATTTCTGGCGGCGCGAAAGGCGTAAAAGGTGACACATTCACCCTCACCATCCCGTATGAACGTCTCGACTTGCGGATTCCTGCCGATATCGCCGAAGAAGTCGGCCGCCTCTACGGCTACGACAAGATTCCGTACACCGCGCCAGCGAAGCGTCCGCTCGCAACTGCCAACAAGACTTTTTATTATTGCGAAAAGATAAAGAATGTACTCATCGCCCAAGGCTTCTCTGAGGTGTACGGCTATGCTCTGGCCGCCAAGGGTGATTTTGAGGTGGCAAAGTCGCTGGCTGCTGATAAAGGCAAGCTTCGCACCAATCTCGCCGACGGCATGGCGAAGTCGCTTGAGATGAATGTTCGCAACGCCGACTTGCTTGGCCTCGAGACAGTTGCTATTTTCGAAATCGGCACTGTTTTTAGCGCCGCCGCTGAAACCACCTCTCTCGGCCTCGCCGCACAAATGGTGAAGAAAGTGAAAGGGAAGAAGAGCGAGGATGTTTTGAATAATGCGCTTGAGGCGATTGCTGGTGGGCTCAGTATCACGCTCCCTGCGGCCAAAGTCCAGGTGGCTGCTACTGGCGGTGCGCTGCTCGAGCTGAATCTCACCTCGCTCATCACGACACTCCCTGCGCCAGCCTCCTACACCGACCTCGGCTTTACTCGCGCTATCGACACTAAATACAAGCCGTTCTCAGCGTATCCGTTCATCACACGCGATATCGCACTGTTTGTTCCGGCTGGTACGGATGAGGCGGCTGTTCGCACCGCCATCGCCGACTTGCTCAAGAAGATCGCTGGTAACCTCGTGGTGAAAGGCCCTGACTGCTTCGATCGATTCGAAAAAGACGGCAAACTCTCGCTCGCGTACCGCATGATCTTCCAGTCATACGAAAAGACGCTCTCCGATGAAGAAGTGAACGCGCACATGACCGCGCTCCACGAAGCGGTGAAGGCGAATGGGTGGACGGTGCGGTAATTTTAGAACTTCTTCATTATTTCTTTACCGAAAATTAGGCATTTCTTGAACCTTTTTTAGTAGTTTCTCTATCGCTGGTTTTGTATATTTAGGGCAACATGTCCAAAGATATACCCAAGCAGGAAAATACGACCGGAAAGAGTTCGTTCAAAAACGTTCTTCTGAGAAAGTTGGTTCCACGAGAGAGAATGTTGTTGAAAAACATCGATGATGTTCTAAAAGGGAAGAGTCGAGTGGAAAGTATCGCTGTGGTCCCTAGTTTTGTCTCGGTTGACCAAAAGCCTCGTTCGCTCTCTTTAGTCACGATATTGCAAATAAGATTATTAAAGACCACGGAACATTTTTGCCAGAAAATTTGCTCATTAACGCGAATGATTGGCGGTATGTGATGCGGAATGTGAGGGGCAACCGAGACAAGATCAATCTCATCTACCCGACCACAGACGAGGGCTTTCTGAGAATTGCTGCCAATCGTGACAATGGCTTCTATATAGTGACCCACTACGAGAATATTGGAGGGAAGAGTCAAAAACTAAAAAACCTCCTTGAAAAAGGAGATTTTTTAGATAGGAATGGAAGGGCCCAAATGCCTTCATTTGCAACTTCTCCCGAAGGAGCTGCAAGCCAGCCGGTAGGCGCGATGCTTTCTGGCGTCAAACCCGAGGCTTCAAATATAGCAAATAATAAAGATGGAAGCAAGGGCACAAAAACCCTTGGAAAATAAGGCTATTTATCCACAGAAGACCACACTTTCGGGCGTTTTTTGGCTAGTTTTTGGCGCTCCGATTTGATATAATACATAGTACAAACAACAACATTATGGCTAAAGATCCAGAAGAGAAAAAGGCGGCCAAGGGAGCAAAAGAGGCTGAGTACGGGGCGGATTCTATTACCGTCCTCGAAGGGCTCGAACCGGTACGAAAGCGCCCGGGCATGTATATCGGCACTACTGGGCCGGACGGTTTTCACCATCTCATCACGGAAATCTTCGACAACTCTCGCGACGAAGCGATGGGTGGTTTTGCCAATGACATCGAAGTCGCCCTTCTGCCAGCGCCAAAAGGCAAGAACGGCGAAAAGCTCGGTCTCGAGCGTGTGCGCGTGGTAGACAACGGTCGAGGCATTCCGACCGGCATTCACAAGGCGACCAAAGTGTCGGCACTTGAAACCGTCATGACAGTGCTCCATGCCGGTGGTAAATTCGGCGGCGAAGGCGGCTACAAAGTCTCCGGCGGTCTGCACGGCGTGGGAGCTTCCGTGGTGAATGCGCTTTCCGTGATGTGCCGCGTGGAGGTACATCAGGATGGTGGCAAATTCATGCAGGAGTATTCGCAGGGCAAGAAAAAAGGCGCGGTGAAGAAGGTCGCGAGCTCAAAGCTCCACGGCACTATTGTCACTTTCCAGCCGGACCCGATCATCTTCGGCGAGCAGGCCTTCGATGTCAGCCGAATCATTGGCCACATGCGTCAGCAGGCGTACCTTGTACGCGGCTTGCGCATCTGCGTCATCGACGCCCGCAACCATCCGGATTCAGATGTTCTCGACGAAGCACTCGACTCCGCTTTCTATGTCCGTGAGCTTGGTCTCGACGCGCCATCCCAGACCTTCTATTTCGAAGGCGGCCTCATGTCGCTGGTGAAGTTTTCGAACCAGCTCCAGAAGCCGATTCATCGAAATGTATTTTATGTTGAAAAAGAAAAGCGCGCGGAAGGTGTGGAGTCGGTGGAAGTGGCATTGCAGTATGTCGACGATATCTCATCGCGCATTATGCCGTTTGCCAACAACATCTACAACGCCGAGGGCGGTACGCATATTACAGGTTTCAAGACTGCGCTCACCCGCTCGCTCAACACCTACGGCCGCAAGAACAATTTGATCAAAGAAAGCGAGGACAACTTCACTGGCGAAGACGTCATCGAAGGTCTCACTGCCGTGATCTCCGTGAAGATGCGAGAGATCCAATTTGAAGGCCAGACCAAGGGCAAATTGGGCAGCGTGGAGGCCCGCGGGGCCGTCGAAAGCGTGTTTGGCGAGGCGTTCGGTGCCTTCCTCGAGGAAAATCCTGATGATGCCCGATCGATCGTCCAGAAGGTGATTTTGGCCCTCAGAGCGCGAAAAGCCGCCAAGGCAGCCAAGGATTCCATTCTCCGTAAGGGTGCTTTGGATGGTATGACTCTTCCGGGCAAGCTCGCCGACTGTCAGAGTGGTACCAGTGCCGAAGACTCCGAAATCTTCATTGTGGAGGGAGATTCCGCGGGCGGTACGGCGAAGATGGGTCGCGACCGCCGTACTCAGGCGGTGTTGCCGTTGCGAGGCAAGATTTTGAACATCGAACGCGCACGTCTCGACCGCATGCTCGGCTCCGAGCAGATCAAAAATCTCGTCGTGGCCATGGGTACCGCGATCGGCGACACCTTTGATATCACCAAGCTCCGTTATCACAAGGTCATCATCGCCACTGATGCCGACGTGGACGGTGCACACATCCGCACACTCATTTTGACTTTGCTCTATCGATACTTCAAACCGTTGCTCGATGGTGGCTATATTTACATCGCTCAACCGCCGCTCTACAAGATCAAGAAAGGCAAGGAGATTTTCTACGCGTACAGCGATCAGGAAAAAGCGAAAGTGATCGGCAAGGAAAATGTCGAGGAATTGCAGTCGCTCGACGGCAACGACGAATCGCCTGAGGGGATTGCTGAGGCCGAGGCGGCGGAAGCTGCTGAGGTGGCTGCGAACGGCGGAAAGGCAGGTGCAGCGGGCGACAAACCAAAGGGCCCAAAGATCACCATCCAGCGATACAAGGGTCTCGGAGAAATGAACTCCGACGAGCTCTGGGAGACCACCATGGATCCTGCTCGACGTATTTTGAAGCAGGTGCGCATCGAAGACGCCTCCGAGGCGGACAAGGTGTTTGATATGTTGATGGGTACCGATGTGCCGGCACGAAAGTCGTTTATTCAGTCGAACGCGCGGTCGGCGAATATCGATATTTAGCAAGAGCACGCGAGGCCATTTCGAAGAACCTCTCGCAGCCACGACGGTGGCGAGAGGAGCCAAAATCTTAGCAAAGATTTATGGCGTGTTCTGAAAAATGGCCTCGCGTGCTCTTCCTGCTACCAATGTCGCACTCCGCGGATTTGACGAATTACGAGTATTTGTGGCAGTATTAAAAACAGGAGCTGTGGCGGACCATTTTATGGCGAGCAATGAACACGGCTTAGGTGCGGTATGCAAACAGTCTGTCGGCCCGATCGGTATCTGGGTTGAGACGGACACAAACGAAAGACAAATGTTATGACGACGCTTGTTGTCAAAAAGTCGAATACGAAAGGTGTGCCGAGTCTGGAAGAGGCATTGACATTCTTGAGTCGGCTCGCTGATTTGCAGCGAAGGTTGAAGGAAGGTTCGCTCAACCCTGGCCGTGTGAACAAGAGTCTCCAGTGGGTTTCGGAAGGGTGGGGGATTGTTGAGGGAGCAAAAGAGGTGACTGATCGATCAGTCTTACCTTCTGTTACTGACTGCACCCTCCACTCCGACATCCCGCTCGGCGAACATGAACCTCATCGGATAGCGGACCTCTTCATTGACGGCCGTGGTGTGAAATACGGTCACCGTGATGGTGATTTCGACCGCTGCTTCACTGCATACTCATCAAGGTGTCCCGGCGATACCGCCCGCACTGTCGCGACCCCCAGGGTCATGACGTCCAAGCAAATGGCGCAGTGGGTGACAGGGAACGCTACCGAGTCCATCCACGACCTCTCCCGAGCCATCGTCGCCCAGAACCTTGACATCAATCCAGCTCAGTGGAACGATCAGATCATTGCGACCCAGAACGGCAAAGACATCCTCCTCGTGAACGGCTACGCCAGCTTTGCCTTCGCACGGACTGGCAAGAAGCTTAAAGATGAAAATAAACAGAAATACGACGAGGTTGTCGTGCTCTGCGCCGACCGCAGCAGCGACGGCCAGTGGGTTGCTGGCGTCCACGGGCTCGACAACGACCGCAAGTGGCATACCGACGACAGGCTCCTCCTCCGCAACTCGCCCTAGGGCCCTTGGACACTTCGACTATTCGGACTTTAAGATCCTCGGTTCCCTCACGCTTCCCCTGGCACTACGGTGTTGGGGGATTCTTTTTGTATAGAAATGAGGGTTAAATCTGAGTTAACAAGATGTATACAAAAGAAAACCACTCATCGTTTTGAAGGACCTCTGCGCAGACCTGTAGAGGTCGAGCAGGAGGGAAAATCTCAGAAGAGATTTATCCCGTGTCCTGAAAAACGATGAGTGGTTTTCTTCTGCTTACCTGTTAGTTGCTCAAATTCACGTAAATCTTCCCCTTGATGATATTGTTCGTCTTGTTGGTTTCCTGCACGCTGCCGATTGGGTCGACGTTGATGATGAATTCGTTTTCGGCCTTCTTCAAAATACTGTCGAAGCCAAGAGTGAACTGCACACGGTCGCCAGGGTTCAAAGCCTGCTGCGTGTTGGACTGGAAGATGTAGCCGGGGAAGGTAGGGAGGACAGCGGCGAAGGTCCAATCGGATGCGCGCTTGCTGCCGAGGTTAACGATTTCAAATCGAATCGCGGCTCGTTGGTCGGGCTTCACTTCTTTGGCTGCGACGAAAGCGAGAGTCGTGGTGTTGATGTAACCGGTTTCCAAAATAGTCGCGGTCAAGTCGATGTTGCCGTTTGGGTTGCTCACGCCATTCTGTGCGATGCCGCCGGTGCCTGGGATCTGGACGACCTGTGAGCCGCCGAGATTGCTTGCACCACTCGGTACATTGGTGTTGACTGGTGTTTCCGCAATTGGCTGTACTGGAGGCTTGATGGCGTCTGCACTCGTCTCACCGGTGATGGTGATCGTCACGTTTGCGCGAGTCGAAGGAGAAGACTCTTCGTTGCGAGTGAAATAGACGGTGATAGGGAGGTTGACGGTCGCGCCCTTGGTCGAAAAGCCAATGAGTGCGAGAGAGTTGTCGTTGTTGAGGAAATGGAAAACAGTGTTACAGAAAATAATATCGTTGGAGCCACGGCCTACGGCTTCGAGGTGGACGCCGTCAACACAAGGGTAGCTGATGGTGTATGAGCCGCCGACAGAAGCAGTGTTTGAGGTCTCGAGTGCCCACTTGAGAGTAAAGGTGTCACCAGAGTCAATTGTGTAGACATCGCTCACTGCGACGAGCTTCTCTGCAGGGATGAAGACAGATGAAAGAGAGACGGCCGCTGCTGCGATACCGCGGATAATCGCCGGGGTCGCTTTCACGAGACCGAAGCTGATGACTGCCAAAATCGCGATGAGGCCAATGATCGACAAGCTCTTCATAGAAGACTCGTGGATCTGCTTGATCTTCGCGATTTTCGGGTGAATTTCCTTGTTTTCCATAGTGGGGGCATTATATATCATAGCTTGCTACTTGTCAAGTATCTCGATGTGCGCTAGAATGGTCGGGCTATGGCAAAAGAACAGATCTCTGTCGGCAAGCACTATCTCGCGATCAGCGTGGCTATTCTCTTTTTCTTCATTTTCGGCTCTATCTTGGGCGTTTTTGGCCTATTGCCGCACGATATCCAGCAGGCCGTACAGCCGAATCCGATCGCTATCAACAGCCTATTTTCATTTTCGACAAGTACTACTTTGAGTACGTCCCCGATCACTTCTGTGCCTGTCGAGGCAGCACTGGTGACAAAAGAGGAGCCGGCGGTCCAGTACGACCGTGGTGTCGTGAAAGAGACGCCGCTGCATGTGTCGATCCCCAAAATTGGTGTGAGTGTGGTGGTGAAAAATCCGACGAGCACCAATGTAGCCGTCCTCGACTCGGCGCTCATGGAGGGCGCAGTGCGGTATCCGACCTCGGGCCTGCTTGGTGAGTCGAAAAATGTCTTTTTGATGGGTCACAGCGCGTATTCGCGAGTGATCAAGAATCGTGCGTACCATACCTTCGATGGCGTAGAGAAATTGGTAGAAGGGGACGAGGTGTATGTCGACAGCACCGACGCGCGCTATGTCTACAAAGTCGTGCGCGTCTCCTTCCTGAAAGATTCCGAAGCGTACATCGATCTCGAGAGTGATGTCCGCATGCTCACCCTCGCGACCTGCAACGCTTTTGGTACAAAGGACGATCGAGTGGTGGTGCAGGCGCGATTTATCAAGAAAATGGCACTTCCGCCGCTAGACTAGACAAGATATAGTATTCGTGGTAGGATACTGAAATACGAAATATTGTGATGAAACCAACGGCTATCAATCATATGAATACTCTCCGAACACCCCGCACCCTTTTTAGCGCTTTTCTCGTGGCTATGCTGGCCATCCTCGTTTTTTCAGCTTCGCCAACAAAAGCGCAGGCCTTCGGGTTCGATAATGTGGTTGATTTTTTCAATCCATCCGGCTTTGGTGTGCCGACCTTTCCAGATCCAATCGATATTTTTGTAAACATCCCAATGGACCCAGTCGTCGAGACCAAGGGTTCAAGCGACATTACCCATGAGTCTGCACATATTCACGGCTACGTGAACCCAAACGGTTCTCCTGAGACGTGGTCATTTTTCGAATGGGGCCCAACTGCTGGTCTTGGTTTTACCACCGGTACCTTGGCGATACCTGTGCCTTCTGATACTGATTTTACTTTGGTGAATCTTACTCCAAGCACCACTTACTACTACCGAACCGTCGGCAAGAATTCTATTTTTACTGAACGCGGACCAATCAACAGCTTCACCACGCTCGCGGCGCCTGTCGTCGTGCCTGCTGGCGGTCCGACACCGCTCGTTCTCGGCTCTTGTGCTTCTGCTCCCGCATCACCACTCACCGGCAATACTGTCACTTGGTCTATGAGTGCAGCTCCGACTGGTGGCACTGGCGCGTACACCTATGCATGGACCGGCACCGACGGCCTCACTGGCACTGGCGCGACGGCTTCTATGGTCTACTCGATCGTCGGCTCAAAAGCCGCATCGGTCACTGTCACTTCTGGTGCACAGACACTCACCGTCGCTTGTGCGGCAACGACTGTGGCCAACAACCCAAGCCCAGTTGCTTTGACCGCGACTATCGCCGCGAATCCTTCGAGCACCGGTATCGGCGGCACTATTTCATGGACCGTCACTCCAGCTGGCGGCGTCGGCGGCTACGTCTATTCATGGTCCGGTACCGACAGCTTGTCCGGCACCACTCAGACCGTTTCTCATACCTACTACACTCCAGGCACTGTTACTGGTACGGTGATCGTCACCTCCGGTGCGCAGACCGTGACGGTGAGTACGACTGCGACTATCACTAGTACTCCAGTCACCACTGGCGGCGGGGGAGGCGGATGTAGCGGCGGTTGCGGCGGTGGTGCGAATCCTCCAACAGTCGTCTTGTCTGATACCCGACAGGTGCCGTCCTCGACCCTTGCTTCCGCTGCTTTTGTATACTTGAATCAGGTGCCATATACTGGCATCGAGGACTACATTGCCTCTATCCTCTTCTTGCTTGGCCTCGTCGCCGTATCTTTTGGCGGTTCGTGGTATTTCGTGTTTCGGAAGGCAAACTAATTCTCGATCGCGTCACAAAAGGACTATCTCCGGTCTTTTAGGTGTTGTGCATTAAACTGAATCGCATCGAGGAAGTCGTCCCGATGTGCTTCTCTTAGCTGGTCTGCGGTAATATTTTTTTCGGCAATAATCTTCTCGGCAATAGCAAGAGAGTGTCCATACACGTCGGCTAATTTTTGTTGCCCGACAGACGCTGCATACTCTCCGTACGCCTTGAGTTGGAGACGAATTTCCTCCAAAATCTTCACCTGAGCCGGATGTTCTGCCAGAGCCTTCCGATCCTTTTTTGTCCACGCCTTGATCATGCTGAACAAGGTCGGACGATCTACTGCGACTACGACATGCGGAACAAGACTCTTTTCGCCCTTGAAGTTGCCGGCGTCTGTGGCGAAGTATTTTATTTTTGTAAGCTCCCCCGCATCGATCGATCCTTTGATATCCTTAAACTTATCGCCAAAGCGTCCGCTTACCGTGACGTCCATGGCGAGCGCTAGGTGGGAAGTGGCGGTCTCACTCTCTTCAATTTCTACGATGCAGTCTACGCCGTTCACAAAGTCGTCATAGTCTGCGGGTTGAATTGTCGTAGCATTTTCTCCAAGCCAATTACTTTGCTCGATCTGCTCGAACAGAATCGCCTCGAAAATCTTTCCAAGATGCTGTGCTTCTCGCTCTGCCGCTGTCATGTTTCTATTCGCTACCTCGAATTGCTTTTTCAGGTACTCTACGTGTGCTTGATCTTTTTCCCAATCTCGGTAGTTGGGGAAATCCCGGAGCTGAATAGGCGAAGATAGTACTTTCAGGGCTTGTTGATACGCCAATTCAATCTCTCGCGGACTCATCAACTCTTCACCGTCGAATCTTTCAAATTGACTCATATATTTTTGTGCGTTAGGCTTTCCTCTTAATCTCCTCCGCCAATTTCTTCACAACATCGGCGGTTTTCATCTGACCGAGATTGCCTTTGTCGCGGCTTTCGATCGTCACGGCGCCTGCGGCAAGGTCCTTGTCGCCGATGATGATGAAATACGGCACGCGCTCAGTCTTGGCTTGACGCACCTTTTTACCGAAACCTTCATTGCCCAGCGCGAGGTCGGAACGGATGCCTGCAGCTACGAGCGCTGCGTGTGTTTCGGCTGCTGCGGCATGGTGCCCATCGCCGATCGGGATCACTTTCACCTGTGTTGGCGAAAGCCAAAGAGGGAAGCTGCCGGCGAAGTGTTCGATGAGTACGGAGAGATATCGTTCGATCGAGCCCATGATCGCGGCATGGATCATCACGATCTGTTCGCGCTCACCTTTTTCGTTGGTACATTCGAGTTCAAAACGCTCCGGCATGTTCATGTCGAGCTGGATCGTGGCCACCTGCCACTCGCGTCCCAGAGAATCTTTGGCCATGAAGTCCACCTTTGGTCCGTAGAAAGCGGCTTCCCCGAGTGCTTCGTATGCAGTTGCACCTTTTTGCTTCACGAGGTCGCGTAGTTCGTTTTCCGTCTTTGCCCATGTTGCTGCGGTGCCGAGATATTTCTCCATCTGTTTCGGGTCGTGGAGGGACAGGCGAGGCGTGAGTACGAAGCCGACCGCTCCGTAGAAGGTCTGAATGATATCCCAAATATTGCCCATTTCCTGCTTCACTTGCGAGCCTTGGCAGAACACGTGTGCGTCGTCCTGAGTGATGCAACGCACGCGAGAGAGGCCAGAAAGTTCACCGGATTGTTCATCGCGGTACACTTTCGTTGTCGAGGCGTATCGCTGAGGGAGCTCGCGATAGCTCCAGGATTTGCGGGCGTAGATCTGGGTATGATGCGGACAGTTCATCGGCTTCATCACAAATTCATGGTGCTCACGAGTGTCTATTTTGAACAGCTCATCTTTGAATTTTGCCCAATGGCCGCTTTTTTCATACAAATCTTTTTTAGTGATGTGTGGAATATCGACACGCTCGTAACCATATTTGCTGCGGAGTTCCCAGACGAAATTGTCGAGTGTGTCGCGGAGCATCGTACCTTTTGGTGTCCAAAGAGGCAGGCCGGCGCCGACAAGATCGGAAAAAGTGAAAAGGTCGAGCTCCTTGCCAAGCTTCTTGTGGTCACGCTTCTTCGCTTCCTCGAGCATGGTTTCGTAGTGATCAAGGGCTTCTTTGGTATCAAAAGCGTAGCCATAGATACGGGTGAGCATAGTGTTCTTCTCGCTCCCTCGCCAATAGGCGCCGGCGAGGTGTGTGAGTCGGAAGCTATTTACCGGAATTTCTTTCGACGGATCTTCCGCATGGCCGCCGCGACAGAGGTCGGTGAACACGTATTTGCCGTGTTCGTCATCATTGCCGCTCTCGCCGCCGATGGCATCCTTCGGGCCGCAGGTATAGAGGGTGATCTTTTCTTTCTTGGCGACAATCTCCTCGATGAGCTCGAGTTTGTACGGATTATTGGCAAACACTTTTCGTGCGTCGGCGGGGGAGACTTCGATATGGGTGAAGGCTTCCCAATGTCCGAGGATTTCGCGCATCTTTTTTTCGATCTTCGGCAGATCTTTTTCGGAGACGACAGACTTGTCCTTATGGATGAGTGTCGCTGGCGCTCCCTCACCGGCATTCGCCTTCGCGTGTTCTGGAATCTTTCCAAACTCGAAGTCGTAATAGAATCCGTTGTCGACTGCGGGGCCAATGGTGTTTTTGGTACCCGGGTAGAGCTGCTCCACTGCCGCGGCGAGCAGGTGGGCGATCGTGTGGCGCTTGTGTTCGAGGGAGGTTTTCATAAAGAAATGATTAAGTGGTTAAACGATGACGCGGAACGGAAAACGCCCGAGCAAATGAACGAAAAAATCATTCATTTGCTCGGGCGGGGAAACTGGCTTATACGCCGTGCGTTTTCCTCGTGGTTCCACCGGGCTTCCTGCGCTTTACTTGCGTTTGCACAGGCACTCTGGCTTTTGGGCCGACAGATTAGGGCTGCATGCCTTGCTTTTGGGCAATTGCGGTTGGTAGCCGCAACAATCTCTATGGGTGAAAGTATACTACACCCATTCGTTGTTGGCAAAATCAATGAAAAAAGAGGGCACCCTTGCGAGTGTCCCTCCCGTCTTTGTCCGTACTCGACGGACTCAGACTCCTTCATGGCTCGCGGCAAGCGCGAAGCGTCGCTGTCTTCCGGTCAAAAGGAAGGTGGCGACACCCTCTGAGCTGACCATGGCCTCTGCAAAGAGAGACCCAGGCATGAAGTGTGCCTTGCGGTTGCTTGATGCCCTTCGCTAGCTACTATAAGATATTTTGGGCTGTTTAGTCAACTACTTTTGATGCTGACAAATAAAAACCGCGCCGGAGATGTCTCCGGCGCGGTGCGTTGTTTTTGGTGCGGCTGACCTCGGGTCAGCCTTTGGTCGGAACCTCGATCAGGGTTCGAATCGAAGCGAGGTCTGTAAGGATGTTTCCACCCCTGGTGACGTGTAGCGTGATCACCTTATGGCTATTGATGATCGTCGTATGGTCTCTTCCGCCAAGGAAGGCTCCGATTTCTGTCCAGTGCATTTTCAGATCTTCCCTGAGCAGGTAGGCGGCGATGTGACGAGCCCAGGCGATCGTAGCTTTCCCCCTCCCCTCGGCTCTTATCTTCTCTGGGGTTGTTCCGTAAGCCTTACTGACTACCGCGAGGATCTTTTCCATCCTCTCTATCGGCAACAGGACTTCTGCTTTTTGGATTATCGCCCGAGGGATGTTCGTCTCCATTTCGACAGACTCGACTTCTTCGGGGCCAAGAGGTTTGGTTGCTTCTTCGTGAGCCTGCCATGTGGCTAGTGCAGGTAGGTCGGCCAGGCTATTGAGGGGCATTTGTTCGCCGACGAGCTTGTCGAATTCGTCGACTCGACTCACTGCGGCCATGATCTGTTCATCTCTCGCCTCAATTCCAACTTCTCGGAGCGCCTTTATTGTCTCGGCGATCCTAAAGCGAATCCTTTCTCTGCTGACGCCGTATCGCTGGCCGAGGTCCTCCAAGGTCACGCCTTCCGATGTGCCGTCGAGACCATAGTAGGCTATGAAAGACTCTCGATCTCGTATCGACAAAGGGAGTTGGTCGAGTGCTGTAAACAGCCGCTGAATTGAAGCTTGCGCTTCTTCTCGCGACTCCTTCATCTCCAGAAACATGTCCGGAGGAACGGCGCTTTCGTTTTTGAGAATGTCGCCAAACACTATTT
The DNA here is from genome assembly GCA_038065315.1 of Patescibacteria group bacterium. NCBI lineage: Bacteria > Patescibacteria group bacterium. The sequence goes on from JBBTRF010000001.1 coordinate 18,333, forward strand.
CCCTTCCGCCTCTTGCAGAATTACCCACGACACTTTCAAGTGAGGCGATCGCCGAGGTGCCGGCGCTGACAAGTTTCTGGACGTGTTTCGGAGCTAGGCCGGACTTCTCCGCGATCTCCTCGATGGTTGGGGTGCGGTGCAGTTCCGCGGTCAATGCCTCGATCGCTTTCCATACTTTTACTCTACCGTCCACCACATGTTGCGGTAGTCTGATCATCGGAGCTGTCTCCGTGGTGACTCTCGTTATGTAGTTCCGTATCCACCACGTAGCATAGGTAGAGAAGTGGTTGCCGCGACGGTAGTCGAATTTCTCGACGGCCCTCATTAGGCCGATATTGCCGGCTTGCACGAGATCGTCGAAGTCGACCCCTCGTCCTTGGTAGTGCGAGGCAATCTTGAGAACAAGTCTCATGTTGTGGCAGACCATGATTTCAAAGGCACCTTGGTCTTTCTCCTCCTGGAATTTTCGAGCGAATTCCAGCATCTCCTGATGGGGGATGAGCGGGTAAGATTCAACGGCTCTGTAGTAGGAGTTTCGTTCATCTTTGACGCCCTTGATCGGGACAGCCTCTTCGTCACCATCCATTTCAGACTCTTCGACCTCATCCAAGACAGCACCGTCGGGTTCCTGGTCTATCTCCTCTTCTCTCTCCAGCTCAGCGTTTTCTGTGGGAAGGTTGCCAAATTCCTCGTTTTTTCCGTGCGTCGGTCGGAGAACCATATCATTCGAACGGGTTTTCCGTTTTTTGACTGGCATGTCGCCGCTAATGTCTGCCGGCAGTTTCAAGCCTAGCTTTGAGAGCAGTGAGTCGGGATTTTGTCCCTCATGGATGTGGGTGTGCACATGTTGGTGCACGTGGGTGTGGGTTACTGAGACTTCCACCTTGATATCGGCGCTCTTGAGGATCTCAATGAGTGCCGCGAAGGCCTGTGTGAATTTATCCCGATTCCTAAGGAAGGCAACCGGGAATAAGGAAGCGATTTCGGAAGGCGAGATTGAACCTCGCTGAGAAGCCTCACGAAGCGTCTGCTGTGCTCCGGAGCTGAATTGACAATCTTGCAAAGTGCCACCCCTCAAGAAAGGGGACACGGTTTCGTTGGGTGTTGCCATATGTTCAATTGGTAAAGGTCGCTGTTGTACTTTTTTCAAATTACCACAATAATTTTATATTGTCTAATATTTGACATGCATTGCCATAATGTGCTAAAAAGTGAGCAGAGCTTTTTGTAAATTTCAGCCACATCATCAGAAGCTCCAACCAGAAAGGAACCCTCTATGTTCTCGCCGTTCGAGTATCAGGCGGAGTGTTGCGGAAAGATTTCCGAAGCACGCGCTGCGGGGGCCAACAAAGCTCTCGTGGTAATGGCAAGCGGTCTCGGTAAGACTGTAACCTCGGCATTCGATGTCCAAAAATGGTTTGCCGATCAGGGACGCGGTCGCTTGTTATATCTCTGTCATCAAAACGAGATTCTTCATCAGGCGAGTGCGACATTTCAAAGTGTCCTCGGTCCAGACTATCGCTTCGGTCTCTTCAATGGTCATGAAAAGAGGATTCATCAGGCAGACTGTGTCTTTGCATCGCTTCGGACAGTTCTAAAGCATGGCAGGGATGTGTTCAGGCCCAATGAGTTCGATTACGTAGTCGTCGATGAGAGCCATCATACTCCTGCGCCGACCTATCTCAGTGCTGTCCAGTTCTTCACGCCAAAATTTCTCTTGGGTCTGACAGCAACGCCAGATCGCCGTGACGGATTAAGTATTCGAAGTGTCTATGGTAACGAGGTCTATTACCTCCCTTTGGAAGAGGCGCTTAGCAGAGGCTTGCTCACCCCGGTCGATTATCGACTTGTGACGGATGATATTTCTGTCGGAGACGTAAAGACCAGGGACGGATTGACTGTCGACGATCTCGACGAGCAGGTATTCGTTCCCAAACAGGATAGGGAAGTCGCTTCCGTCATTCTTCGTCACGCGAAGGAACTTACGGAACCGAGGACGATCGTCTTTGCAAACTCGATAGCCCACGCCGACAGGATCTCCAAACTGCTGCCTGAAAGCGTAACCATCCACTCGAAGGTGTCTGCCAAGGAACGAATGGTGCGTCTCGAGCTCTTCCGTCTTGGTTTGGTTCAGACTGTGGTCACTGTCGACTGCTTCAACGAGGGTGTCGATATTCCACAGGCAAATCTGATCGTCTTCTTGCGCTCGACGGCATCGCTCACGATTTTCTTCCAGCAACTGGGAAGGGGACTTCGCCGCTACGAGGGCAAGGAAAAAGTCAGGGTGCTTGATTTCGTCGGCAACTGCAAACGGATCATGATGCTCAAGGAATTATCAGATGTCACTCAAAGACGTGAGAGGACCCGGCTGTCTAAGCCGTTGGGTCCGCGATCGGTCAAGGACATTGCAGGTGTCGAAAAGACGAACTTCGGTGGTCTCGGGATCTCCTTCGACGAGAAGACTCTCGAGGTTCTCGATATCGTGAAGCGTGTCCGTCCAAACCGGATCTCGGACAACGAACTCTTATTCAACGAATATTCGCCTCGCAACGCGTTGGCCGCATCCCATCTCTCTGCCAAGACCTGGCGAGAAGTGTGGTGGGTCTGCGATGTCTGCAAACACGAATACAAGATGAGCGCAGCATTGCGTCTGTCTGGTAAGAGTTGCCCCGCCTGTGCAGACCGAGTCACGGAAGACAATAGTTTGCTGGTGTTGCAGCCGGCACTTGCTAGAGAGTATTCCATAAAGAACCCACTTGCTTCCTGGCAGATAAAGGCAACTTCGCCGGAAGTATTCTGGTGGCAGTGTCGGACCTGCCAGTTTGAATGGCGGGGCAGAGCCCGTAGTCGTGTGCATCGTGGTGATGGTTGCCCTGCTTGCGCAGGACAAATGCCGCAATACCAGAACAATCTGGCACTGAAGTTTCCTGAGATCGCTGCCGAATATTCCGACGTCAACATGTTGTCGCCTGAACACGTCGGTTGTCACAGTCGTCCGCTTCGGTGGTGGATCTGTGGATCTTGCGGGAAAAGCTGGCAGACAAGTGCTGACATGCGAACACGGTACGGCCTAAGGTGTGCAAACTGTGTGCCTAAGATCGTCTCGGTTGGTCAAGGTCAAAAACCTTCAGCACCGCAAACAAACATCATCATCGAACATCCTCATTTGGCAGAAGAGTATGCCTCTCGCAACCGTATTCCGGTCGAAGAAGCTTTGGTAAGATCGCCAGATCCGTTGTGGTGGCTTTGTTTTGATTGCGGCCGCTACTGGCAAGCCAGTGTCCGACAACGCCTCGAAGGTGCTCGCTGCGTCCTTTGTCATCCGACCACCTCTGTTGAGGTGGAAGTAATCGTGTAACTCCAACCCCTTGCGGCTTCGTGCCGCAAGGGGTTCTTTATTGCCACAAACATTGACATTATACATTTTTTATTTTACTATCGAATTTGGTTCAGCTATTTAACATTTCAGCCAACTCAATCAACCCTCAACCCAAGAGAGTCCCTATGATCCAGCCCTATTGGTATCAGGAAGATGGCCTCAAAGCCATCCAGCGCGCTCGACAAAAAGGCGCTGTGGCAGCCCTCGTGGTCATGGCCAGCGGTCTCGGTAAAACTGTCACAGGAGCATTCGATTGTCTCCGCTTTCGGAAGATGCATCCTAAGGCCAGGGTGCTCTACCTCTGCCATCAGAACAACATTCTTCAGCAGGCTCGAACCACTTTCGAGGTGATTCACGGTAACGAATGCTCCTTTGGTTTCTATCATGGGACGAAAAAAGACCTCGACAAAGTCGATTTCCTTTTCGCTTCACTACAGACGATGCGGAAGCAGAGAAAGAGCTTTCGTCCTGATGAGTTCGATTACGTCATCATTGATGAAAGTCATCGGACCAGTGCCGACACGTATCTGGACGTCGTTGAGTATTGGAAGCCGAAATTCCTACTCGGAATGACAGCGACACCCAATCGCACCGACGGCCAGGATATTCGAAAAGTGTTTGGCCGGGAAGTCTTCTACTTACCTCTTGAAGAGGCGCTCGCTCAGGGATTGCTCGCTCCAGTCGATTACCGACTTCTGACGGACGAGATTCAGCTCAAGCGGGTCATCGAAGCACCCGGCCACCGCCTCAGTTTGGCAATGCTCAACCGAAAGGTCTTTGTCGCTAAACGTGACGAAGAGATCATTTCGCTGATTCAGAAACATATCCGAGCAGTCATCGATCCAAGATCGATTGTCTTCTGTGAGTCCATCGAGTATTGCGACCGCTTGTCCCGGCTCATGCCGAACAGTATAGCGATCCATTCGAAGGTGTCTTTCAGAGAGCGAGTCATTCGTCTCGAGATGTTTCGTCAAGGAGTGATTCCGACATTATTGGTCGTTGATGTGTTTAACGAGGGCATCGATATTCCGAAAGCGAATGTCCTTGTGTTCCTGCGCTCTACGTCATCGCCGATTGTGCTGTTTCAACAACTCGGCCGTGGCTTGCGGCTCAGCGAGGGAAAGACAGGTGTGCTGGTGCTCGACTTCGTCGGCAACTGCGAACGAGTGAAGACCATCTACACCCTTTGGCAGGATGTTGCGACTAGACGTCAACACTTCTTGGCAAGGCCGCCGACCGGTCCAAAAGCCGAGAAGCTAGCAGTGAGAAGGCAGACCGAACCGTTTCTGTTGAATGTGGACCATGTTCACTTCCAGGAAAAAGCAGTTCAGATTACCGAGCTTGTTCGTCGAATTACTGAAGGATACACACGAGACGAGATGGTCGCACTGCTCAAGGGTTTCGCTGCGAAGCTCGGCCGCTCGCCGACACAGGTTGAAGTGCAGGGCAACAAAGAAATGCCGAGCGGTGCTGCGTTGAGTAACGAATTCGGTAATTTCTCTAATGCACTTCTGGCCGCGGGACTTGCCGTAAATCAGATGCTCAACGTGTCCGACGAAATCCTTCTTGAGCAATTACGAGTCTTGAGAGACGAGCTCGGCCGATCGCCGACTCAAAAGGATATCGCTGCTGGTTCAAAGGCCGGTAGGTGTTCGTGCGAACCGGTGTTCCGGAGTCATTTCGGTTCCCTAGGGGCCGCACTTGAGAAGATTGATGCAAAGCCAACAAAGTATGTCGGTTTAGGGAAGCCTGCACTCATTAAACAGCTTCAAGCCTTGCACACTGAGAATGGAAGAACTCCATCCGTAGACGATGTTATACAAGCGTCCGCGGACCACAAAACAGCCAGCCCTAACGTCTTTCGCCAAGCCTTTGGTTCTTGGAGTCATGCGCTCCTTGCAGCTGGTCTGGTAGAGAAGGCTAAAAAACCGAAACGGTATTCGGAAGCCGACCTTATCAGCCAGCTCCAGAAGGCTAAGATGATCTTGGGACGACGGCCTTCTTGCGGCGACATTGAGCGCTTACGCAAACAGGGTCAGTTGTCGGCAAGCGTAGGGGCCTTCTGTGGACGCTTCGGCTCCTTCACTGAGGCGCTTATAAGGCTTGCTCAGGCCGATGGTTGATGACACCGCATTGTTCTGAAGAAGACAGCTCGATACAGCTTGGCAGGTGACATGCCAAGCTGTTTTTTTATATTTTTTTGCGGAGATCTATACGAGGGCCTTCACCTTCTCCACTAGCAAGCTCACTTCGCCGTTGCGGTGAGAGACTTTTCCTTTGATCGCGATGCATTTTTCGAGCACGATGAGGGATTTGAATTCGATGAGCGTTCGGGGAAACACCACCGCCTCCATCGAGCCGGACAGGTCGGCGATCTTCATGAACACCATTTGCTCGCCCTTCTTCGTGGCGATAGGGCGCATCTCTTCGATGATGCCCGCGACCACCACGATCGTGCCTTCTTTGCCTTCCTCGCGAATCTTTTTCACATTCACATCGCGCTTCTCGAGGATGTCGCGATATTTGTCGAGCGGGTGGCCGGAGACGTAGAGACCGAGAAGCTCTTTTTCCCACGCGAGGCGGTCGGTCATGGGAGCGGCCGGCACGGGCGCGAGCTTCAGAGTGGCACCGCTGCCGGCCGCAGCACCCGAAAGGCCGCCAAACAGAGAGTCTTGGTTTGCCGACGCTTTCGCCAATTCTTTGTTGTACATGAGCAAGGTCTCAATGTTGGCGAGCATTACGCCGCGTTCGCCGAGCTCGTCGAGTGCTCCGGCCTTGATCAGCGCTTCGAGCGTTTTCTTGTTCACATTTTTGTCCTTCACACGCTCCAAAAAATTGCTGAGCGAAGTGAATCGGCCGGCACGCTTCCGCTCCTCGATGATCGCGGTCGCCGCGCCTTGGCCGAAATTTTTGATCGTCACCAACCCGAAACGGATGCGATCTTTTTCGCTTTTCTCTGCACCTTTCACAATGGTGAATTGGCTGAAGCTTTCATTCACCGACGGCGGCAACACAGGGATGCCCATACGTTTGCATTCGGTGATCGTTTCGCCGATTTTTTCAACGTCGCCGGAGTCGGCGGTGAGCACGGCCGACATATAGATGGCGGGGAAATTGGCCTTCATGTATGCCGTTTGGTATGCGACACGGCCGTATGACGCTGCGTGCGAGTTGTGTACGATGATATCGTTCGCCACAAAATTGTGATGGACGGGCATACTGATGTCGTACGTCATTTCTTTTCCGGCAGGAAGGATCGACACGACCTCGTCCCAGTAGATATCCGATTGCGAGTGGTTCAGTATATCCGGAGAGGCTAGTACGTTACCCATCCGTGTCAACACTTCACGTTGGTAGCCGATCTTTTTTGCATCATATGAAAATAACCTCTCTGCAAGCCCTGTCTGATAAGCCGCTTCACGAACAGTTATCTTTTGTTCACACATGACAGACCTTACTAGATTCATCACTGCGGCCGGGATGACATCTTTCGTTCCGCGTGCAGCAATGGTTGCGATCAAATTGCATTGACGAAGCAGGTCGATAAGCAGTCGTTTCTTCTTGTCTATCAAATGTGTGCCGATCGTTTCTCCAAAGCGTGCCAGGTTTTCTCGATGACAGATTGTTACGTTATAACCTATTTTAATTCCGCCTCGATAGTTGAACTTTTTTCGATGAATAGTGCTCGTTATCTCAAAACGAACAAGAAGATGCTGCACGTCTCGGGCAAGTTGAATTGAGCTGGTGGAATAAAATACTTGCTGGTTTTGTGGGCTCACACAGCCATCTCCCTGCCACATTTTGCCAAGCAGGAGTGCTTGAGTTTCCTTTTTCCACCGGAAGACTTCTCTGGGAATTGACTTTTCGGTAGCTTTTTTCCCAGTCAGCTCGAGGCGGATAAGCCATTTTTGAAGAGAGTTCCCCAGTCTCTGATTCTTCTGCCCACAGTACACAGATGCTGCCGGTTTGCTTCGGTCAATCGTGAACTTGCTGTTCTCGAACTGTTGTGCATGAAAAATAAAATCGCTGATTTCATCTTCCTGCGTTGAGTAGTAGTAAGGTCCATGCGGATGACAAAGATTTCCTTCAGCGATAAGATAGCCAAGCGTCGCCGCTCGGTAAGCTGGGATCTCTAAGCCACTTTTAACTGATAGTTTCCTAGGTATCGCAATTCGCTCGCCAATCTCTAGTGTTCCTAGATTTTTCCATCCATTAAATGTCAAAAATGGGTGGTTGTCGGTTGCGCGAATGCTGCGGCCAGTGCGGGTCTTGAGTTCGAATATATTTTTGACACCGTTCTGTAGCACTGCTGATATTTTTTGAGGTACCAGTTTTTTGGTTTCATTCAAAGAATGGAGCGAGATGTGTTTGTCGCTCTCATATAATTCTTTCACGGTGAACATCGCACCACTTTTTGCGTCGGTAATTCGTGTGTCGCCTGTCACGCATTTGTTGAAACCGTAGGCGGCGAATGGTTCAATGAGGGTCCAGAGCTCCTTTGCTGTGTCCTCTTTCATCCCGTTTTTTACCAAACCCGCGATGAGTTTCCCCTTCTGCTCCTCCATTTCTTTCGGAATCTTTTTGCCCATCGCCTTTCGGAGCTTATCGGCCTCGAGCCACGAGTAGCCACCGAGCTTGATCGCTGTGAGCATGACGTCGTCCTGGTAGGTGATCACACCGTACGAGCGGTCCAAAATATCTTTTAGGCGCGGGTCAAGGTATCGAATCTTTGAATGGTCGTGTTTGCGCTCGATATAGTCTGGAATTTTTTCCATCGGACCCGGTCGGTACAAAGCCACCATCGCATTGATGTCGTGGATGGTCGAAGGCTTTAGATCTTTGAGGAAGCGCGTCATGCCGGAGCCGTTGAGCTGGAAGAGGCCGATGGTCTCGCCGCGGGCGAGCATTTCAAATGTTTTTTTGTTAGTGACGTCGACGTTCTCAATGTCGACAGTGACGCCTTCGATTTTTTTCACACGATCCACCGCATCGGCGAGGATGGAAAGGTTTTTGATACCGAGGAAGTCGAATTTAAGCAGGCCCATACCATCTTCGCCGACGCCATGCATGTCGTATTGAGTGATGATTTTGTCTTCGCCCTTGGTATCGTACTGGAGGGGTACGTATTCAGTGAGGGGTTGCGGGCCGATCACCACGCCAGCAGCATGTACGGAGATGTGGCGGGCACAGCCTTCGATCTTTTTCGCCATCTCGATAATCTGCTTCGTGTCATCGTCTTCTTTGTACAGCTTTTTGAGCTCGGGCACTTCGTCGAGTGCGCGGTCGATGGTCATTGGGAAGCCTTGGGCGCCCATCGGGATGAGTTTGGAAATCTTGTCGCCGACTTCATAGCCGAAACCCATCGCACGGGCGACATCTCGTACTGCTCCGCGCGCCATCATTGTACCGAATGTGCCGATCTGTGCGACGTGATCTTTACCGTATTTTTTGCGGGCATATTCGATCACCTCGTCGCGACGGTTGTCGGCGTAGTCCATATCGATATCGGGCGCGGAGGGTCGCTCAGGGTTGAGGAATCGTTCGAAGGGGAGCTTGTATTCGAGCGGATCTACATTTGTGATGTGTGCGAGATAGGTCACGAGTGATCCTGCAACCGAACCTCGAATCGTGGTGAGAATATTGTTTTCATGCGCAAAACGGAGCAGATCGGACACCACGAGGAAATATTGTGCGTAGCCTTTGTCCTTGATGACCTTGAGTTCGTATTCGAGACGTTGGAACATCTCTGGTGTCTCAGCGATGTCGCGTGTCTTAATGCCTTCGTAGGCAAGGAACCTGAGCTCATCGTCGTATGAGCGCCCGCTCTCCACGATGTAGTTCGGGAACAGCCATTTGCCGAGGGTGAGGTCGAGGTTGCACATTGCTGCGATCTTGGCGGTGTTGGCGAGCGCTTCGGCGCCAATCGCAGCATCTTTTTTGAACAACTTCTCCATCTTCTTGGTCGTCATGAAAGAGAAGTCGGTGTCGTCGGCGCCGAGGCCGCCATTGCCACCGCGATCGCCACCGTCACCGGAACTGTTTACCATCATCAAAGTGTTGCGCGCCTGTTTGTCGTCGGGAGAGATATAATAAATATCGTGTGCGGCCACGAGTGGGGTGTTGGTCGCTTTGGCGATGGCGATGATGTGTTCCATCAGTGCCTCGTGTCCTTCAATACCGGTGTGGTGAGTGATTTCGAGGAAGACATTTTCTGCGCCGTAGGTGGTTTTGTAGAAAGCGATAATCTCGCGAGCTTTTTCCTGTGCCTCCGGTGCTTCTGGACCCGCCGCGCCGCGCAATGCCGCCGCCACTTCGCCTCCGAGGGACGGGATGATACACACCAGCCCGGCGGGGTATTGTGAGATGAGCTCGCGATCGAGCCGCGGCTTGTAATAGAAGCCGTCAAAGTGGGAGATAGTCACCAGCTTCACCAGGCTCTTGTAGCCGGCGTGGTCCTTCGCCAGGAGTATTAGGCGGGTGCGTCGATTGTCCACGCCGGCCTGCTTGTCTTTGCGCGAGCGCGCCGCAATGTACGCGTGCACTCCGATGATCGGCTTGATGCCGGCCTTTTTGCAATCTTTGTAAAATTCGATGGCACCATACAAGCTGCCATTGTCGGTGAGGGCGATCGCCGTCATACCGTCTTCCTTGGCTGCCTCGATGAGGTCCGGAATTTTTGGCAGCGCCGCCAATAGGGAATAGTGGCTGTGGACGTTTAGGTGGACAAAATTATTTGGCTGGGTGGACATATGAATTGCCTGGTGGGGAGCGCAGGGTCGCTGTTTGATTGTACCGTCATTATATACCCGCGTCGTTCAAAAAGCCAAAACAAAAACGTCAAAACAAAAACGCCCCGAACGGGCGTCCTTGGGAACCGCAACCTTACCAATACAGTAATGATAAACGATTTTACCGATTTCGGTCAAGTGCCCCTCTGGGCAGATTTTGATGGACCTGACGGGGATCGAACCCGCGTGCGCAATTGGTAAGGTTGCGATACCTGGAACCACCAGCAGGCCCACGACATGAAGTACCAATTCATGTTCGCTCATAATTGTACAAAAGTGGTGATAGAGAAACTGCTAAAAAACGATAAAGAAAGAGCTAATTTCCGTTAAAGATTAAATAAAATTTGTCATTAGCTTAAACCCCTTGCAAAATAAAGGTATAGTAGTAGGTATGAAGCCTCGTGCGAACAATCGCTACGTCATCGGCATCGACGAAGTTGGTCGTGGACCGCTGGCTGGGCCGGTGGCGGTGGGTGCGCTCGTGCTAAAAAAAACGCTACCAAAAGAATTTCGCCGCAAAACCTTCGACTCCAAGCAGATAAAGCCCTCCGAACGGGCGATATGGTACGCTCGCATCCGCGCGGCGCAAAAAAGCGGTCACCTCGATTTCAAAGTAACGTTCGTGAGCGAAAAAATCATTGATACCAAAGGACTTTCTTTTGCTATCCGCAAGGCGCTCGACACATCGCTACGTGCAGTGGTTCGCACAGCCAAGCTCGCGCCCGCCCAATGCGACATCCGTCTTGATGGAGGACTGAAAGCGCCCGCCAACTTCACGCGCCAAAAAACGATCATCAAGGGCGATACTTCCGAAGTCTCGATCGGCCTCGCCTCTATCGTCGCAAAGCATCTCCGCGACCAAAAGATGATCGCACTCCACAAAAAATACCCCCTCTACGGCTTCGATGTCCACAAGGGTTACGGTACCACCAAGCACCGGGCTGTCATCCGCAAGTACGGCCCCTGTCCACTGCATCGACGCGCCTTCTTGACAAAGCTCACTCTTTCGTGATTAGATTGTCTCCAGTAGTCGCTTGGAAAAGCGACGATTCGAGGGAATGATCCCTCGGATATATAGAAAGACCTTAGACATGACCACCTCTTTCAAAAAAGTCAAACTCGTCTTTGACGCTTACGACCTCGCCGCTCTTCGGACCGTCGAATTTACGCTCCGTTCCCTGGTGAATTTCACTACTCGCCCTCGCATCAATCAGATTGATTTGCTTGAACTGAAATCCCTTCCGGTAAAGACGACTGCTCGAGTGTATGACTTCGCTGTCCGGTTCTGTGTCAGTGGCGGCCGTGAGATTTGTAATCACGAACTTTCTCTCGGTTTCGAGATCGGTAATATCCATGGAGATTTGGTTCCTGTCGGTGATCTCTGCATCAAGCCAAGATTCAGACTTCGAGGTCTAGGTGTCATGAGGCCGGTGATCTACTTCAATGGCAGGACGATGCGGGGTTCAACACCAGAACTCACCTGCCTGAACTCTGGCGAGATCCCGAAACTGAAGGCTCTCATAACCGCCCTCGGCTGGGAACCCGGCAAGGGCGTTTACCTCATGGAGCCGGTGAAGCCCCGCTGCTGAGTCGTCACCTCTTCCGTCTCTGTTCCCAAGCCCTCGCTCGCCATGTGCTAGTGAGGGCCTTCTTTTTTGTTATATACTTATTATCATGCAACCAAACGAATCTCTCCGCTCGAATTCCACCCCTGACGCTCGATACGAAGTTTCTCCCGAAGCGAAGCAGTGGGCAGAGGAAACATTCGCAACTCTTCATTCTGGAGATGTTTCGCTTGGATATGACGAATGGTTGAGGCTTGACCGAGAGCGTCAGCATAAGATGGAGGGGGATAGTGAATGTAAGTTGGCATGGTTACGTCGAGAATCTCCAGGCGGTAGTTCAGAGATTGAAGATCTTGAAGAGGAATTGTTGAGAGAGCGGAAAAAGAAGGCCGCGGATGAAATCGAGAGGCAGCAGGAGAAAATGGAAAGCAAAATTCCGAAAAATCTTCTTACGCACTATGAAGATACCCTCAGGGCGATGAGCTATCTCGAAGGCGAAGGTTGGCTTTTGGGCGAGAAGGCGGAAGGTCAGACTGCAGCTTCTGCGCTGAAAGCAATTGAGTCTTGGAGTAAAGGAAAGACAGGAGAAGGCGCCCCAGTATCACTCTTTACGATATACGGTGCTCACGGATTCAATCGATATTTTGTCTATTCCGACGGGTCCGTACTCTTTTCTGCTGGACATGCCTCAAAGAAGGATACCGAACGCGCCTCTCGGCTCGGTTTCGGCATTTCAGGTACTCGATAGTCCCGATTGTCAGCTAGGTAGTTGCCAAAATACCCATATCGTGTATACTATTAGGCACTATGGTAGTACGAATGCGCGCCAATCGGTCTCACACCGGCAATCGCCGATCCCATCACGCCCTCACGGGACCGCGGATTTCTATTGATGCAAAGACCGGTATTCCTCATCAGCGACACCGAGTGTGTCTCGAAACCGGCAATTACCGAGGGATGCAGATCCTCGACGTTGCGGGTACCGCGGTAAAGCAGGCAAAGAAGGTTCAGGCGAAGCAGCTTCCAGCCAAGAAATAGGGTACAATAGGGAGGTCGTCGGTTCAGCTCTTAACACAAACCAAGCACACAAATGGCAAACAGACATCTAGCTCGATCGGTAGTGATGCAAGCCCTCTTTGAATGGGATTTTGCTCATCGCCCTGACGCTGAGATTAAGGACATTCTCGTCCGCGATGCCAAAGAGTTTGCCCCTGGTTTGACTGACTATTCCTTTCTCACCGCGCTCGCGGAGAGTATTCTCAAGAAGCGTCCCGAGCTTGACGATATTATTCAGAAAGCTGCGCCCGAGTGGCCAATAGACAAGATTTCCATAGTCGACCGAAACATTCTTCGTCTCGGCCTCTATGAGCTTTTGTTTGCGGACCGCGAGGAAGTGCCGGCGAAAGTGGCGATCAACGAGTCGATCGAACTCGCGAAAACTTTCGGCGGCGAGAATAGCGGCAAATTCATCAACGGCGTGCTCGGTTCGGTATACAAGGAGCTCGGCGAGCCCGGCAAAGATAGCGCGCCAAAGGCCAAGAAGAAGGTTGTTGACCCAAAGGATTACCCAATTGAGAAGCTTGGCGGTGCAGTAGTGTATGCGCGTAAAGGTGACGAGATCTATCTCGCCATGGTGCACGACATCTTCGGCCGCTGGACCCTCTCGAAGGGTCATTACAAAGAAGGCGAGACCGACCAGCAGGCGATCAAGCGTGTGGCGATGGAGGAAATGACGCTCGAAGTGGAGATTCAGCAGGAATTGGGTCGCAACGAATACATCGCTTCCGATCCAGAGAAGGGCAAGCTTCGCAAACAGGTACTGTACTTCATGGCTGAGTCGCCGTTTGTGCCCGTGAAGCTCGCGAAGTCTGGCGGTCTCGACGATGCGCGATGGTTCCATCTCTCCGAGATTCTTGATCTCAATTTGTACAATGATATTTTGCCGATTGTCACCAAGGGGGTGAATTTGCTGATCGGCGCCGGTGCGACGAAAGAGGAAGTGAAGACGAAATAAAGAAACGATCAAGGAACACTAAACGCAATTTTTACTAAAATGGACTTCTCCGTATTTGAACACATCATTGGCGTCACTTTTACAGACAAAGCGCTTCTGCGCCAGGCTTTTGTGCATCGTTCTTTCATCAATGAGAACAAGGGGTCGCAGTCCGAGCACAATGAGCGCCTCGAATTTTTAGGCGACGCCGTGCTCGAGCTCATCTCCACCGTGTATTTGTATAAAAAGTATCCGCAGAGCAACGAAGGCGAGCTCACTGCATATCGTTCATCACTTGTGAATGCGATCAATCTCGCCGATGTTGCCGCGAAGCTCCAGATGGAGAAGTTTTTGCTGTTGTCACATGGCGAGAGCAAGGACAAGGGTAAGGCGCGCCAGTATATTTTGGCCAATACCATCGAAGCGCTCATCGGCGCGATTTATCTCGACCAAGGGTACGAAGTGACTGAGAAATTTTTGTCTAAGAACGTTTTGTATTTGATCGACGACATTGTTGAAAAGAAGGCGTGGATTGACGCGAAGAGTTTGTTCCAAGAGAAGGCGCAGGAGGTGGATGGTGTGACCCCGCTGTACAAAGTGATCCGCGAGGACGGTCCAGACCACGACAAGTCTTTCACTGTTGGCTTGTTCATCCGCGACAAAAAGATCGCACAAGGCGAAGGGAAGTCCAAGCAGGAAGCCGAGCAAGAAGCCGCGAAGGAGGGGGTGAAGGTGAGGGGGTGGTAGCTCAGGTCCTTGCCTACTTTGACATAAGTGTTATCTGCGTGGTAAGGTTTTGCCAGAGTCGGAAAACCATCTACCCAGAAACAACATGAAGAAAAAAGTCGTTGACACATCGAAACCCTTTCGTTTGACGAAGGCGGTGGCGAAGGACATCATTGACAGGACCACACCCGTCCTGCAGCCGTCCACCGCCGACTACCTGCTCGGCGCGAAACAGGTGCCAGTCATGAAACTGAGTCCGAAGACCGTGGCCAAGGTTGCTTTCGAGCTGGCCCGCGAGTTCTCGCTGCAGTTCGACCGTTTTCAGCCGATGCTGCCAGCCCGGACTCCGAAAGTGAGCCACATCTTGTTGAAAAGATTTCCCTCGCTGGCTCAGTCAACGGATTTATTCCACGCCGATGATCCGCTGACTGGGATGGAAGTTTTGATCCCCGCTCATGACGGCTATCATCATGGAGCCGAGAGTTTTTCGCCGATTGCTTGTCTGGTCTTCGGTCACGACGGAACATTTACTTTCGTTGAGCAGCTCGCACCGGTAAATCCGCACGGCGGTGGGGAGCGTTTGCACATGCAGGGGTTGACCCAGGCCGGGTTGACGAAGGTGGTCAAGCGCTTCCCAGATCTCGGCTGGGTCCTGGTCTGTCGGTTCTTTCCGCACATGATTCAGCACGCCGCAAACGAAATCAAGTTCGTGTGCAAGCATTTCGAACGCGTCGAGGTCTTGGCTGGGGGCGTCATGATGAAATGCGCATTTCGCGGCTAAGCGTCGCGCTCGGTTCGCGCCGCAGTTTCCAGGGGTCTGGAGCTGCGGTTTTTTACTGCCTTTTGCCGCTTAATCCAAAATGATATGATGTTGGGTATGCTGAAAGGTCTGGAGATTGCGGGGTTCAAGTCGTTCGCGAAGAAGAGCGACTTGCATTTTAATACGCCGATCACGGCGATCGTAGGGCCGAATGGGTCGGGCAAGTCCAACGTGGCCGAGGCGTTTCGTTTTGTGCTGGGCGAGCAGTCGATAAAGTCGCTACGCGGGAAGCGCGGCGAGGACCTCATTTTCAATGGTTCCAACAAGGCGTCAAAGCTGAATCGCGGCTCAGTGAAGGTAGTGTTCGACAATACTCGCCGCGCGATGAATCTCGACTTCGACGAGGTGACCATTGAGCGCGTGGTGCACCGCGACTCTTCGAACGAATATTTCATCAACGGTTCGCTCGTGCGTCTCCGCGACGTCATCGAGCTTCTCGCCACTGCACATGTAGGCGCCACCGGGCATCACATCATTTCTCAAGGCGAGGCGGATCGCGTGCTCAACACCAACATGTTTGAGCGACGCGAGATGATCGAGGATGCGCTTGGTCTCAAAATATATCAATACAAGAAGCAGGAGTCGCTCCGCAAGTTGGAGAAGACCGAAGAGAATATCAAATCGGTGGAGTCTTTGCGCCGAGAGATCGCGCCGCATCTGAAATTTTTGCGCAAGCAGGTGGAGAAGCTCGAGAAAGCGCGTGAGATGAAGTTGTCATTGGTGCAATTGTACAAGGAATATTTCAAGCGCGAGGAATCGTATGTGAAGCACCAGAAGGAGTTGTTGGAGAAGGAGCGGCACGCGCCGTTGGCGGAGATGAAGACGCTTGAAGCTGAATTGGCGCATGCCAAGAAGACCCTCGAAGCTTCACAGAAAGAAAGTGGCCGCAGTGGCGAACTGTTGGATGTGGAGGCGAAGCTGAAAGGCGAACGCGCACAGCGTGAGGTGTTGAATCGCGAGCTCGGCCGATTGGAAGGCGAGATCGCCGGCGTCGAGCGCGCTATCCGCCGCATTGACCAGGCTTCGGCCGTGGAGGAAAACAAGACGGTATATCTGCGCGATGTGCGCACGCTCGTGCAGAGTATCGAGACCGAAATTGCTCAGGTGAATGAGGGAAATTTCCGTGCGGTGTTGGCGAAGATCCGCGAAGTGTTTGCAGGCTTCATTTCCAGCAATCGTGGCGATGTGGGTGAATCACAGAAGGAGGAATTGCAGAAAGAGCTTGCACGATTGCGTATGGAAAAGTCCGATGTCGAGAAGCGCGCCGCGGCGGCGCGCGATGCCGAGCATGCCCTGAACGATGAATATCTCCGCCTGAAGAGCGAGATCGAAAAAGAAAAAGAAGGTGGCCTTGAGGCTGAGAAGACCATCTTGAAGATCATGGCTCGACAGAGTGAGCTCAATGGCAAATTGTCGAGTCTCCGTGCAGTGGAGGAGCGTGTACTCATCGAGGCTGAAGACTTGAAGCGGGAAATGGGCGAGGCTGGTATGTTGGTGGGCCGCGCTGCAATCGATTACGCCGCGCTGCTCTCGACTACGGAAGAGATCGCGGCCGCGCTTGGCGAGGTTCGTACCATGCAGGTGGAGCGCCGCCGGGCCATCGAAAAGATCAAGATTCGCCTGGAGGAATCCGGCGGTGCGGGTGGCGACGAAGTGATGAAAGAATTTCGCGAGTCCGAGGAGCGCGACGCTTTCCTAGCTCGCGAGATCGAAGACCTGCACAAGTCTGCGGCTTCGCTCACGACACTCATCAAAGAGCTGGATGAAAAACTCAACAGCGAATTCCGCACTGGTATCGACAAGATCAATACGCAATTCCAAAATTTCTTTGCGCTCATGTTTGGCGGCGGCACTGCTTCGCTTGCACTCGTGAAAGAGGAGAAGAAAAAGCGCCGCTCCGCGCTCAGCTTGCTCACAGGCGACGATGGCGGGGACGAAATGTCTGAATCTGAAATGGGTGCGACCGAAGATGGCGAACCGGAAAAGCTGAAAGAGGGAATTGAGATCCAGGTGAGCCTACCGCACAAAAAGACCAAAGGCCTCATGATGCTCTCCGGCGGGGAACGAGCGCTCACTTCGATCGCGCTCCTCTTCGCGATGTCTCAGGTCAACCCGCCGCCATTTATCATCCTCGACGAAACCGACGCCGCACTCGACGAAGCCAACTCCCGCAAGTACGGAGACATGATCGAAAATCTTTCAAAATATTCTCAGCTCATCCTCATCACTCACAATCGTGAGACCATGTCCCGCGCCGGCGTCGTGTACGGCGTCACTATGGGCAGCGACGGTATTTCTAAGCTCCTCTCTATTGCCTTTGAAGAAGCGGTGAAGGTGGCGAAGTAATTGAGATTAGAAAAGGCTACTTCACAATCACGTAGTCAAGCGCCTTCCGCTCCATATCAGCAGCAATGATCTTGAACTTCACGATATCGCCGAGAGTGTACATCTTCTTGGTCTTGTCGCCAACGAGCCGGTAGTTTTTCTTGTCCAACGAATAGAAGTCGTCGCCGAGGTCGCGGATTTTGGCCATGCCTTCGCATTTGGTCGTATTTTCCTCGATATAGATACCCCATTCAGTGACACCGGTGATTGTGCCATCAAACGTCTGGCCAACCTTGTCTTGCATGTATTCCACCTGCTTGTATTTGATCGAAGAACGCTCAGCTTCTGCTGCGATCACTTCGCGTTCACTAGACTTTGCTGCGGCACGCTCGTAGGTGGCGATCTCGTGTTCAGGGATCATGTGTCCATCGAGATAATGCTGAAGCACGCGATGCACCAACACGTCCGGGTATCGACGGATCGGCGAGGTGAAATGCGCATAGTGTTTAAAGGCGAGACCGAAATGTCCAATATTCTGGGTCGAGTAGATTGCCTTCGCCATTGAGCGGATGGTGGCGGTACGAATGAGTGACTCGTGCGGCGTACCGGTCACGGAATTGAGCATTTTCTTGATCGCCTTGGAAGTGATCCGGCCATCATGCGACTCGAGCTCGTAGCCGAGTGCCTTGATAAATTCCGCAAGATCGGCAAGCTTTTCCGGATCTGGCAGGTCGTGGATGCGGTACAAAAGAGTAGGGCGCTTGGTTTCTTTTTTGCTGTCGATAGTGTGTACAAAAAGCGCGACCTCGCGATTGGCAAGCAACATGAATTCCTCGACGAGCTTGTGTGCATCAAAACGCTTTTTTAGAATGACGCGGAGTGGTTTGCCGGTGCCCGGCTCGAGCTCGAATTTCACTTCGTCTTTTTCAAAATCAATTGAGCCGTCCGCAAAGCGCTGGGCGTTGAGCTTCTTCGCGATGCCGTTGAGGGTCGTGAGTTCTTTTGCGTACTGATCGCCTGGACCCTTCTCTCCCACTATCACCGTCTGAGCACTCTCGTAGGTGTATCGATGATTTGAATTGATCACAGTGCGGCCGAACCAGCGCTCCTGCACTTTGCCGGTGGCGTTCATCACAAATATCGATGAAAAGGCTGCCTTGTCTTCGTGTGCATTCAAACTACAGAGATCGTTCGACAGCACTTCGGGGAGCATTGGAATAGTGCGGTCCACCATGTATACAGAACAAGCACGCTTCGTGGCCTCTTTGTCGAGTGCGCTACCAGGTCGGACATAGTGCGAGACGTCGGCGATGTGTACACCGATCTCAAAGAGTTCTTCGCCGTTTTGCGCAGCAACTTTTTTGAAAGAGATGGCGTCGTCGAAGTCCTTCGCATCGTGCGGGTCGATGGTGAAGGTGAGGGTATCACACATGTCGCGGCGCTTGGCAATTTCGGCCGGCGGGATCGGCTTCTGCGTGCGCTCAATCTCGTCTGCCTCGGCCTCGACTTCTTTCGGAAACACAGTGTCAAAACCTTTTTCCAGCACGATCGAATACATTTCGGCGTCGTTGTTGCCTTTCTTGCCGATGACGCTCAACGCCACGGCCTGCGGATTTTTACCCTCAGTCCATTCAGTCATTTCCACCATCACTTTCATGTCTGCTGCGAGGTCTTTCAAGGCGACGTTTTTTGTGCCGGATTTTCCTTCCACAATTTCAAAATCTCGATACATGCGCCGATCGTCTGGGATCAAAAAATGTTTGCCCTTTTCGATTTCCACCACGCCAACAAAACGAGTCTTCGCTCGCTGAACAATCTTTGTGACTTCACCTTGTGGGCGAGGGGAGCGCGGGTCTTTCGCTGCAGACTTCACTTCCACCTCATCGCCGTGCATGGCGGTGTGGAGGCGGTCTGGCTGGATTTCGATATCGTCGGCGTCTTCGGGTGCACCCTCGACCGAGAGATATCCGACGCCCTTCGAGCTGACAGAGACGGTGCCGCGATAGAGGTCGGCAGGAGTTGTTGAAGATTTCATAGAGGAATGTTCAATGAATATAGCAGAAAAAATAGAGATTGGCCACTTTGCGCTGGTCTCCAGGAGTTTGACATTCCGCCTCGAAAGTGGCATTTTTAGGTCAGCACAGTTCTCCACAACCCACGTTTTGGAGACCAACCCTCAACCCCCATACGAAGAATATGCTACTCACAGCTGAAAGCCTCTCGTCGGCCAAACGGCCGACGCCGGTGGGAAGCATGATTTGCCTCCCGCCACCGCACCAGTTTCTGATGCGTGGTATGCGTGCATTGCCGGACGCCTGCAGTTCAGAATGGTTTGCTGAAGTCACTGCCCACGCCCAACTGAAAGGCGACCGTTCACCCGATGTTTTGTTCGGTGGACTCCTCAGTCATTATGGCCACATCCACGGCCAACATCACCGCGAACCGGCTTGGGTGAGAAAGATTCCGCCAACGGTGGTCCAAGAGATCCGCCGTCGGCACGCCATTAACGGTTCGGAAGAGACCGTCATCGAGCACTCTGGTGCTGGTGGCGTCCGCTTCTGCGTTCCCCACGGATCTTTGTTCGCCGCATCCGAAGAAGTCTTTGATTTCAGACGCCTCGGCGGTATTGCCCAGCTCTCGACTCTGCGTGTCCCGGTCTCGAGCATCCCGTCTCCCAGTGCCCAGGCTCAGCCGATGCGCAAGCGCTTCTCGCACACCCGAGTCGCACACTGCCGGCGCGTGGCAGGCTTCATGACGCTCATGGCGTCCAACCTTCTCCATGAGCAGGTTGCTCCGGCGACGGTTTCTGCTGTCGGCCACGACACTCTGACCGCTGCTGGTGGCGACATGACGCACGCTCTGGATCGTGAAGCATTCGACGAGGATCTGCACTTCGCGAGACTTCTCCAAAGGCCCGATTTCCAGATATTCCTCAAATGTTGGAATCTTCCCGGCGAGCTCATTGTCTCGACGGTGGCCGGACAGGGTGTGCTTGGCGACATGAACGATGCTGCCGACAAGCTCGGTTACGTCGGGCTCGATGCCGATCACTACCTAGCTGCGGTGAGAGAAAACTTGCCGCTCTGGTATCCGGATGGCTTCCTGGCTATCGAGGGGATGATCATTAAACATCCTGAGGTCTGCCGGATTTGGGAGTCTGCCCGGATTCGCGAGGGTCAGTTGGTCTTCGAAGATTCGGCTGGTCTCGCGGCCTTCCTCCGCCTCCGCATGCTCTTGTTCCGCTGGTTGTATTGCAACCCGATCTGCCTGGCCTGGGAACACGCTCTCGCTGAGTCGTTTCTTCGCCCGATGTATGTTTCGGGTTTCGTCACCAGGGAACAACTGTGGTCGCACGACGACCGCTGGCTGTCACTCCAGTTTGATGAATTCCTCGAACGTCGTCCGCGCTTCCGTCCGGGCCTGCTCGAGGATCTCGAGCCGTTTCCGTTCGGCATCACCTTCGAACAGTATTCGACGCTGGAGGCTGCCCTCATCAGAGCGAGGGCCTTCAACGACGATTCGTCCAAGACAGTGGTGGTGGACAAAATGACTCCGGTCACCAAGACCGGTGCGAACCGTTTCCGGGTCGTCGAGGGTGGCAAAGTGAAGAAATTCTCCGAAGCCTTCACTCGGCAGACTGCAGAGCTCGAAGCTTTACTCCGTGGGGACCAAGTGGTCTCCGTCGCGATCCTCGACCTGCCAGAGCTTGGCATCCCCCCGCGCGTGTGGCCGAAGGTGAAGCTCCGCCATTGAGTCAATTACACAAGGCGCTGGGAAATCCCCGGCGCCTTTTTCTTTTCACTGTGCCGCCGCGGCCGTATTTGACCATTCTGTGGACTTCTGTTAGAATGGCCGACATGCTAAAAATACGAATGCAGCGCGTGGGACGAGTCAACAATCCATCATTCCGATTCGTCGTCACCGATTCTCAGAATGCCACCCGCAGCGGCAAGTTTTTGGAAGTGCTTGGTTCTTTCGACTACCGAAAGGGCGGCGCCGACACCATTGATGCAGAGCGCGTAAAGCACTGGATCTCAAAGGGCGCGCAGGTCACTGACAATGTGCACAACTACCTCATCGGCAAAAAGATCCTCACCGGCAAGAAGAAGAACGTCAACCCGGTCAAAGTCGTGAAGAAGGAAGAGCCGAAGGCAGAGGCGAAGGCTGCCCCGGCAGCCGCAGTAAAGGAGGCGCCAGCAGCAGCCGCGGCTCCAGTTGAGACAGCTGCTCCTGTAGCAGAAGCTCCAAAGGCGTAATAGAGCCGTTTTCTCGTACACAGGTGCGTTTGACGCATCTTTTTGTGCATACTACAATAGAAGTCGTTACTCCTAACATTCCGAACTATGCAAGTAGAACATGATGCGCAATTTCTCGAGTATTCGATCAAGGCGCTGGTAGACAATCCGAACGATGTAAAGATAGTGCGAACCGTAGACGAAATGGGTGTTCTCCTGACTCTCACCGTAAACCCAGCGGATATGGGCAAGATTATCGGCCGCATGGGCAACACCGCAAAGGCGATTCGTACTTTGTTGCGAGTCGTCGGTATGAAGAATAACGCCCGCGTAAATTTGAAGATCAACGAACCGGAAGGTGGCATGCGCTCCGAGCGACCATCGAAGACCGTCGATGAGGCAATGGCGGATTTGAAGATTTAAGTTGCGAACGCGCGAAAAAGACAGGAAATGAGAAAACAAAAACCGCCGAAGGGGTGGTTTTTGTTTTTGTCCAAAGAATGTCCGAGGGAGAGGGGCGCCGCGACGTTTTTGAGTACCTGCGGATTTCTCATACTTTCCTCATACTTTCGTATGACAAATCCGCACCTACCCGAAATCATTAGCAAGCCCACCTCGAGTCCTTGCCATACTTGTTTTCTGCAGAAAAATGTGTTTTAATCAATCCTCACTGAGGAACATCCTCAAGAAACGTCATGACCACGAAAACCTCTGTCACATTCCACATCGTTACTCTCTTCCCGCAGGCTTTCGACTCGTATCTCGCCGAGTCGATTTTGAAGCGTGCGATTGAAGACAAAAAGATCGTGGTGAAATTCTACAATCCGCGTGATTTCGCCGTGCAACCAAAGAATCGCAAGCAGACCTACGCCGAACGCCGCGTGGACGACAAGCCATATGGCGGCGGACCGGGTATGGTGATCGAGGCGTTGCCGGTGATCAAGGCGATCGATAAAGCTATTGGACGAAAGATGAAGGGGGCGACAAAGCCTGCCTTCATTTGGCTCACTCCGTCTGGTGCTCAATTCACTACGGAGGTCGCTCATGATATTTCAGTCACTGCTAGAGACATCGTCATCGTCTGTGGCCGTTACGAAGGCATCGATGCTCGCGTGCAGGAAGTATTTCCGTTTCAGGAAATCTCTGTCGGACCATTTGTACTCACCGGTGGGGAATTGCCAGCAATGATTCTCATTGACTGTATCGCACGCCAGGTGCCCGGCGTGCTCGGCAACTTTGACTCGCGCGAAGAAGCCCGCAACGCTAGCCCAGACGTGTACACCCGACCGGAAGTTTTTACTTACAAAAAGAAAAAGTATCAAGTGCCGCCGGTATTGCTTTCGGGCCATCAGGCGAAGATCGAGGAGTGGAAGAAAGCGCAGCTTGCCAAGCGCCGGGCTTAGTATGATATACTTTTCGGCATGGAAAACCGAAATACAAACACCAATGTTGCGATTGCGGTCGCTCTCGTGGCAGTCCTCATCGCTTATTTGACTCTTGCGCCAAACAAGGCACCGACCGTGCCGACGCCTATTACTCAAAACACTCAAGCCACTTCAACCGTAACCACCAACACTATGCCAACTTCAGCGACCACTCCGACTTCAGCAAAAACCGTCACTATCGAAACCAACAAGGGCACCATTGTCTTTGAGATGTTTCCTTCGGACGCGCCAAAGACTGTCGAGAATTTTGCGACACTCGCACAGAAGGGCTTTTATGATGGCGTCATCTTCCACCGAGTCATCGACGGTTTCATGATCCAGGGCGGCGATCCGACTGGCACTGGTATGGGTGGTCCGGGTTACCAATTTGCAGACGAGCTCAATCCAAGCACCCCTTCATACAAACTCGGCTATCAGAAGGGTATGGTGGCGATGGCAAACGCCGGTCCAAACACGAACGGCAGTCAGTTCTTCATCATGCTCAAGGACACTCAGCTCCCTCACAGCTACACTATCTTCGGCCGCGTGATCTCCGGACAGGATGTTGTCGATGCTATTGGCAAGGTTCAAGTAGGCGCCAATGACAAGCCTGTCGACGCGGTGGTGATGAGGAAGGTGACGGTTAAATAACCGCCATGGAAACTGCTCCTCAGCAGCCGGCGGTTCTCGATGAGGAGAAAAGCGCTTTTGAGCGAGTCGATTTGAAACAGGTTGCCGTATCAATCAATGAATATTTTCCGAATATTAAAACGGAAAATATTGTACCGCTCGGCGAGGGTACCCACAGCTGGACGTTTTTGGTGAACGATGAATACGTATTTCGCTTTGCTCAGACACCGGTGGCAGCAGAAAATTTAAAGAGGGAAATGGTAATGCTCCCTATTCTGAAGGAATATGTCACGTTGCCAATACCCGATTTTGAATATGTAGCACTCGATATGAAAGGTCTCGGATTCTCCGGATATAAATGTATTCAAGGAGGAGGTTTTTCGCGTCGAGTCATTGCGTCGCTGACTTCAGAAGAGCTGGCCGGTGTCCAGGCGGATTTGAAAGAATTTTTTGACGAGGTTCATTCCATCCCAATCGAACTTGCGTTGGAAGCCGGGGTGCGAGATGTTGATAGCCGAAAAAGGGTAGAGAGAGTGAGGAAAAAGGCTCTGCCTGCAATAGCTGATTTATTTACTCAGGACGAAGTTCGTTATTTTGAGAAAGTAGTAGACGATTTTCTTGCTGATGAAAGAAACTTCATCTACGAGAAGACCTTTCTTCATGGGGACGTGAATCGTTCCAATCTGCGTTTTGATGAAACAAAAAGAAGGGTATCGGGTGTTATCGATTGGGGAGAAATGCAAATCGGTGATCCGCTTTTCGATTTGGTGAGGCCCTATTTTTGGCTCGGTAAGGAATTTGTTGAGCCGATGCTGGCACATCTACCCGATGAGGAGTACCATTTTTCCGTAGCAAAGATACATAAAATGGCGGTTTTTCTCAGTCTAGGCGCGATTCACTACATGAAAGATACGTATGGCAAGGAAGCGGCCATTAAGAGAGTTGAGATTTTGAGAAAGATGAGTAATCTGTAAGAGTTAAATACCAAAGAGAGAGGGTTTATTCATGAAATTGCAATCTTTTCGTAAAGTGCTATAATACTGATGTAACTATGAAAAAGACCCTTGTGCAGGTACGCCTGCATCGGGGGCTTTTTCTTTTAGGCATAAAATATTTTATAAATACCCCAACAAATTGATTGTGCTAAAATAGGCATGTGAACCTGAATATTCCGGAATCCGAGACAGTTGAATACAAGGAAACACTTGGAGATATCGAAGATATCGCGAAGACTATTGTCGCATTCGCCAATACTAAGGGCGGTTGCATATGTATAGGCGTTGGAGATGACGGCTCTTTGCGTAAAATAGACATAGCAGACTCTTCTTTTAGAAAGATAAGTGATCTCAATCAGGCTTTTGATCCGCGTCTCCACGACTGCTTCTCCGTCCAAAAAGAAGATGTCGGTGGCTTTTCTATAATAAAGATAGTCGTCAGAAAAAGCAGTTATCACTGTCACACCTACAAAGGTGTTTGTTATGTGCGTCAGGGCAGTTCTAATCAGAAGCTATCTTCAAAAGAAATAGCCGAGAGATACAACTACTCAGCCCGATACGACTGGAGTGCCCAGGTACCAGAAGACTCTTCGCTTGATTGGATTGATAAGAAAGCGCTAGGCTTTTTAAAAGAAAAGTATTTCGACTTGAAAGGGAATGCTCACAAAACA
This sequence comes from Patescibacteria group bacterium, assembly GCA_038065315.1. Lineage (NCBI taxonomy): Bacteria > Patescibacteria group bacterium. The sequence goes on from JBBTRF010000001.1 coordinate 43,884, forward strand.
TTAGATGACATACGTTTTTTAAACAGTCTGTCTCTTTTAGGAGATGATAGTGTTCCCAACCATACATGTCTTTTGTTTATAGGAAAAGAGGACGTTCGTAGAAGAGTCTTTGGTGGCAGAGACAAAATAACGTGGATGTATAAAGATGATCTTAATGGTATTGAACAGAGGTTGCCTATTGAAGACGAAAATCTGCCGCTCATTTTTGGTATCCAAAATATTTTAAACAAGATAAATATTTTTAATACAACTCTTCAAGATGTGGATTTGTTCAGAAATGACGTCTCCCAGTACGATCCTAAAGTTATTGAAGAAATCGTTGTGAATGCTGTGGCTCATAGAGATTGGGGTATTGGCCTATGGGTAGAGGTGTTGCAAACTCCGGTCAGTCTCGAGGTCAGAAATCCTGGGAAATTTAGAGCAGATCTTAATAAGGTTTTATCAGAAAATAGAAGGCCCGAGTATCTTAATCCGGCTTTGGCTGACTTTCTGAAAAAAATGCATCTAATGGAAAAAGAGGGTGGTGGATTAAGGAAGGCCTTTGGTATACAAATCAAAAAAGGTCTAAGTATAAAACTGCGTTCCGATAATGCTAGTGCGAATCCACGAGTAGATTTTTTGTTGAGCGGAAAAGTATCGGACGCGGCTTTTGCCCGCTTTATGTTTACTGCAAAGGATTTGACACAAGAGCAGGTCGTTATTCTAGATAAAATAAACTCAGGAAAAAACATCTTATTAAGAGATGTTTCCAACGAGGAATATTTCTTGGTGCAAAATTTGATCACTAAAACTGGTCGCGGCGGAATTTTCTTAAAAATAAAAGAACACTTACTTCGAAAATCAAATAAATATATAAGTAATTTCTCAAGCACCCACGCAAGCGTAGACACCTCAAAGGACATCATATTAGACTATGCGAAAAAGAATCTGGAATTCACTACCCAAGAAATTTACGGGATTTTGAGCGGAAAATCAAAAGTGTGGGTCAGGGTTGCATTAATGGAAATGATTACGGCGGGGTTTTTAAGAAGGGTCAAAAGGGGCGTCTATACGGTCGCTTAGTTGGGACGATACAAGGTAATAACTTTTTATCAGGCTATGTATTGTGGCGAATTTTAAAAACAGCTAACAATAACGGTATTTTGAATATAGTTGAAGTTATCCACAATACAATCTAATTTTAGGTTGAACATGCCCGTATGACAGGTCACTGGTCCAGCCTTGACTTCTTTTCCGAGGTACTGTAAGGTACCCTTTACCTAACGCAAGAGTGAGTTACGGCTCGTTTAGGGGGTTTAGAGAGGTTAATCATTGAATCCCAGCTTGCATACATTCTATCGATAAAGAAAACAGAGAGAAGCCTCATCCGAGGTCTTTTTGCGTTTTGTTTTTGTCGAGAGGGGCGTGCGCATCGTGGTATTCGATGATTGATGAACCATTATTAACGCGACTAGCATTTTCATACGATGTCAGTACACACAGAGGCACCACGCATTGAAGACCCGGCGGCAAAGATGTCGGTGGGCAAGCGCGAGAAGAAGCACTTCTCAAAATATCGCGAATCGCTCATCGCGGTTCCGAGTCTCGTAGAGGCGCAGACCAAGTCCTTTCAGTGGCTTGTGGAGAACGGCCTCAAGGAAGTTTTCGGCGAGTTTTCATCGATCAAGGATTACGCGAACAAAAAGTTTGAGCTCGACTTCACCGGTTTCAGCCTCGCTGAGCCAAAGTACGACGAGCACTACGCAAAGCACAACAAGCTGTCGTACGAAGCGACCTTGAAGGCGACCGTTCGTCTCAAGAACAAAATGCTCGGCTCTGTAAAGGAGCAGGAGATCTTCATGGCGGATTTTCCGATCATGACCAATCACGGTACCTTCATCATTGGAGGTATCGAGCGAGTCATCGTGCCACAGCTGGCGCGTTCGTTCGGCGTGTTCTTCACTGATCAGGAAGTGAAGGGGAAGACACTCTTCGGCGCAAAGATTATCCCTGCACGAGGTGCGTGGATTGAAATCGAAACTGATGCAGACGGTTCTCTCTATGTCCGCATCGATCGAAAGCGCAAGTTCGGCGTCGCATCTCTCTTGCGAGTGCTCGGCGCGCAGACCGACGGCGATATCCAGGCGCTCTTTGCGGGTACCGCTTTCTCAAAGCAGCATATTGACGTGTCTTTGGCGAAGGATCATGCGAAGACTATGGATGAAGCGTACGTGGAGATCCACAAGAAGCTCCGAGATGGCGACATGGGTACTGTCGACAACGCGAAGGAATTCATCAAGTCTATTTTTAGCGCAGAGCGATACGACCTCCACAAGGTGGGCCGTTTCCGATTCAACAAGCGCTTCGAGAAGAGCATGGAAGACAAGGCTCTCGAGCGACGCACTATCAACTTGGACGATGTCGTGACAATCATCAAGCATGTCATCTATTTGAACAACACCCCGAACGCAACCGCCGATGACATCGATCACCTCGGTTCACGACGAGTGCGCTATGTTGGCGAGCTCATTCAGCAGAAGATCCGAGTTGGTATGTCCCAGATCAAGCGCAACATTCAGGACCGAATGTCGACTGTTGAGCCAGACATCACTCAGCCTTTGAACTTCATTTCTCCGAAGCCGCTTCAGGCTCGAATCAAGGAATTTTTCACGACCAACCAGCTGTCACAGTTTATGCAGCAGGAAAACGTGCTCCAGGAGCTCGAACACTTGCGCACCTTGTCTGCGCTCGGACCCGGCGGTCTCACCCGAGAGCGAGCCGGCTTCGAAGTGCGAGACGTGCATCCTTCTCACTATGGCCGACTCTGTCCGATCCACACTCCTGAAGGTCCCAACATCGGTCTTATCTTGCGCCTCTCAACCTACGCGCGCATCAACGACTTCGGTATGATCGAAGCACCGTATGCAGTGGTGAAGAACGGCAAGATCACCAAAGAAGTGCGATACCTCAACGCGCTCGAAGAAGAGAACTACAACATTTCTCACGCCGCGATCAACTATGACGCGCAGGGTAGCATCACCGACGACGTGGTGGAGGTTCGCAACAACGGTATCCCAAGCTTCGTGCCAAAGAACAACGTGCACTTCGTGGACGTCGGCACTGGACAGCCGTTCTCGATCGCGACCTCGATGATTCCGTTCGTCAACCATGACGACGCGAACCGTGCACTCATGGGTTCGAACATGCAGAAGCAGGCCGTGCCTTGTTTGGTACCAGATGCGCCGCTCGTAGCGACGGGTATTGAAGAGGTGGCAGCGCGAGACTCTGGCCGACTCATCATTGCTGATGAAGACGGTACTATCACCGCAGTTGATTCAACTAAAATCTCTCTCAAGAATGCAAAGGGCAAGGAGAAGACCTGGAACCTCGTGGCCTTTTCACGAACCAACGGCTTCACTGCTTTCCACCAGCGACCAATCGTGAACCTCGGACAGAAAGTGAAGAAGGGCGATGTCCTCGCGGATACGTCTTCTTCCGATAATGGCCAGGTGGCGCTCGGACAGAACATCCTCGTCGGCTTCCTCTCTTGGTCTGGTTCAAACTACGAAGACGCGATCATTCTCTCTGAGCGATTGGTGAAGGACAGCAAGTTTACCTCGATCCATATCGAAGAGTTTGTCATCAACGTACGCGACACCAAGCTCGGACCCGAAGTGACCACTCCGGATATTCCAAACGTCGGCGAGGCGAAGCTCAAAAACCTCGATGAAGACGGTATTGTCCGCATCGGTGCGGAAGTGCGATCTGGCGACATTCTCGTCGGCAAGATCACCCCAAAGGGTGAAACCCAGCTTACTCCAGAAGAGCGACTCCTCAAGAGCCTCTTCGGCGAGAAGGCACGAGATGTGAAGGATACATCGAAGCGAATGGAAGGCGGCAAGCGAGGTCGTATTATTTCCGTAAAGATCTTCTCACGAGAGAAGGGCGACAAGCTCGAGTCTGGCATCATCAAGCGAATCCATGTAGAGATCGCACAGCTCCGAGCCGTATCAGTGGGCGACAAGCTCGCGGGACGACACGGTAACAAGGGTGTTATCTCAAAGGTGCTCCCAGTAGAGGATATGCCATACATGGCAGACGGTACCCCAATCGATATTATTTTGACACCGCTCGGTGTGCCTTCTCGTATGAACCTCGGACAGATTCTCGAGTTGCACTTGGGTCTCGCAGCAAACACTTTGAACTACCAGGCGATCGTGCCTCCTTTTGCAGGCGCGACCGACGCGGAGATCAAGAATGAGCTCGTGAAGGCAGGCTTCGCGGCAGACGGCAAGATGAAGCTGTTTGATGGCCGCACCGGCGAAGCGTTCCAGCAGAATGTCGCAGTCGGCTACATGTACATCTTGAAGTTGCACCACATGGTGGAAGACAAGATCCACATGCGATCTATCGGACCCTACTCGCTCATCACTCAGCAGCCATTGGGTGGAAAGGCTCAGGCCGGCGGACAGCGATTTGGAGAAATGGAAGTCTGGGCGCTCCTTGGTCATGGTGCCGCTCACACATTGCGAGAAGTATTGACGATCAAGTCCGACGACATTGTCGGCCGATCCGCAGCCTTCGACGCTATTGTGAAGGGTCAGCGTATTCAGCAGACCAACGTACCGGCTTCATTTAACGTGCTCTTGAACAACCTTCGAGGTTTGGCACTGGATGTCGACATGAAACGGGGCGATGGCCTTAATGGGGATACTAAATAACTCACATCACCATGAAAGAATTTACACCAACAAACAACAAGGCAAAGGCAGCGTTCAACGACTTCAGCTCGATCGTCTTGAAGGTTGCATCCCCAGACCGCATCCGCGAGTGGTCATACGGTGAAGTCACCAAGCCAGAGACCATCAACTACCGAACTCAGCGTTCAGAAAAGAGTGGACTCTTTGATGAAAAAATCTTCGGACCAGACAAGGACTACGAGTGTTACTGTGGAAAGTATCGAGGTATTCGCTACAAGGGCATTGTCTGTGAGAAGTGCGGAGTGGAAATCACCCGCAGCATCGTACGACGAGAGCGCATGGGCCACATTGAGCTTGCGTCGCCAGTATCACACATTTGGTTCCTTCGCAGCATGCCGTCTCGCATTGGCTTGCTCATGGGTATGCCGACAGCAGATCTCGAAAAGGTCATCTACTTCGCTGGCTACATTATTACTTCGGTGAACGAAGATGAGCGATCAAACCTGCTCAAAGATCTCGACTCAGAATACAAGTCGAAGGTGAAGAATCTTCAGGATGAGAAGTCAAAGGAGGCGATAAAGGAACTGTTGACCAACGCGAAGAAGGAGATCGAAAACGTGCAGGCTGGTGTCGTGCTCGACGAAGTGTCATACCACAACTATTCAGTGAAGTACGGCACGCTCTTCGAGGCGAAGATTGGCGCCGAAGCGATCTACGAAATCCTCAAGACTCTCGACCTTCAAAAGCTCCAGGTCAAGCTCGAAACCGCGCTCGAGAAGGCAAGCTCTCTCGACAAGGAGAAGATCAGCAAGCGACTCAGCACCGTGAAGGCGATGATCTCTTCGGGTATTCGACCTGAGTGGATGTTCCTTACTACCATCCCGGTGATCCCTCCAGCACTTCGACCGATGGTCCCATTGGACGGCGGACGATACGCGACTTCTGATGTGAACGACCTCTATCGACGCGTCATCAACCGAAACAATCGTCTCAAGAAGCTCATCGAGATCAATGCTCCGGATGTGATCTTGCGAAACGAAAAGCGTATTTTGCAGGAGGCTGTGGACGCTCTGATCGATAGCTCGATCCGACACGGTAGTGCGAGTGCTGGTGCGCTCACACAGGCACAGCGACGACCGCTCAAGTCTCTCGCCGACAATTTGAAGGGTAAGCGAGGTCTCTTCCGTGCAAACCTCCTCGGAAAGCGCGTGGACTATTCAGGACGATCGGTGATCGTTGTCGGTCCAGACCTCAAGCTTAGTCAGTGCGGACTCCCAAAGCACATGGCATTGGAACTCTTCCGACCATTTGTGATTTCGAAGCTCCTCGAACGCGAGTTGGCATACAACATCCGCGGTGCGGGACGACTCATCGACGAAGATATTCCAGAAGTCTGGGCGATCCTCGAAGAGGTGATCAAGGGTAAGTACGTTCTTTTGAATCGTGCTCCAACCTTGCACCGACTCGGTATTCAGGCCTTTATGCCAATCCTCATCGAGGGCAATGCGATCCAGGTGCATCCACTCGTGTGTACCGCTTTCAACGCGGACTTCGACGGAGACCAGATGGCGGTCCACGTACCGCTCGGTGAAGAAGCGCAGGCAGAAGCACGAGAGATCATGGCTTCTGATAAAAATATTCTCAAGCCAGGTTCTGGTGAGCCGACCGTGACTGCAAAGCTCCTCGATATTATTCTCGGCTGTTTCTGGATCACCAAAGAGATCAAGGGGGCCAAGGGTGAGGGTAGCTACTTCGGCACTCCTGCAGAAGCGATCACTGCTCACGACTTCGGCGAGCTCGACTTGCGAGCGAAGATCAAGCTTATCGCGCCAGAAAACGCAAAGTACGCGAAGCTCGAGGGCAAAATGTTTGAGACGACTGTCGGCCGAGTGCTTTTCAACGAAGTGCTCCCAGCGGATTACGCATTCATCAACAAGGAGATCACTCGAAAGTTCATGGCCACTATCGGCGATGATTTGATCAACAAGTACGGCATGAAGAATGTCGCACCGATCCTCGACGCAGTGAAGACGTTCGGATTCAAGTACGCGACCTATTCAGGTGTTACTTGGGGTATCGACGATGTGCAGGAACCAGAAGGCAAGCATGCGATCATTGACGCTTCAAAGCTGCTCGCCGATGAAGTGCAGAAGAATTACGATATGGGCTTCTTGTCGAAAGAAGAGAAGACCGAAAAGATCATCGAGGTGTGGCTTGGTGCGAAGATCGAAGTGGAAAAGCTCATCCCAGCGAGCTTGCCAAAGGACGGTTCTGTTCACGACATGGTGAACTCCGGTGCCCGAGGTTCTCTTGGTCAGATCACGCAGATGGCAGGTATGAAGGGTCTCATTCAGAGTGCATCCGGTGCGACCATTGAGTTCCCGATTTTGAGCTCGAACAAGCAGGGTCTCTCTCCAGTAGAATACTTCATCACCACTCACGGTTCTCGAAAGGGTCTCACTGACACCGCATTGAACACTGCGAAGGCCGGATACCTCACTCGAAAGCTCTTCGATGTATCTCAGGATGTCATTGTGGCAGAAGCAGATTGCGGATCAAAGGAAGGCATGGTGATCAGGAAAGAGACTGCGTCTGGTATGGAAGTCGCTCTCGCGAAGAGCACCAAGGGCCGAGTGTTGGCAGAAGATGTATTGAATGCTACTGGGAAAGTACTCTTCAAGCGCGGTCATCTTTTGAACAAAGAAGATGCCGACAAGATGGAAGCTTCTGGTATCACTGAAGTGAAGGTTCGTTCACCTTTGGCTTGCAAGGCGCTCTACGGTGTCTGTGCGCAGTGTTATGGTAACGACGTCGGCCGAGGCGAGCTCGTACAGCTCGGTGAAGCTGTCGGTACTGTGGCAGCGCAGGCGATCGGTGAGCCTGGTACTCAGCTCACGATGCGTACCTTCCACGCCGGAGGAGCCGCATCAGCAGGCGGAGACATCACTGCCGGTTTGCCTCGAGTCGAGGAAATCTTCGAGAAGCGTTCTCCAAAGAATCCTGCGGTGGTGAACCGTGTAGACGGCATGGTCACTGAGATCAAGGATTTGGGCAAGGAAAAGGTTTTCACGGTCATTCCTGAAATACACGACAAATCGAAGACCAAGAAGAAGGCGGAAAACGAATATGTCGCAAGCTTCCGACGAACCCCGTTGGTGAAGGTGGGCGACAAGGTGGTGAAGGGTCAGCTCCTCACCGACGGTTCTGCGGATATTGACGAGCTCTTCAAGTATGCCGGCCACGAGAAGACCGAGCAGTACATCATCAATGAAGTTTCAAAGTTGTACGAATTGCAGGGTGAGCCAGTCTCTCGAAAGCACATCGAAGTGATCGTGCGCCAGATGTTCTCTCGCCGAAAGGTGAAGCACGGCGGCGACACCAAGCTCTCTTCAGGAGATGTGGTCAGCTCAGCATACTTCGCAGAAGAGAATACTCGCGTGAAGGCGGCGGGCAAGGATGAGGCGAAGGGCGAGGCGGTTGTCATGGGTATCACTGAGATTTCATTGACCCGACGAAGCTTCCTTTCAGCCGCTTCCTTCCAGCACACTACTCGAGTACTCATCAACTCAGCGATCCGTGGTACAGAAGACCATCTCGCTGGTTTGAAGGAGAATGTTATCATCGGCCGATTGATCCCTGCGGGTTCTGGCTTTGCAGCCAGCCCAAAGGCGGCGATCACTGCCAAGGCGGCAGCCGACGCGACTCCGGTGTACCAGGTGGACACCATCGCCCCAGCCGCTGTCGCGGTGACGGTGAAGAGCGAGGCGGAGGTGGAGGAGAAATAAAGGGTATTATACTTTCAGCGCATGCGCGCTGACGCAAAAGAACACACCTTTTTGGGTGTGTTCTTTTGCGCACGGCTTTGCCGTGAAGTATCTACCCTTTGTTACGACTTCGACTCGGACGCTGTGTATGTTCGGAAACATCCACGCGCTCCTCGCTCGTCGTAATAGTCACGTATAGGTCTCGAAATACCGACACTTTTACTTCATGATAGAATACCCCTAATGTCTTCACAGGTAGAGCAGATCAAGGAGCGCCTCGGCATCGCCGATGTGGTCGGGGCGTATCTCAAATTGGAGAAGGCTGGCGGCAATTACAAGGCCCGCTGTCCTTTTCATAATGAAAAAACACCGTCGTTTTTCCTCTCGCCGGCGCGCAGCAGCTACTACTGCTTCGGTTGCGGGGCAAAGGGTGACATCTTCACCTTCGTACAGGAGTTTGAGGGGTTGGATTTTGTCGGTGCGTTGAAAGTGCTCGCGCAGAAGGCAGGTGTGGAGCTCACGAAGGAGGACCCAAAAATGCGCAGCGAGCGGCAGCGACTCTTTCTGTGTTTGGAGTCGGCGACGATCTTTTTCCAGCGTACGCTGTACGAGAACGCACAATACAAGGCTGTGGTGGAGTATCTCACTGGCCGCGGACTCACTAAAGATACGATAAAAGAGTGGCGTATCGGCTACGCTCCGGATGCGTGGCAGATTCTATCGGATTATCTAAAGTCGAAGCGCTTCACCGAGCAAGATATGGAGAAGGTTGGATTGACTAAGGCGCGAGAGCCGAAAGATGGATCGGTGGGCGGCACTGGCCACTATGACCGTTTCCGCGGGCGCATCATGTTTCCGCTGTTTGATAGCTCGGGGCGAGTGATCGGTTTTTCTGGACGTATCTTTGGTCCCGACGATGGGAAGAGTGCGAAGTATTTGAACAGTCCAGAAACTGAACTCTTCAAAAAGTCGGAAATGTTGTACGGTTTTCACAAGGCGAAGCAGGGGATTCGCGAGAAGGGGTATTCGATTTTGGTGGAAGGGCAGATGGATATGTTGATGTCGCAACAGGTGGGATTTACGAATACGGTGGCGGTGTCGGGGACAGCGCTCACGTTGCAGCATTTGGAGATGTTGCGGCGATTGTCGGAACGGGTGGTGATGAGTTTCGATCCGGACGGCGCCGGCGTGCGTGCCGCACTGCGCGGCGCCGAGATGGCGATTGGCCTTGGCATGGAAGTGCGCGTGGCGGAATTGCCAAAGGGGGAGGATCCGGCCCTTTTCATTTTGAACCATCCAGAGCAGTGGCGCGAGACGGTGGAGAAGAAGGCGATCCATGTTGTGGAGTTTGTCACCAATCATCTGCTTTCGCAGCAGCTCGACCCACGTGCCCTTGCCAAAGAAGTCGGCGCCAAAGTGCTGCCGTTCATCGTCCGCATGCAGAGCTCGATGGAGCGTTCGCATTTCGTGTCGATGATCTACAAAAAAACAGGCATCAAGGAAGAGGCGATCTGGGAAGACCTGAAGCGATTGGAAAAAGTGTTGCCGGTGTCAGTGTCCGTCTCCGCCACCCAGACTGCGCAAAAAAGTGCAGGCGCTTCGGCTGCTTCATCCGCAACATCTGGTTCATCGACCACTGGTAGCACCTATGCCGACTTCGTGCAGAATGCGACACGCCGAAAACACATCGAGCGTCGACTCGCGAGTATTGTACTGTGGCAGAATACTTTGCCGGCGAGAGTGTTTGGAAATGAAGAAATGATCAAGAAACTCTCAAGTGCACTCCAGACGATTCAATCGGCTGTTCCTGATAATGGTCTGGATGCGGAAAAGATACTCGCCGCTGTTATGGCGGAATTTCAAAAAGAGACAGAGGAATTGATCGTCGAGGCGGAGCTTTCGTATGACAAATCGGAGAAATTGGCTGAGGAAGTGAAAGAATTGCTCGAGAATTTTGTAACAGAGTGCAGCAACGAGCTCTGTGCGAAGCTGCTCTCCGAGCTTCATAAGGCCCAACGGGATGGTGACGGGCCGAAAGTAGACCAGCTGGTGGGCGTGCTTGCCAAGCTTAAAAAAGTGAGATAAAATCAACACCCTATGAAGAAACAATCAAAAACCAATCAAAAGAAGCTCAAAAAGGCATCAAAAACGCCTAAAAAGGCCCCTAAGAAGGTTGTTTCCAAGAAAGCGGTCAAAGTCACGGCCAAGCCCGCTCCAAAGCTCCGTGGGGCCAAAAAGGCCCAAGATTTCGAGATTCGTACCCTTCGGCTCATGGCCAAGGGCAAGGATCGCGGTTTCGTGACCTATGACGAGATTTTGAAGGAGTTTCCACATATCGAAGACGACATCACTTTTCTCGATGAATTGTATGGCAAGCTCAGCACTTCCGGCATCGACGTGCTCGAAGGTGGCGGCATGCTCGATATCAAGAACGAAGATTTGATCGTCGAGAAGAAGCATAGCTACGGCGGCAAGTCGGAGTCTTCATACGACTCGATTCAAATGTATTTGAAGGAGATCGGCCAGTACCCGCTCATTCCGGCGACCGAAGAGAAAGAGCTCGCGCGACGCATCGAGAAGGGCGACATTGAAGCGAAGAATTTGCTCGCACGTGCGAACCTCCGATTGGTGGTTTCTATTGCGAAGAAGTATGTCGGCCGTTCTCCGGACCTCACTTTGCTCGACCTTATCCAGGAAGGCAACCTCGGTCTCTTCAAGGCTGTCGACAAGTTTGATTGGACCAAGGGATACAAGTTTTCAACATACGCAACCTGGTGGATCCGTCAGGCGATCACTCGTGCGCTCGCCGACCAGTCTCGTACTATCCGCGTGCCGGTGCACATGGTGGAGACGATCGCGAAATACAAGCAGGTGGTGCGACGATTGTCTCAGGACCTTGGACGTGATCCATTGCCAGAGGAGATTGCCGTAGAAATGGGACTCGATGTCGAGAAGGTGTATCAGATCGAGAAGATTGACCAGGACACTGTTTCGCTTGAAAGCCCTGTTGGTGATGACGGTGATGAGAAGTCTGTGCTTGGCGACTTTTTGCCGGATGACAAGATCCTCTCGCCAGCCGAAGAGTCTTCACGACGTATTTTGTCCGACCAGGTGAAAGAGATTTTGAGCGATTTGTCTGAAAAGGAGCGCGAGATTTTGGAAATGCGACACGGCTTGGTGGACGGTATTACTCACACCCTCGAGGAGGTGGGCCAGAAGTTCGGCGTCACTCGCGAGCGTATCCGACAGATCGAGGCGAAGGCGCATGAGAAGATTCGACAGCACGAGAAGATCAATCAGTTGAAGAATTACTAAAGAGCAAAACAAAAACACTTTTTTGAGAACAGCATAAATCCCTGCTGGGATTTTGCTTCGCGCTCGGCCCGTCGGCCTGCGCGATGTCTCAAAAAAGTGTTTTTGTTTTGCTTGCATTTTTCCTTGCAATTGCCCTCTTCCGAAAATGGTATAATGGGAGGGATGAAAAAGAAACTTGGACAACCAAAGGTGACCCAGAAGTCTGGTCACGCAGAATTCTTATTGTACACGGCGCCAAATGGCAAGGTGAGCGTGGAGATATTCCTGCACAATGAGACTATCTGGCTAACACAGAAGACGCTGTCGGAGATTTTTGATTGTTCCGTGGACAATGTTTCACTGCATTTAAAAAATATCTTTGATGACGGAGAACTTTTCCCCGAGGCAGTTATCGAGGAATTCTCGATAACTGCCAGTGATGGTAAAAAGTACAAGACGAAACACTACAACCTCGACGCCATCATCGCTGTCGGCTATCGGGTGAACAGTAAAAGAGCGACCCATTTTCGTATGTGGGCAACGAGTATACTCAAGGAGTATATGATCAAGGGGTTTGTGATGGATGATCATAGGCTCAAAAATCCAGACGCTACTTTCGGTGGCGATTATTTCGAAGATCAACTTGCTCGCATTCGAGATATTCGTTCTAGTGAACGTAGGTTCTATCAAAAGATTTCTGATATTTATGCGACTGCTATTGATTATGATCCGAACGAAGAATGTACGAGGAAATTTTTCGCTACGGTGCAGAACAAGCTCCATTTTGCCATAAACGGAAAGACGGCCGCAGAGATTGTTCATGAAAGGGTAGATAGCACAAAACCGCATCTTGGTTTAACCGCATGGAAACATGGTCCGACTGGTCCGATTCGGAAGATGGACGTGATTGTTGCAAAAAACTATCTCGACCATACAGAATTGGATGGGCTCAATCGTATTGTGACAATGTATCTTGATTATGCCGAGTCGCAAGCGAAAAGAGGAGTAGCAATGCACATGAGAGATTGGGTAGAAAAACTCAACGCCTTTCTGCAGTTCAATGAAAGAGAAATATTGCTTGACAATGGCGTCGTGAGCCACAAGATCGCCGCGGCTTTAGCTGAAGAAGAATTTGAAAAATATAGGATCGTCCAAGATAGGCTGTATGAAAGCGATTTTGATAAGGAGATGAAGAAGATTTTGGATAAAAAGAAGAAATAGACGTAAATAAACACATTGCATGTCAGAAGAATTATTTCATACAAAATACAAGAACCTGAACCCGGCGCAGAAGAAGGCGGTGGATACGATCGATGGGCCAGTAATGGTGATTGCGGGGCCGGGTACCGGCAAGACCACTATTTTGACGCTGCGTATCGCGAATATTTTGCGGCTCACAGATACGCCGGCGTCGGGGATTTTGGCTATTACCTTCACCGACGCCGGCGTGAAGGCGATGCGGCTCAAATTGCGCGAAGTGATCGGCACGCGCGCCGACGAGGTGCGCATCTACACCTTTCACGGGTTTGCCGCGGCAGTCATCGCAGAGTTCCAGGAGCATTTCGTACACATCGCCCGCGCGCAGCAGATGACCGATATCGAAGCACAAGAACTCGTGCGCGGTATTTTGAAAGATAAAAAATACAAGTTGATTCGTCCACTTGGCGAGCCGGACCACTACGTGGGTGGCATTTTGAAGGCGATCAGCGATGCGAAGCGTGAGGCACTGACACCGGAGATGGTGCGGGATTTTGCGCGAAGTGAAGCGGAGCGAATCGCGGCTGACCCCGACTCGCTTTCGACTCGTGGTGCAACCAAGGGCCAACTCAAAGCCGATGCTCGAAAGCAGATCGAGAAGGCGGAAAAAACCCTATTGCTCGCCGATGTGTACGAAGCGTACGAGGCGAAAAAGCGGGCTGCCGGAAATAGTGGTGCGGCAGCGGCGCGAAAGATCGACTTCGATGACCTCATCTTTGAGTTGCTCCAGGCGATCCGCACCGACGAACTGCTCCGATCGCTGATCCAGGAAAAATACTTGTATCTGTTGGTGGACGAGCATCAAGACACCAACGACTCGCAGAACGCGATCATCCGCGCCATTGCCGACTTTTTCGATTCGCCGAATCTCTTTGTGGTGGGCGATGAGAAGCAGGCGATCTATCGTTTCCAGGGCGCGTCGGTGCAAAATTTCCTGCAATTTCAAAATGCGTGGAAAAACATGCAGGTGATTTCGCTCGAGGAAAACTATCGTTCACACCAGCATATTTTGGACGCGAGCTTTTCCCTCATCGAAAACAACTATGCCGACGGGGAGCATCCGTTGCTGCGAGTGAAGTTGCGCGCCGGCGGTGAAGAAGCTGCGCGGCCGATCGAAGTAGTGACGGCAGGGAATTCGACGGCGGCCGACATGGCACTGGTGGAGAGGCTCAAGGAATTTGTCGCGATAAGCGCGAAAGACTGTGACGAAAAAACCGCAGCCATCATCGTGCGACGCAATCGTGATGTGGAGCGGTTGGCGACATTGTGCGAAGCGCATGGTGTGCATGCGGCATCGGAGCGCGGGATCAATATTTTCTTGCACCCGATCGGTGCGCTCTTTTTTGATCTGATTCATTTTTTGCATGACCCGTCGCAGACGGAGGCCTTGGCCGTGACTCTGGCTTCAGGCTTGTGGGGCATGGAATTTGCACGTGCATCTGAGATGATTCGCTTGGTGAAAAGCGGCAAGACGGCCGAAGTGCTTAGTGCGCTACCGCTCGTGGCGACCGTGCGGGAAGAAATGACCCAACGTGGCGGACTGGCGTTTTTGGTGTACGCGACAGGACAAAGCGGTCTGCTGCCGGTGATAGCAAAGAGTCCGGCCAATACAGAAGTGTGGCGGGGAATTGTTGCTTTGGCGACTGAGCTGGCAGCTCGCGATCGTGCCTATGCCGATGACCCACGCAGGCTCATCGAGGCGTTGCTTTCATATCGCGCCACTGCGGAGACGCGCAGCGTGAAGATCCTTTCCGGCACGCCCGATGCGCCGGTGCGCATCATGACCGCGCATGGTTCGAAGGGTTTGGAATATGATGAAGTATTTTTGCCGTATGCGGTGAATGAATCGTGGCTCACGCGTCTGCGCTCGGCGTCTTTCTTACTGCCAGGCCAAGTGAAAAACGAGGGCGACGAACTCCGCGATGCCCGCCGCCTTTTCTATGTGGCACTCACGCGCGCTCGCAAGCGTGTCACTATTATTACGCCGCTCGAAGATGGCTCCGGCAAGGCTTTCACGCCATTGGGTTTTGTAGAGGAGTTGGTGGATGGGCCAGAAAGCACAAACGTTTCTCGCACTGAGATCCCTGCGATTTCGGACGACGCTTTTGTGCTCGCAAAAACTCGCGGCAAAGAACGACGCAATGAAGAGCTTGCCGCATACGCAAAGACGATTTTGTTCGAAAAGGGTTTATCAGTGACCGCCCTCAACCACTTTTTGGAGTGTCCTCAGCAATTTTTGTACAAGAGCATCATCAAGGTGCCGGAGCCACCGTCGGCAAAGTCTGAAGGGGGGAGTGCGATGCATTTGGCGATGGATCGCGTGTGGCATTTGGTGCGGGCGAAAAATCGAGAAGAGGGCGATGGCGCGAGTGCCGTGTCCGGAGGAGTTTCGACCAAAAAAATCGAGGCTGAAATTCTCTTGGCGACCGGCGAGTATTTGGACCAGTCGCTCTTGCCGTCATTTGAAAAAGAGGCGATTCGTGAGGAGTTGAAAGAAACCGCGCCGGAAGTGGCGGTCGCACTGGCGCCACATTTTGCCTTGCGTGGCGAAGTGTTCACTGAGACGTGGTTTGAGGCGCAAGAGGCAGGTATCCGACTGCACGGAAAAATGGATGCTGTCATCGATATGAGTGGTTCTGCTGAGGGCGATGTCGTGCGCGTCTTCGACTACAAAACGAGCCAAGCGAAAAGTGAGGCGGCGATTAAGGGCGAGACGAAATCCGACAGTAGCGGCAACTATTTCCGCCAACTTGTCTTCTATTACATTCTCTTGTCGGCCCAGAGCAAGTACCATGGCAAACGGATCGAGCCAGCACTCGTGTTTATCAAACCCGACGATAAGGGTCGATGTCAGACGGTGACTTTGCCAATTGGTGTGGGCGATGTCGCGCGAGTGAAAGGAGAAATTGCGAAGCTTGTGGAATCGGTTCAATCCGGCGCTCTCGTGAATGCTCGATGTGAAAGTGAGGACTGCGAGTGGTGCCGATTGGCGAGGATGGTTAGATAATTGCTTCGATTAGCACCCGCATCATTTCTAGAGGTAGCGCGCCGCTGAAAGTAATTTTTGTGCCGTCGTCTGAAAAGCCCACGAGGTCAGCAGGGATGGTGCTGCCTGGAGACTGCTTCGCCACCGTTTTCACGATGTCGTTGAGCACCTGCTGTCGAGCCTTCTCGCTGAGTGGTTTTTTCAAGATGAGGATGTTGTACGGGGTGCCTTGGGCGCCGGCGATGAAGGCTTCGTCGTAGCTTTTGGAGATCGCCTCAGTATATTTACCAGAAGAGAGGCAGGAATTGAACTCTGCAACATTCAAGCCGACGCTTTTTGCCATGACAGGGAGCTGTGCCAGGTCGAGGGTATTGTTGGATTTTGTCTTTTGGTACAACACATCGATAAATTTCCAGAAGGCGTCGTTGCCACCTTGGTCAAAAGCACATTCGGTCGCCTCTGATTCTTTGCCGGCTTTCGAGTGGAGGGCGCGACCTTGCGCATCTGGTCTGTACAAAGGCAGATGTCGATACACCCAAGCGAGCTGATTTTTCGGTCCATATTCGCTGATCAAAGTGTGCATGGTGCCGTGGAAGACCTTGCAGAATGGACACTCGGTGTCGGAATATTCGACAAGGACAATGTCGGCATTGGTCTGGCCGATGATGTGGTCTGCGGCAGAGACGGCTGGCAGGGTGACGGTCGTCGTCTGGGCTTGGGTGCCGGCGGCAGGCGCGATGGCTGGCGAAACATATCGTGAGGCAATGATGCCGCCAGCGATGATGGCTCCAGCAATAATGATGGCTAATGGGACAGTGAGTGGGGTGTTGTTTGATTGCATGGCTGGGATTATACCATATGCCATGCTACGATATTCCCATGATACTTATTTTCATTGCAATCGGCGCTTTCGCCGCGACGTTTCTTGGCGGCTTGTTTGCCCTGCGCTTTCGGGACACGCTGCATTTGGTGCTCGGCTTCAGCGCGGGCGCGGTGATTGGTGTGGCTTTCTTCGATCTTCTGCCGGAGGCGCTGGAACTGGCAGCACCTTTTTCCGCATCGACCGTCACCACTGCAGTTGCCATAGGCTTCGTGCTGTATATGCTCCTCGACCGATTGATCGTGCCACATGTGCATGTTGAAGATGATCATTGTGCCAATGAAGAGCACGCGCCGGCAGCGAAAGTCGCCCGCGGCTGGCTGGGGGCAGGGAGTTTGTCTTTCCACAGCTTTCTTGACGGCATCGCGATCGGCCTCGCTTTCCAAGTGTCCGCAGCCGCGGGCTTGGTGGTCGCCATCGCCGTTCTCGTCCACGATTTCTCCGATGGTATCAACACTGTAGGTCTTATTTTGAAAAACGGCGGTACCAAAGCGCAAGCGTTCAAATGGTTGGCGCTCGACGCGTCCGCGCCGGTGCTCGGTATTATTGCTGCGAGCTTTTTCACCCTCGAAAGCTCGACACTCGGCCTCGTTCTCGCGCTCTTCTGCGGCTTCTTTTTGTATATCGGCGCCAGCGACCTTCTACCGGAAAGTCACCATGCACATCCGACCAAGTGGACAACCTTCATGAGCGTCCTCGGTATTGCTGTGTTGTATGGAGCCGTGACTCTTGCAGGGATCTAGAACGGCAACGTATGGGTCATACCACTCGCTTCGAGCGAGTTCCATTTTGAGGTGTCGATTTTGATGCCTTTCACCTCTTTGCCCTCGAGATATTTTACGCCACCGTTTTTGAGCATGTATTCGTAGAGCTCCTTGGTGATCTTCACGTCTTCGAGACAGTATTTGATCACCTTGTCCTTCTCCCCCTTGCGCCACCATTCTATAGCCTCGAGACCGTGGCCGATCTTCTTTTTGCCGAGCGATGCTTCCGCCAATGTGTCGAGCTTGATGCGGCGGCCGAGCGCGATCTTAACCTCGGCCATGAGGTCGAGGCTTTTTATTTTTCCGAGATCGCCGGAATAATATTTGTTGAGCAGGGGAATGTCGAAATGGTCGGAATTGAAGCCGATGAGCATGTCGGCTTTTTCGATGACCGGCCAGAGTTTTTTCAAATCCTCTTCGAGATATGCGGTGTAGGTATCAGTCTCGGAATCGTACACGCCGACGACGGAAATGTGGAGCGCGGTGGGGTCATTGCTGCCGACTTCCAGGAACGTATCTTTCGTTTCAATATCAAAAATAATTTTGCGCATGAGGGTAATTCTAACAGGGGAGTGAGGCGAGCGATAGAATTGACATAAGGCATCATATCGTGATATGATACTTTTTGATGAAATCGTTCTTTGACGATTGTCCTTGCTGCATTCGGTGGTTCAACAATTTCAAGCGGAAAATTCATTATGACGACTGAGTTCACGACGGAGGTAATGACCCCTGATCAAGAGAAGCTACTGGTCGATGTTTTGTTGGGCATCCACGGTGGCCGCGAATTGGAAACTTTCTTTTTTGGAGATGCCGCAAAGGTGGGCAGTAGTGAACCAAAAAAACTTCCACTGCTAGAGGCCTTCTTTGAAATGTTACAGGCGCAAGAAACCAGATTTGGTTGGAATGCGTCATCGCCTGTGCCTCTTGCGAGTCGTATCCTGTTCCATTCTGTCGCCAAACACTTTGACCGCATGCGGGATAAGAAGCGGTTGAGACTCTACGTTGCTACGGGCATTAGTCTCGATTGGCATCATCACATGGACGCAGTGTTTGCTTGCGGGCGTCGTTTCGTGGGGTTAGACATCACCACTGAGTGGCGAGTAGACAAGCTCGATCTGAAGGATGCAATAATCGCTCGGTGCCAATTGCCGATCGTATTGATCCCGAGAAATGAGATTGCCGTTGTCGGAGGCTTCAACGCATTTAGCGAAAGGATCGCTGAAAGGATGAAGCACGAACTCTCGTTGTCGCCACCATCACCGCCCCAGAAGTGCTGGTATACGGCAAGAAGCTTGGCTGGGGCTTCCTAGGAACCCAATCTTTCACCATGTACCCCCCCCTGCAGCCGGACCTAGCGTCCGGCTGCTTTTCATTTTGGCGCCTTGCTTTTCGGACATAAGAGAGTACGCTTATTCCCAGCGGTAAACCAACAAACGAAAGGGCATCAAATGGCGTGTCTGGATAGTTGTTTGACAAAAGAGGTCGTGGCTGAAATGGCAAGGATTCGGAGCGGGAGGAAATTCGAACAATTCCTCCTTGGAGACAAGGCGGTTGATTTGGGCGGTCCAATCCCGGACATTCCTTTTGAGCCGGCATGGCAAGAGGTGCTACGTGTGCAAGTGTCGCGCTTTGATTGGGATACCAAAAAACCGAAGACACTTGCTGGACAGGCGCTGTTTCAGGCGGTGGCTGCGGAGCTGCCAAACGAGGCTTGGCGCAACGCGTTGGAGCTGTATGTCGCCGTCGGCCTCGCTTTTGATCGCCGACATCACGCGGACTGTGCCTTCTTGGTGAATGGCATGAAACGTGTCGGTGTTGATCTCACCGTCGAGGAGTATCCATACAAACTCGCTAAAAAACGGCGCGCTGCGGAATCTTCGCCGATCCCAATGGTGATCCTCACTCGGGCGAAGATCACCAGAGAGACGGGTTTTGCCGAATACGGCAGGGAAATCGCCGCAAAGCTTCTCCACGGAACTTTCGCACATGAGCGCCTGCTTCGGCAGATTCGCGATCATGATTTCGAAACGGTTCGCCGATCCATGGCACGCCGCCGGCGGTGAGCTCAGCCCGTTTCGGTGCATAGGTGCAACAGCACCTTCAATTCAAGACTGGTCTCGCAAGGGGCTGGTTTTTTGTTGCCTCAAATTGCAAAACAAGATAGAAAAGAAAAAAGCGCGCCTCCGGTGAAGGTGGCGCGCTGTTTGGATACCCGGGGATATCCGACGGGTTTTCTCTCCCGTTCGCTGCCTGTTTTTTGGAACAGACAGCTTAGCCGGTGCTGTTGGTGTACTAGCTCCAGACGCTTTCATCTACTAGCGGGAACGCTTTCGATGAGCTCTTCTGGACGTTCATAAGTCCTTTCTGTCATCCCGAAAGTGGGGTGACGGGGGATTGCTTTGTTGGGAAGAACTGCACTGACCTGTATACTATAGCACCTATTACATAAAATGTCAATACCCTCAGCGGGTACTGACAAAATACGTTGAAAAACAAGGCTATTTTACCAACTTCGAAATCTCTTCGATCTTCACCGTCTTCTCCTCACCACTCTTCAGATTTTTGAGCTTGAACACGCCGGTCTTTATTTCCTCCTCGCCAATCACGATCACAAAAGGAATGTTTTGCTTGTCGGCATACTTGATCTGGTCACCAATTTTGCGGCCGGAATAGTCGACGGCCACGCTCACACCCGCCGCGCGGAGCTCCTGGGCGATCTCTTGCGCGCTGTCGTCGAGCGAGGCGGTGCCGGTGACGCCCATCACCGCCAAATACAAATCTGCACTTTTTGCGGCACCCGGGAGCAAGTTGCGAGATTCGAGAAGGTCGCGGAGCACGACATCGCCGGCACCAAAGCCGAAAGCAGCCACTTTTTCGGCGCCAAAAATATCAAGGAGGTCGTCGTAGCGACCGCCGCCGAAGACGGATCGGCGATTCTCTGGGCTGGTATCGAATACTTCAAATACGATGCCGGTGTAATAGTCGAAGCCGCGCATCAACGTCTGGCTGAAGCGGGCATTGGTGATACCGAGCAACTCGAGCTTTCCGAGCAGTGTTTGTATTTCGATGAAAGCCTCGTGTCCCTTGGCCGCGGCCCGCGCGCTTTCCGGCAGGTGCGAGATAAATTCGTCAAAATTCTGCGAATTGAGCAAGGCCAAAAACTTTTGAGTCTTCTCGTGATCGTGTTTGATTCCGATCAAAGCTTCAATCTTCGCAGCAAAATCGCTGGCCGGCATTTTCTCCTTGCGGTCGATGAGTTTGGAGACGGCGCGAGCGGTCTCCGCGTCGAGACCAAAGACGTCGCTGAGAATGTAGTTCATCACTTTGCGGCTGTTGATCAAAATTTCAAAATCAACATCCTTCAAGCCGAATTCGCGGAGCAGGGCAGAGGCGATCGAGATTACCTCGACTTCGGCTTGCACGGTTTTTACGCCAAAAATATCGACGTTGAGCTGCCAGTGTTCGCGGAGACGGCCCTTCTGTGGCTGTTCGTATCGAAAAAGATTGGGGATCGAATACCAACGGAGCGGGAAGCTGAGCACTTTGCGCTCGGCGGCGATCATGCGGGCCACGGTCGGAGTCATTTCAGGGCGGAGAGTGACCTCGCGTTCGCCGCGGTCGATGAAAGTGTAGGTCTGCTCGTTGACGATCTCCTCGCCGGACTTGGCTTTGTAGAGCTCGGCCGGTTCGAGGACAGATGCGCCGTATTCAGTGTAGCCGAAACGCTCCACTACGCGGCGCATGGTGCCGAAGATATGATTCTGCACCGCCATCTCGGCCGGATAGAAGTCGCGGACGCCCTTGTATGGGTCGGTGGACAGAGGTTTTTTCGGTGTAGACATAGTGAGGATATTGTAGCAAATCAGCCTTATTTTACGAAGTTTTCTGGAGCATTGACACATAGTACTATAAGGTGATATAATACATCTCGAACAGGGATTGCGGCATGTCGCCAAAATCTAGACTGTTCTTTGGAAATCAGAACAAAAAGGAAACACCGTGAAAGGTACACCCTTGTCGGATGCAAATGATGTCGCGCTCACAGTGCGCGCCATCGCTCTCGGTATGAAATTGGCACTCAATCTGCCGAAAGTGTTCACGCTCAGAGAGCTTGAGCATTACGAAGCCAATCTTGATGAGCTTCCCGGGATTCTCCGGAACGGCTCTCGCTTTACCGCGACAGCCACCCAAGAAGGTGCGACTCAGACAGAACCTCCCCCGCGTCCCTCCTTCGCCTTTGCTGACACGAACGCCCTCAAGGCGATCGAGGAAGCCGAGGACTTTGCCGAGAAACACTTCGGCCATCGCCCCGACTTGCGCAAGCAGTTCACGATGCCGAAGGTTTTGCCCTGGAAAATTGTGATCGCGGTCTATGATCCCGGCACTTTGACCCATCGCCAAGCAGTGGAGCAGGCCCTCAAGGCCCAGCCCAAGCTTAAGAGTGTGTATGAGGAGCGGGACCTGATGGACTACAAGGACGCGAAAGCTTCCGGCAAGCCCACTCTTCGCTTCGTTGAACGCTCGACGCAGCCGACACCGGACACGATGAATCTCACCGCAGACGAGATGGTGGCCACAGGGCGCGTCTTCCTCGATCTGCGCGGTTACATCATCGCCTTCGGCATGTATCACAAGGTGACCGGCCACTTCCTCGACCCGAAGACGTGGACCCGGTTCCCAACATCGAGGCTCCCCGACGGCGGGGTGGCGAGTGGCTACTGGTTTCCGGGCTACTCGAAGGTCCGCTTCGACTGGGACTACGCCGGCTATCGCGGCTCCGACATCGGTGGTCGCGAGGCAGTCAATTGTGCCCTTGCAACTCCTTGAGCCCCTTGTTTCCTTCGACTTCTCCTCTTCACCCCTCGGCTTGCTATGGCAGGTCGGGGGTTTTTCTATGCGACAATGTGACAAAAGCAGCTCGTTTACGCTATACTTTTTGCAGGCTGTTAAATTGGTCCGATATTTTCAATCTGTGAAAAATGTCTGACAACAATTTGCCTAACAATAGAAACTGCTTGCTCACGTTTATATTACGCATGCTCTGCCGCACGCATTCTCAACTCAGGAGTTTTTGCAAAAGGACTCCGGTGATACGGACGAATGTGGGCAATAAGGCTCCCCGACGGCAAGGTGGCGAATGGCAACTGGAATCCGGACAACTCGAAGGTCAACTTCAACTGGAACAACGCCGACAATCGCAACTCCAACATCGGTGGTCGCGAGGAAGTTTCTCACAACAAAGAGCCACTAGGCTCTTTTTGTGTCTGGCTCGGCAGTGCGCCTGTTTGGATCGCATATGTCAGCCAGCCGTTGGTCATTTTCGAAATCTCGATGAGTTGCTCGTAGAATCGAAAATACGTTTTCTCGGGGATGATTTGCAGTTCATGTTCAGTTCGGACAAGGTGTTTCAATATCTCGACTTGCAATCGCAGCTCCTCCAGCGCGCTTTGTTTTTCTTGCCGCGGCCGGAAAGCCGCTTCTACAGCGAGCGCAAGGCAGGCGAGAGACTGCTTTTCTATCTGTGCATGGATACCGAGTTTGTCTCGCTTCGATAATTTTTCTGCGCTACAATACAAGTCCTTATGCAACAGGCGAATAGCACGGATGATGGGCAAAGTGGTATCACTGGGAGCGGTTTTGGTAGTAGCGGGGGGGGGGTATTCATGGTTTTGATTTTCGTGATGTAATATTTGACGACATCGTATCGCTAAGAAGTCTTTTTTCGGCTTGGCGCCGGTTTTCAAAAGGGAAGCGGTCAAAGAAGGATGTTACCCTATTTGAGCTCCATTTGGAAGACAATCTCTTTTCTCTGCATCGTCGGCTGGTCTCGGGAGAGTGGCGTCCTGACCCGTATCAGGCTTTTTTGGTGCAGGATCCGAAGCTCCGACGAATCCATAAGGCGAGCGTCGGCGACAGGGTGCTGTATCAAGCTGTGTATCAGACGCTGTATCCGCTGTTCGACAAGCATTTTATCCATGATTCATACGCCTCTCGCGATCTGAAAGGTACGCATCGGGGTGTCGAGCGGTTTGGGGTGTTTGCGAAAAAAGTAAGTGCCAATCATTGCCATGCAGCTTTTGTGTTGAAGTGTGACGTGCGGAAATTTTTCGACTCCATTGATCACGACATTTTGTTGGAACTGCTGGGGCGGAAGCTTGGCGGCCGCGCGTCGGGCACTCCACACCTGCTCAGACTTCTCGAAAAGATCATCCGCTCTTTTGAGGCTTCACCTGGCAAAGGGCTGCCGCTCGGAAATGTCACGAGCCAGATTTTTGCGAATATCTACCTCAACAAACTCGATCAATTTGTGAAGCATTTCCTGCGCGCGCAATACTATATACGATACTGCGACGATTTTGTATTGCTATCGTCGTCGCGCGAGGAGCTCGAGGGTTGGACTCGGGAAATCGGCCAATTTTTGCAGGAGCATCTGAAACTTTCATTGCATCCGAACAAGGTCACGATACGCAAGCTGCTCCAGGGAACGGATTTTCTCGGGTATGTGAGCTTGCCGCGCTATCGCGTGTTGCGGACGAAAACCAGAAACAGGATGTTCAAAAAGATCGTTGGACTCGCGGCTGAGGTGAAGAGTGGAAAGATTTCTGAGGATCGTTTTTGCAATTCACTCGCTTCCTATCTCGGCATGTTGAGACATTGCAAAAGTAAGAAGGTGTTGGCGGAACTCGGCACGCTACTTGGTACCGCTGACCAACCCCGATGAACTAAAAAAGCTGGAACACAAGTTTCCAACTGTTTTTAGTTCTGGCGAGACTCCCGGTCCTCGCATGCGTGCCTCTCAGTGAAGAGAGCGCTGGGGAGAGATTTTCCAGTCTTCAGATGACCCTTCTTTACCCCTAAAGTATAAATAATCGGGGAGATTTTTGCAAGCTTAGAAAAGAAGATTGGCAAAAGAGAAATGCCGCGTCCTTTCAGGCGCGGCATTTGAATTTGTCGGGAGGTTTTTGAGTGACTCAGTTTGTGGCAATGATCAGCTCGCCGAGACCTTCTTGCAGGTAGTGATGAGGTAGAGCCCCGCAGCGATGAGGCCGCCACCAGCGCAGAATTTCCACAGCACCACCTTGTCCCATTCCTTGAAGATCGTGGCGCTGATGAGCACGGCGATGAAAGGGTTGGTGCCGACGATGAGGAAGATCGTGGAAGCCGTAGACTGCATGTCGGGGGCAAGTGCGCGGGTCCAGAGCAGCATCGCGATAGTCCAGATCGCGCCGACCATGACTCCAACGGAGCAGGCTTGCAGAGACGGCAGGGGCACGTCGCGGTGGTTCCACCAGTAGACGATGCCGATGATTAGGCCACCGAGCGAGCTACTGAAAATGGTGCTACTGGTGGTGAGGCCGAGGCGCTGGCCGATACCCATGAGGGGATTGGCGATGCCGTAGAGGACAGAGGCGATGAGGGAGAGCCAGAGGTAGGTTTTCATGTGCTATATTGGGTTGACGAACCGTTGTAGTCCGAGCAATTTTCTGAGCCAGCATCAACACTAAACATTTTTGGAGTTTTGTCAACAAAGTCGCAGAACGCACATGCCTTTCCTCATCAACAAAAAGCTCGGCGAAACGCCGCTCAAATGTCTCGAGCGTTTTTGCGCTGAAAGAGCTGCTGTGGGCAAGGTTGCTTTTGCCGATGCTCGCTCTATGCCATTTACCTACGCTGGCCGACTTGATCCAATGGCTGAAGGCCTGCTCGTGGTGCTCGCGGGCGAAGAGTGTAAACAGAAGGAAAAATATCTTGGTTTGGACAAAGTGTATGAGACAGAATTTTTGCTCGGAGTGGAGACGGATACGCATGATGTGTTGGGAATGGTGCAGGATTCCGCGCTGGCCGCAACCTCTCAACAGTCCTCGAACACTTCTTTAGAACAATTTGAGACGGTCTTGAGAACATTTTTAGGTAAACGCATACAGGTGTACCCGGCGTATTCTTCGAAGCCGCACAAGGGTCGGCCGTTGTTCGAGCTGGCGCGTGCTGGCGAGTTGCCAACTGAAGGTGAGATGCCGAGCAGGGAGGTCGAGATCTATCAGATCGAGGTGCTGGGTGAACGCATCGTGACAGCCGACGAGCTAGAGCAGCAGATCCTCGAAAGGATCGCGCTCGTGAAGGGCGATTTTCGGCAGCCGGAGATCGCAGTAAGGTGGCGGCAGTTTTTCCAGACGAATCATGATCGAAATTTTCAGGTGTTATCGCTCCGTATCCACTGTTCAAGCGGCACCTATATCCGCTCACTGGCGCAGGAAATAGGGAAACGTCTTGGCACTGGCGCCATCGCTTTTTCGATCAAACGCACGCAGGTGGGTGATTTTTTGCTATCGGCGTAGCCAGACCCGTTTCACCTCTCCAAAACCCTTGACGCCGCATCGTTTTTATCGTAAAACTTGACTTTCCGACTCGCCTGTGCTATACTTCTTTTGTTGTAGATTTCTCAGTGTTTTCAAGCGCAACGCGCATTTTGGAGCTTTTGGGAAGGTCGTCTACACGTATTAGATTTCATTCAAAAGTACCCAATGGCAAAGAAGTTGTACATCGGTGGTCTTTCGTACGGAACTACCCAGGACGGTCTCAAAGAGGCATTCTCTAAGGCTGGCATGGTGAGCTCTACTACGATCATCATCGACAAAATGACCGGAAAGAGCCGAGGTTTTGGATTCGTTGAAATGCCAAATGACGCGGAAGCGGATGCGGCGATCAACATGTTCCACGGCCAGCAGCTCGACGGTCGAACTCTCACCGTCAATGAGGCACGTCCGATGGCTCCTCGAACTGATCGCCCAATGCGATCATTCGGCGGCGGCGATCGACGAAGCTTCTAACAAGAGACAAAAAAGCTCCCGCAAGGGGGCTTTTTTGTTTGGCGCAAGTGTGGGATACTACTCCTGTTATCAGCGAATATCAGCAAAATAAAATCGATATGAATTTTATCTCAAAAGTCGCAGTGTGGTTTCGAAATGAGGACGCGGGCCTCCTCGTGCTCCGAGTGGCGGTGGCGATTCCGTTTATTGTTCACGGATATGCCAAGCTTGCCGATCATGGTATGTATGTGCAGGCA
Organism: Patescibacteria group bacterium; assembly: GCA_038065315.1. Classification (NCBI taxonomy): domain Bacteria; species Patescibacteria group bacterium. Next base: position 70,575 of record JBBTRF010000001.1, read on the forward strand.
TTTGCGAGCATGGGCATCTTTGCTCCAGCTTTCATGGCCTGGTTTGTTGGCTTGGTTGAGTTTGTTGGCGGCATTGTGGTCTTGCTCGGCATTTTCGTGCGAACAGCGGGGGTCCTCCTAACTGTGGTGATGGTGGTAGCAATTGCGACTGTCCACGCAAAGAGCGGATATTCAGCAATGACCGGTGGCTACGAGTACCAGCTCACTCTTTTGTTGACAGCGTTGGCGGTGGCTTTCACTGGCGCTGGCAAGTATGTTCCAGCTCCGTTGGCGAAGCTTGAAGCGAAGTGTTGTGCTGGTTGTGCTAGCACCTGCGGTTGTGACGAGACGAAGTAGCATACTTTTTTCTTGAGAAACAAAAAACCGCCCAGACAAGACGGGCGGTTTTTTGTTTGGGCACATCTTCATACAAAATTGAACAAAAATTGAGTATCTCTTTAACAAAAATTAGGCATTTCTTGAACCTTTCTTAGCAGTTTCTCTACCGATGCTTTGCTAGAGTATGGGTTCAGCGGGGGTGGTGAGGCAAAAAACAGTAGATGCGGATTTCTCATACTTTGTATGAATTTGTATGAGAAAGTATGAGAAATCCGCATCTACTAAAAAACATCGGCAGACACCCTCTCGGATGTTTTATTACTAATCTCAACCGCTACTTTTCGGCTGTCTAGTTCAAATACTATGAGAAAAAGAATCACACTATCCCTGTCGAATAATTTGCTAGAAAAGGTTCGTGTTGCCAAAGACGAGCGAGAAATTTCAACTACAATGAGCGCAATGTTCGAAAACATTATCGTTGTGTGGGACCACGCGCGGAAACTCAAAACTGTTGAAAAGAAAAAGACGAACAGAGCTTTTTCTGAGTCATTTGCTCGAGAAATGAAAGAACACCCCGAGTGGTATATCGGCGACGGGCCGGATGATCCAGGTCACGATGAAGACGAAGGAGTTGGATTTTGGCGTAACTATTATGCGAAACAAAAACCGCCGCCTCCTCGCGGTTTTTGACCGACACTACCCCTGCTTCTGCGACTTCAACCGATCGCCTTCTTTCAAGAAGCGCTTGCGGAGGCGGGTTTTGGTAGGGGTGATCTCGAGATAGTCGTCCTCGGCCATGATTTCCATGCCGCGTTCAATATTGAGTTTCAGGGGCGGCGTGAGCAACACCAAGCCGTCGGAACTCTTCTGTCGCATGTTGGTGAGCTGCTTGGCTTTCACAGGATTCACCGCCATGTCCTCACCCTTGGTGACATTACCCACGACCATACCCTCGTACAGCTCGTCGCCCGGTTCGATGTATAGCGAACCACGTTCCTGCAATTTTTCGAGAGAATAGGCGATCGCCTTGCCGTTTTCCATAGACACCATTGAGCCAAAAGAAGTGCGCTGCACTTCGCCGGCCCATGGTCGGAACTCCAAGAATCGGGAAGACATAATACCTTCGCCTCGAGTGTCCACCACAAACTGTCCGCGATAGCCAAGCAGACCTCGAGTCGGCATTTCGAAGACGATACGAGTCGTGCCATCGCCTTCCTTCATCTGTGTCATCATGCCACGTCGCTCCGAAAGTGTCTTAATGATCGCACCCGTCACTTCCGGCTTCACATCGATGATCACTTCCTCAAACGGCTCGAGCTTCTTGCCACCCTCTTCCTTCACAATGACCTGCGGCTGAGAGATCTGCACTTCGTAGCCTTCGCGTCGCATATTTTCAAGCAAAATAGAAATGTGAAGCTCGCCTCGGCCGTACACCTTGAAAAAGTCGTTGGCGGCGAAATCCACCTTGAGACCGACGTTCACTTCGAGCTCTTTTTCGAGTCGCTCACGGATCTGTCGGCTGGTGACAAATTTGCCTTCGCGGCCGGCGAAAGGTGAGTCGTTGACCAAAAAATTGAGGGAAATAGTCGGTTCGTCGATCTTGATGGTCGGCAACGGGGTGGCATCAGCCGCACCGCAGATGGTCTCGCCGATGTAGATCGAAGGAAGACCGGCGATCATCGCGATGTCGCCTGCGAATGCCTCTTGCACCTCCTTTCGAGCGGTACCTTCGAAGGTGAAAATCTTGGTGATCTTTCCAGTGACGGTTTCCGCCCCGTCCTTCTTAATGAACACCTGCTGCGCCATCTTCACGCTACCTTCCTGGATGCGGCCGATCGCCATACGTCCGAGAAAGTTGTCGTATGCGAGGTTAAACGCCTGCATGCGGAGTGGCTTGGCTTCGAGCGCGTCGTGAGTGGCCTGGTCGGTGCCGTTGGCTGAAGGGACAAGCTTCAAAATAGTATCCAAAAGCGGGGTGAGGTCGGCACTTTCGTCGGTGAGCTTCATTTTCGCGATACCCTGGCGGCCGATCGCGTAGACGGTGGTGAAATCGAGCTGCTGGTCGTTGGCGCCGAGCTCCATGAAGAGCTCGAGGATTTCTTCGTGCGCTTCTGCGGGTCGAGCGGCCGGCTTGTCGATCTTGTTGAGCACGACGATCGGCTTGAGTCCCAATTCGAGAGACTTCTTGAGTACGAAACGAGTCTGCGGCATTGGACCTTCCTGCGCGTCTACCACGAGCAGCACCGTGTCGATGGATCGCAACACACGCTCCACTTCGGAACCGAAGTCGGCGTGACCCGGGGTGTCCACGATGTTGATCTTGGTGTCCTTGTAGTAGAGGGAAGTGTTTTTCGCGTAAATAGTAATGCCGCGCTCTAGTTCGAGAGCGTTGGAGTCCATGCTGGCACCTTCTTCAGCCGCTCCATTTTGTTTCAATAGAGCGTCGGTGAGGGTGGTCTTACCATGGTCCACGTGGGCGATGATGGCGATGTTGCGAATTTCCATTTGATTAAAAAGGGCCCCAATAGGCTAGGCGGGGCCGGATGAGGCTTATTTTTAACAAAAAAGCTCGCTTTTGTCAAACTGGGCTGTGGAAGCCGTGGTCGGACGAGGCGAGCTGTCCCAATTATCCATTGGGGTATTTGGCGGAGGCGTGTGCTTTGGCGAGCCTGATCAGATCTCGCAGGCCCATCTGTGCGCCGTTGCTGGCGACTTTATGGATGGTTTCTGCCTTGTAGTGGCCATCCATGATGAAATCCCAGCCAGTTTTTCGGAAACAGAGGCAGAAGATTGGCGTGGGTGTCTGGGTGGTGCTGGGCTGTGTTGTTTCGTGCGTGGTGGGTGGTGTGGTCGTCGGTGCCAAAAGCCCAAAGAGAATGACTTCTCCCGGACCTTGGCCACGCGTCCGCTCCATCTCCACCACCTGATACGGGGTGTCGGTCGGAGTGCTCATGAGGTAAGGTCCTTTCCAAGAAACTCAAATAGACAAAGAGCTGTTGAGTTTCCTTCTATTATTACATAGAATGCCAAGCATATGGGAGAAGCACCGAAAAATCCTCCGGCGGAGCTAATGTTGGTCGACAAGCCAGCCGGTATCAGCTCTTTTGACGTGATTCGCCGATTGCAGAGAGAATCCGCCTACGCTGGCCGAAAAATGGGGCATGCCGGTACTCTCGATCCTTTGGCGACAGGGTTGATGATCATTGGTATTGATGGTGGGACGAAGCGTTTGGCGGAACTGCTCGGGCTGTCGAAAGTGTACGAAGCAGAATTCGTGGTCGGTATGCGGACCGATAGCGGAGATACGGACGGGCGGGTATTGGAGCAGTGGTCGACCGAGCAGGTGGCGACATTTGGTGCTGGCATTACGGCAGAGCATATCGAGGCGGTGTTGGTTGGGATGAAGGGCGCGCTGCACTTGCCGGTACCGATCTACTCGGCGATTAAGCGCGGTGGGAAAAAGTTGTACGAATTGGCTCGCGCGGGGCAGACGGCAGAAGAGATCAAGCCACCGATGAAAGAAATGACGGTCGAGTCCGTACGATTTTTGGGATGGGAAAATACCGCCAATGGTCCGCGAGTGCGAGTGGAGCTCGGTGTGTCTAGTGGTACCTATATCCGCTCACTAGGAGAGGAGTTTGGCCGGCGCATTGGCGCGCTGGTGACGATGAGTGCACTGCGGCGCACGAGTATTGGCGAATTTTCAGTGAGAGACGCGCGGAAAATCTAGTCGCGGAGTCCTTTTAGTTTGTGGGTCGGTCCGTATTCATTGGCCGAGTAGACAAAGAGAGCGAGAGCAACAAGAACAACATTTTTGATGATGTATTGGCCTTCGAGTGTTGGCGTGAGAAAGCCCTGCCAGGTCATCGCTGGAATAAAGAAGAGTGGCATCACGGTGGTGGCCATATGAATTACAAAAAGCCAGAAGGCGATTTTTTCGCAACGCGGAATCAAAAAGAGGAGGCCGATGAGCATTTCAAAGAGGGCAAACCAAATAATAAAATTATCAAAAGACCAGAACGGCATTGTGGCGTGGAGCAGACCGGCGACCAGCGGATTGGCGGGACTGAGGTCAAACAGCTTGAGGGCACCGAACCAGAAGTAGACGATAAAAAGTGCGAGTCGTCCGATAAGTGATGAGAGATGGATGTGTTTTGGATTCATTAAGCTAGTATAGCGCGCTCGCCGCTCGCGCGCTGTGGATTGCGAGAAGGTTTTGAGAATATTACGACCACAGACCGCCCCACCACTCAAAGGTGTGGTGCATCAAAAGTGCCATAGGGATATAGATCGGCGCGAGAAGGATGAAGATGACTTTATTCACAGAAAAGAATCATAGGGTAAAATCACCGCTTTGCCAAGGGAAATGTGGCCTAGACTGTGGACAAAATGCTATACTACCGAACATGGAAGCAAAGGATGGGGGACTTCATGTGGTGATCGCGACCGGCATTTTTCCGCCACAATCCGGCGGCCCGGCGACGTATTCGAAGTTGTTGGCCGATCGTCTGCCCGATTTCGGTCACACGGTAAAGGTAGTCAATTTTGGTTCGGTCTTGCATTGGCCGAAGGGTGTTCGACATGCGTTGTATTTCGCGAAGCTATTCACGGCCGCACTGCAGGCCGATGTTATCTATGCTCAGGACCCGGTTTCGGTTGGGTTGCCGGCTAAATGGGTGGCACACCTGCTTCGAAAACCGTTTTTACTCAAAATCGTCGGCGACTACGCGTGGGAGCAAGGCAGCCAGCGGTATGGTGTAACTGATACGCTCGATCATTTCTCGCTCGGTTCGGATTATCCGCTTGCTGTCCGCAAGCTCAAGCAGATTCAATTGGGAGTTGCGCTTGCCGCCGACAAAATCATCGTGCCAAGCGAATATTTGAAACGCATCGTCTCTGCGTGGGGTGTGCCGGCAGAAAAAATCACCGTGATTTACAATGGTTTCGAATTGTCGAGTGTGGCAAAGGTTCCGGCGAAGCAACTAAATCTCGGCGCTCACTCTGTAGTGAGTGTTGGCCGCCTCGTGCCATGGAAAGGGTTTGATACGCTGATCGAGGCTGTCGCCAATCTCGCAGGACACATTACGACATCCGGGCAGAAGTCGTATTCGGACCTGCGTCTCTACATTCTCGGCGATGGTCCGGACCGTGCGACATTGGCACAAAGGGCGTCGGAGCTGAAAGCACCCGTCACGTTTTTGGGCAAGGTGGATCACGGGACGGTTTTGCAATATCTCGCTTCAGCAAACGTCTTCGCTCTCAACACGGCCTATGAAGGTTTCTCGCATTTGTTACTTGAGGCGATGGCGATGGGTGTACCGATCATTACGACTCCAGTCGGGGGTAATGTTGAGCTTATCGCCGATGGCAAGAATGGATTGTTTGTGCCACAAGGCGATGTGCGCTCACTCGCGGATACGATTGAGAGAGTTTTGAAGGATGACCATCTCGCTCGACAGCTTTCAACGGCCGGGAAGTCGCGGGTAGCGGAATTTAGTGACGAGAAGATGCTGAGGGAGTTGCAGATCGTGCTCAGTTCACTCAAGGCTTCGAACTCGAAGTAGCTGAATTGTTGGAAAAAAAGAACCGACTCATCCCCTCACTTGTATGCAAGTGTTGTCGTGGGGTTGAGTCGGTTTTGCCTACCACTCGGTTTCCGAAAAGTAGGCCCGGCCAGCTTTGTAAGTAAGGATGAACTTCCTTCGAACGGCAGGGAACTTGATCGTGAATACTTCGGCCGTCAGTTTCTTGAAGACATCTTCCGGCATGGAGATGCCATTTTTCCCGCCGGTGTGAATCAGCTCAGTCAGCTGAGCTTGGGCGAAGGCCGAAATCTTTCCTTGCCGTTTCAATTCTGCCAACTCCACGGCCCAGTTTCCTTCCGTCAGTTCGGGGGTCATGAGACTCCTTTAGGTTGAGGGTTGTCTGCCGCAGGTAAGAGTATTCCTATGATGACAAAGTGTCAATAAAGAGAGGTTTTCTCGACGAGAAATGGAGTTATCCACAGCGAGGGCTTTGACAGGTGAACGGATGTTCACCTATACTATATCCATACCAACGAAGAGACTTTATCAAACATATCAATATCCAAACACACCCCCATGACCACCAACAAACAAGCGCAAAAGATGATCCGCTCAGAGATCGGCCTCCTCAACGCTATTATCGACCAGAAGATTGTCTACGGTCGATCCTACCGCCGAGAATCGCTCCGTCACCGCCAGCTGCTCGCTCAGCTCACTCGCCTTGAACGTACGCAGCTCGCGGGGTCTCAATGGGGCTGGCTCTCCCGATCGATGCGAACGGTTACCAGTTTTGTACTATAATTGGGTATTGCAATTGCGACTACCATGTATCCGCAGTACAAACAAAAGATCATCGCCTTCTACGAACGCCACAAGCGCATGCCGGCCTATGCCGAGATCATGGCACTTGTCGGTTTCAAATCGAAGAACGCGGTGTATAAATTGGTGAATCGTCTGGTGGAGGAGGGGATCGTGCAGAAGGATGCTACCGGCCGCCTCGTGCCGAACAGTCTCTTCAGTGAGGTGCCGTTTCTTGGATTGGTGGAGGCTGGTATTCCAACCAACGCAGACACGCTTTCAGATACCATGAGTCTCGATGATTATCTGGTCGGTGAACGCAGCAAGACCTTTGTTTTGGAAGTGAAAGGCGATTCAATGATCGAAGAGGGGATTAAAGAGGGCGATCTAGTAATCGTCGAGCGACGTGGTGAGCCGAAGGATGGTGATATTGTGATCGCCGAGATCGATGGTGGTTGGACGATGAAATATTTTCGCAAGCGCGGTGGTAAAACATATCTTGAGCCAGCCAATCGCACCATGAAGGCGATGTATCCAGAATACGACCTCAAGGTGGCTGCTATTGTGCGCGGAGTGGTGCGAAAGTACTAAAATACTACAGAACGAAACCAGGCAGGCGTGAACTATACGGGATGCTTTTTGAGGCGTATAATCATCCCATTATGCAAGACACAAACAAAAACGCTATCTGGATTTTCGTCGTTATTATCGTTGTTCTTGGCCTTATCTGGGCAACCAGCTCAAAGTCAAAGAGCGACACTTCAATGGAGACCGCGTCTACCACCCCTATAGTGAGTGATGAAAATGTCATTGATATGACAGATTCAGACGTAGTCACGACTCCTGGTGCTGTGGACTCAACAGTGAACACCCCAACCCTTCCTGCGGCAGGCGTGGGTCCAAAGAACTAGTTTCGAACTGTAATAGAGGAGTACGGCATTCGGCTTCAGTGGTGTGCAAGATACGAACACCATTTCTGTCTCCTCTGTGCAACTGATCCCATACACATTGTTTGGTTTGTTTCTCGTATCTAGCATTCTTTGGACACCTTTCTTCATGAGTTTTTTCGAGACAGCCCCTCGAGCTGCCGCTTATTCTGATGTGTCTATCGGAATTCCCGTTCAAATCAAAATACCAAGTATACATGTTGATGCTCCCATCGAAGCTGTCGGCCTCACTTCTGGAAGTGCACTGGGCATTCCAAAAGATTCAGCGAATGTCGCTTGGCACAAACTCGGTCCTCGCCCAGGAGAAAAGGGAAGTGCAGTCATCACCGGACATTTTGGCTGGAATAATAATCTGCCGGCAGTGTTTGATAACCTGTCTCTCATGCAAAAAGGTGACCTCATTTCTACCGAAGACGGAAATGGTCGAATGACGGAGTTTGTTGTGCGCTCAATTCGAATCTATGGCTCGGACGAGACTATCCCCGAGGTGTTTGTCTCAGATGACGGAAAAGCGCACCTCAATCTCATCACTTGTACAGGAGTTTGGGATGTCTTGAAGCAGACATATTCTCAGCGACTTGTTGTGTTTGCCGAACGAAAAATCTAGGCGCCGCTATGGAGGATTTTCATCTTTTCGATTCCGCGATGCACCTGCACGGCCATGGCATTTCTCGATTGTCCGGTGAGAGTCGCCATTTCTTCGAGTGACAAATCTTGCACAAAGCGCATGCGCATGATTTTCTGGTATTTCACCGGCAAAAGCTGGATCAAGGCGATCGCTCGCTTGCCGTCCAATGTGTTGATGAGACGCTCAGAGTCGGGTGCTGCGGGCTCAAAACCTTTTTCGAGAAGATCGTCGAGTGACGAGGCTTTATTTTTTCGATACTGGTCGATAATGAGGTGGTTGAGAACGTGATAGAGGAAAGACTTCATGACATCGATCTTGCCCCCCTTGGCGAGATACTTCCATGTTTTCAAAAATGTGTCCTGTACTAGGTCTGCTCCGATCTCACGGTCGTGGACTTTAAAGTATGCATGCGAATTAAGGCCTTTCTCAAAGTCGTGGTGGTGCCAGATGCACTTCGTAACGCGCCAGGTGTTCAGCAAAACGCGAGTGAGCCTGTCACCGTCAGTTACACACTCGATACTCAAGGGAAATTGATCGCGACTCCAATATTGCCAAGCACAACCGCAGATTGGAAAACGTACAGAAATGAGAAGTATGGCTTTGAGCTAAAGATCCCTTCTTTTTTCGGAGAATTTGCAGATCGGACCGCACAAGGTGCACTGTACAGTGCACGAGTCTCGGGAGTCATGTTGCCTGAAGAAAGTGGCCACGCTCTAAGTGTAACTATCGGTGTCTATAATCTCGATAAATACTCTTTTGCATCGGGTGATAAAAAAGTGTATGCGTATGATATCAGTTCAAATAAATGCGTTACTTATACCAAAGGGACTGAGGCAAACCTGGTGAATAAGGATTCGATCAAAATAAATGGTACGGAATGGTGTTATGTTGAAAATAAAACATATCCAGATGTTGGTTCCTATGGTTACTTCTTTGTAAATGAAACTGCGGACTTGGTCATCGAAGTTCTGTACACATATGAAATGAATCCAGTATCAGATCCGAGACCAGCGAAGCCAAAGGTTGATTTAAAGGACATTGTTTCTACCTTTAAATTGAGCCATCCTTCCACTAAAACGACGACTGAAATGAGTGTGAATATTATGGTTCCCAGGGATATGGATGCGTATGAAAAGGCGATGAATGAGTATATCTTCGACGGCAAGCCCAATCCCTCAGGTTCGTGGCCCTTTGTTAAAAAGCAGGTCACTGTCACTGTTCCAAAGGATACAGATATAATGAAGGCGAGTGTACAGGCTGTTGCCGAGGTAATAGATACACAGGGAGGTTTTCAAGGGTCGCGAGTTGTTTACTTTAAATTGGTGAATGGTACAGCATACATATTACTTGGAATGGACCTCGATGGATGGGCCGGCGTATCTGTGAGTCTTGCGAAAATTAAACCGTTGGTAGAAAAGACCTTGCTCCAGTTTCCAGGAATCACTTCTGTAACATTCAGCCCAGCGCCAGGTGATACCATGGATTCGATTTCACATTCACTCCTCGATTGATCAACGGTGAACATGTGTTCAGATAGTTGAATAAAAAACCGCCGTGGTCCAGCAGTGTGCCAGACTCGTGCGGTGATGGGAGGGATTGCCGTGCAGTGCAGCGCAATGCACCGACTTCGGCTATCGGCCAGTTTGCGCCTTCAGCCAAGGGTCGAAGGTGAAGGGTTTGACCAGTCGTTCATGCAGACAGAGGTGAATGATCTCCGTCGTATCCATGACGACATCTCGTTCGAGCCCGTCGATTTTTTCGAAAGCCTCGCGAGAAAGCCGCCGTGTCAATTTCTTTCTCCGGTCTTCGACCCTGCCGATGGGGATGTTCAGCGCCTCCGCAATTTCCTTGTTGTCGGAACCTCGGCCGACGAGCAAGAGGAGTTGGAATTCCCCGTCACTCAATTGGACAACGGGGGTCAGTCGTGCACCCCCGCGAGCGGTGATCGTGCGGACCCTTGTCACACCGAGTGCGAGACCAATGCGGATCAGCCTACCTGTCGTGCCAGGAAAGTTTGGCACGAGCTTCCGGATCTTCCGGTTGAGGCTCGCGCATTGCGTTTCCACGATCGGAGGACTTTTCCGGTCGGTATTCCTGATCGCCGGGTGGACCTCTCCTCTGCAGATGTCAAACAGAACAGCACGTTCTTCTTGGTCGAGGCTCTCGAGCAGTTTCTTCAAAGGATCTTTTTCCTGAGGCCGGCCATTTTTCAGGCCATGACCGTTTGTCTGGCCGTTCCCGTCTTCCACCCCGACATACCTCAGGGATCTCCAGGGGGCCTGGTCTCTCGATTGCCAGCGACCGTTCAGTTTTCGTTGCAGACCACTTTCTATGATCTCACCAAGTGTTCCGAGTGCCATAGGGGGAGGTTCCTTTCTCAAGGTCGCGTTTCTTGGCTGCCGTTGTGGCAAAAAGCAAAGCATCAACAGGATGCTGCCGACTTTCATACTACTCAAAAACAGAGGTTTTGCAAGGTTTTTATTGCACAGGTTTCGGGCCTCGTCGTCAGTGCCCGCCCACTCAATTTTGATGAAATTTCTATCGAAAAATACGGCGCATATCGCTTTGAGATAAAATCCGTATGAGTTTTTTGCTTGCGTTTTAACAATTGGCTCTTGTATACTATTGCAACAAAGATGATATCAAAAAATACAAAAGAAAATCAGAAAGCACTCATCTACCAGGCGAAAGACGGGGCCATCGAGCTGCGTGGCGATTTTCCCCATGAGACGGTCTGGGCGACGCAGGCGCAAATCGTCAGGCTATTTAACATTGATCAGTCTGTAGTATCTAGGCATATCAATAACCTTTTCAAGGATGGTGAGATTGAAGAAAAAAGCAATATGCAAAAAATGCATAATGCAAATTCCGATAAACCAGTGAGTCTTTACTCACTGTAATATTCTCCTCGCCCCAGCGTCTGTATGGGTATGAAACCCCAGAGCGAAATACATTCATTGTTGAATGCTCGACCGTACCTCAAAACCCTCTTGAGCGTCTCTTTTTCGGTCTTTGCGATCGGTATTCTCTCGCTTTCTTTCAGCCTGGTGCCACCACGCGTCGAAATCGCGCAGGCTCAGGGATTGGAGACAGATCAGGTCACTGTACAGCCGGCACGGGTATCTCAGGTCAAGAAAGCTCCAATTTTGGAAATCCACGTTGCCAACAACGGCATGGTGTATATTCAGGGCGCCCACGTCGAATCTGTCTCCGGCACAAACATCAAAATAAGCACCTCCTGGAATACCGTGAAAATGTCGTGGACGATCCGCACAAATGAAACCTATTACGGCCCTCGCCACTTCGGCACTAGCTTTTTGGATCAAAAGGGTAGCCGGCTCGCGATCGGAGATATTCAGGTGGGCGATGTGGTGGCGGTGAATGGCATGTTTGAAGCAGGGCAGAGCGAATTGGTGGTGAAGGCGGATACTGTTCGGGTCACGCAGTAGGGAACAGGAGAAATAAAAGATGCGTGCTATCCTTATTACATATGTCACTTAGCCTTGGCCTAGTCATCGTCCTCATTGTCGTACTCGGCTACGCGAGTAATTGGCTGAATTGGCAGTTTTTGAATTATCGCCTCACCCACGCTTTGTACTATATTGGTGCGTTTGTGCACGAGTCGTCACATGCGCTCCTGTGCCTGGCGACGGGGGCGAAGATCGAGGAGTTCAAGGTGTTTTCGTATCAGCCGCATGTCATCCATCGGCCGTCAAGACTGCCGATACTGGGAGCGTTGCTCATCTCGGCCGCGCCGATCGCTGGCGGGCTTGCTTTCCTCTATGCGATAAATCACTTTTTGCTCGACGGATATTTTATAGCAACGGGAGACGTCTTCGCCCAACTGACGCAACTCAATCCATTCCATTGGCAGAGCTGGGTGATGATCCTGCTGTGCCTCAATGCGGGAGCAATGCTTGGGCCGTCGCCGCAAGATATCAAAAATATATGGCCACTGCTCATACTGCTTTTCTTTGTGCAATCCAACTTTCTGATGAACATTGGCCTGGCCGCACTCAGCTTGATCGTGGCGAATATTGCGATTCAACTCGTATTGATCCTGCTGGTGAAGATGTGGCGAATCGTCCGGCAGAAATAGCCGCTCCGGCTCCCAGGTTCCTAGTGTTTCTGGTTATTTACGAATCTTTCCCAAGATGACACCGACTACGAGGCCAATGATGACAGCACCTACGAGGAGTATGCCAAAATTGAGTGCGCTTCCGGCGTTTTGAGAAGCGGTATTTGTCGTTGTGGACGCAACGACTTTGTTGTCAGCCGCAAACACCTCAATGGTACCATTGGCCGCGATCAGTGGTGAGTTGTCTTTGGCGAAATCCACGACCGATGCTCTGTCGAGTACTGTGACTCCGCCGACAACATGGAGGTTTTCGTTAATATAGCCGCCTTCCCAACAATCGCCCTTCGCAGAAAGGAGGAGGACGATCTTTTTCTCAAAACCAGGGATTGCGTAGCCAGCGAGAGTGAATGGCTGTGTTTCCTTGCAACCGACGATGGGGAATTCGACAAGCTTCTTGCCGGCCTGAGAGACCGAAGCGATAAAATTGGCCTTCAGAATCTCGCTCACCTCCGGACTGATGTTTTCGTAATTCACAAAACGGACGTCGACAGAAAGATCATTTTTCTTCAGGTGTATCGGTGTGAGTGGCTTGAAGCCGTTGGTGAGCGAGGCGATCTTGGCGTTGACGGGGGAGATGCTGTAGCCGTTTGCAGGCACAATGAGCCTCTCGCCTTCGTCGCAGGAATAGGCGACTTGCGAATTGCCTGTAGCCAAAGATATTTTCAATAACTCCGGTGGGCAGCCTCGGCCACTTTCGGAATTTTTTACGTAGTACACCGATTCGTTTGCCGGGTTGTAGGTGAAGTCGTAGACGAAAGTTGGTCCGCCGACGGTGGCATGTGCGGCGTTGGTGCCGGCGAGGAGGATGAAGAGGCAGGTCACACTAAATAGCAGTCCAGCAGATTGAGGTGTTTTCATAAGGGAAGTATAGCAAACATCAGGGATATAAAAACCGCCGCAGGAGCCTCTCCTGCGGCGGTGAACTGTTGTTGCAAGTCATTGGGTCAAGTGAGCACTTCAGCGCTTTGGCCGACATTGACCATGCCAGGCTTTGTCACAATGAAGTTGCGGCCGAATTCCACCCCTCCGTCAGTGCCCTTGCGGTAGGTGGCGAGAGTTCGAAGTGGTTCGTGGCCGCGCTTGCCGGTGAGCTGGTCTGCTGTGGTCACAACACAGCGCACGCACTTGTTTGCCGCTGTGAGCACAACATCGCCGATCCTCAGCCTGGGCCAAAGATCTTCGTCGTAGGCATCACAACCATCCAAAACAATATTGGGACGGAAGCGGTCCATCGGCACTGGCTCGGCACCTCTCTCATGAATGCGGCGATTGAGGTCTGCGAGCGAGGCGACTGTGGTGACGAGGAGCGGATAGCCGTCGGCGAAGCTGACCTGAATCTCGTGTCCGACCGAACTCGGCGTGCGAAGACGTGGTTGCTTGGAATTTTGTCTCACTAGGCGGCATGATCGACCGAGGAAGGTCGAGAACCATCGTGCGTGGGTGTCTCCCAGGTCCACTGCCTCGCATTGATCCTTGTGGATCGTGACGGTGCGCCTTTTGAATTCGGGAAGCAAGACGGATTCTCCATGCGAAACAGGGATGAAGTAGCGACACATGTTAGGCGCCGAGACTTGAAGAGCGAAACCGCTTTCCGGACTGCGGCCGACAGATGCACGAATCATGGCCATTTCCGGCACTGTTCGCTGGGAGAGGAATAGCCCGTTCTCATCCGTTAGGACATAGCTTCGGTCCATGAAAGGGCCAGAAAGTCCAAGGTTGAGAAAGTCGGTCAATACGCCCTGACAGGACTTGATTGGGTAGAGGCGGAGACTTGCAACTGTGAGGTTCATCGGTGGGCCTTTCGTTTGGTGGTTTGGCTGACTACGCTTGGTTCAGACTAGCGTTTTTGCTTGGCGAGGTCAAGTTGTGTAAAGGTGAATTCGCCACGTGACTATTGACAGCAACCCACGTTATAGTGTAGTTTGACGCCGGAACCTTGAAACAAGCTTCTCCGGCCCAGACGGCATTCTGGCACCAATTCGGAAAGAACACCCCATGAACCAAAACCCTTGCGGACACCCCGTGTCTGCCACCTGCGAACGCTGCACCTACGACTTGGCGACCGCCTTGGCCGCCGGCCAAAACCGTCAGCTGACCTACGAAGAACTCAACTTCGTCTTGGTGGCCTCACTCCTCCGCACCGACTATGTGGATGCTCGGAAGGTGCTCGACGTCTTCCAGCGTGATTTTACGGCCAGCGAGCTTGAACAGATGCTCGCGACTCGCGTCGAAAGCGGGTCGTATGACTTGGCGCTTCACGCTTCGCATATGGCAGGGCGGCCCTTGGCCCAGTTCGAGATTGACCAGGTAGCCATCATTGGTCTCCGGGTGCACAACAACACTCATCAGGTCGTCCAGATGGCCATGCAGGGACTGCTGTCGGTGGCGGCCTTGAAAATCTTGGTGGACATCGCTGTCACCAAACAGCTTCGCCAGACTGCCGGCTTCCTTCGCAAGAAGCTCGATGAGCTGGAGAAGTTGCTTGCACCCGCCACAGAGGCGCGTGAAGGCGTCACAGCCTGAGTCGCACTCGTTGTGTCTGCAAAATTGCAGGCGCAACACCGTCCGACGTCATTGTCGGCCGGTTTTTTCTATAAAATTATTTCTGCGCGTAATACATCTGGATATCGTAACCTTGAAGGACGACTTGGATGCGCTTGAGCCCAAACATTTTTTCAGCAAAGGCCGTCATTTCCTCTTGAATTTTCTCGGCGCCCTGCTGCGCGGCTTCCTGGTCGGTGATGACTCGCTCTATCTCAATGAAGTTTCCGAGCTTTTCGACGGCGTCGAGAGTAAAAGCGTAGTCTTGGAGTGAGGTGGTACGACGAACCTTCTTTACGGTGACACCCTCTTTGTAACCAAACATATCCATCATTCCACGTACTTCCTCAGGGTCATCCACGTGAAGCTCGTGTTCACGGCAGTCGCTCTCGTTCCTGAGAGGTTTTTTGATCGTGAATATGAGCGTCTCGGTTTCCTTGTTTCCATTTGTGTCTGTTTGGCTTTGGATACGGAGACGTGGATACACCCATTCGCTGTCTAATGGCTCGAACCACCTCACATCATCCCGATGAATAAAATTGATGTCGGTCTGGGTGAGTGGGGCAGAGATGGCACAGCCAAGTGCCCTCAGCTTAGCCTCTATGGGCTCGAGGTCAGGCACTCGCAGCTTAATCTCAATCTCGCGCATGATGAAAGAAGTATAGCGCAATGAGCTGGCGAGGGGTAGGCGATTTTAAGGCAGGTCATTTTTTGGTGGCGCAGAGGTGGTTCGGGATAGTTGAACCTCTGTGTACCTGCCTATATGTTCACAGAGTGCACATGTTAACGTCTCGCCAAGGTCTCTGAGTCTATTTATGTGAAAAAGAAAAGTGTCAAGATCATTATCGAGAAGGCCATTCCACTGATGTATTTTGTCTTCATAATTTTTTTATAAGCACTCTCGTCTGAAGACACCTTCTTTAATACGGTATATACATATAACCCAACGCAGACTTCCACTAAAAGAGAAATCACACTAACAGAATTTGAAATTTTTAAAAAAGAGTATGACAAAAGTAATCCGCCTAAATCAAAAAACGCAATAAAAGAAGTCCTAACCCCTTTCAGGCCGTATTTAACAGCAAATGTGGTATCCCCACGTTTTTTGTCTGCCTCGATCTGATATAGCTGTGATAACGGATACATACTTAGGACAAGACAGGTGGCACCGAATGCTGCTATTAGTAGGTTGTAGTTAAAAATCTGACCACCAAAAGAAATATACCCAAAACCAAAAGAACATACTACCGTTGCTATTCCGATGGCTACGAAACTCATAGTGGGGCTGCCTTTCCAGCGGGTATGTGGGCTGCTGTATAGCCAGAAAAATAGGACACTGATTACATAAAGAATGCTAAATACCCAGCCACTCACCAAAGCAATAAGAAGACCAGCGCCTTGAAGTCCCCAAGATGCATAGAGCATCCACTTTTTCATTATCGGTGGGTGTTCCAATCCTCCGATTGGGCCAGTATCCTTGTCGTAGTAGGAATTATATGCAGTGACGCCTCCAAATAAGAGTCCGTGGATTGAGATGAACTGGATCAAAAATTGCAAAATGGTTGTTCTAGGGGAAAATAAGCCGCCCAGCAAAAATGGCCCTGAGAGAATAAAAAACTGATAATTCAATCTGAGGTGCTTAAGAAAATCTAGCATGTTAAAAAGTATAGCATTTTGGGATAAGGATTCTGTCAAAGTCGTCTCAAAAGTTCGCAACAAGTTCTATGTACGTCAAACACCTCTTGAAATTCATGGCTTTTAAAATGCTCCGGGAGTTGGGATCGAACCAACGACCAATCGCTTAACAGGCGATTGCTCTACCGCTGAGCTATCCCGGAATATCGCGCTACTGAGTGCATCAAAAAGACCTTCTGCGAGCTATCTTATCAGAAACCGTGGAAAAGTGAAGTGGTCGTTCTGTCGAGGGCGGGATAAAAAAGTTCTAAAGAAAATGCTGGCTTTTTGCCATTCCACTTCGATACAATTGTCTCCCATGGTCGATGTGTCCAAATTCGAATCGGTCAAAGAGAAAGGAGAGTTGTTCTATCAAAACATAGGGCAGGTGTACTGTCCGTACTTCAAGGAGAAGGTCTCTTTCAATGCTCAGGGTATCGGGCACTTGAAATTTAAGCAAAGAGGCAAAGCTCGGAGTCTTGAGGATCAGTACATGCGCTTTAAACTCATTGCGTTTGTCCCTAAAATACTCGGAGCATCCGGTACGCTCCAGGGTCTTTTGCGCACTAATGTATTTGAGAGGGTGAAAATTCACAGCAGGACCGACACGGTTCTTAAGTTGGTGAGTTATTACGAATTCATTGCAATCATTGAACAATTCAGGATAAAGATATTGGTGAAGCAGGTGGAAGATGGAGAAAAGTTTTTCTGGAGCATCATTCCTGTCTGGGGTACCAACTCGAATACGAAAGAGCGCGCGTTGCACGATAAGGATTTGCTAAAAGACCTTTAAGTATGAAAACAAAAAACACCGCATTTTGGCGGTGTCCTTTGTTCGCGTTTGGTTACAGCTTAGTGCCGTGAGAGGGCGAACCCTCCAAACGCTGGGATAAGTATATTTGAAAGCACGCTTTTGGTCAAGAAAATGATAAAATGGGAAGGCGATGTATGTAAAAATCCGGGTAAAAGCCAGCGCCAAAGAGGAGAGGTTTATGCGGAAGACCCGCGATCATTTTGAGATTTCGGTGCGCGAGGCGGCGGAGCGTAACTTGGCGAATGGCCGAGTGCTCGAGCTAGTCGCCCGACATTTCAAGTTGCCGGTAGGGAAGGTCAGGATCATCTCTGGACATCATTCGCCCTCAAAAATCTTGAGTGTCGATGTTGGTGATTGAAAGAGATTGAGTCGCGTTGCCGAATCTGCTAAAATAGAGAGGTAAGAGCCCTGCAGTACAACGTCGGCCATACTCACTAACCACACACCCACATGCGTATCACTACCAAAGCGACGAACACCACGCTCACTCCGGCCATCCTCCAATACGTCGAGAAGAAGATAGGTAATGTGGAAAAGCTTATCGATGAAGCGCACCGAGATGCGGCGCGGGCGGATGTTGAAATTGAAGTCACTACCCATCACCACAAGGCGGGTGAGTCGCAGTTTCGCGCTGAAGTAAATCTTCACGCCGGCGACATGCATTTGCGCGCAGAAGAATTACACGCGGATCTGTACGCGGCGATTGATGCAGTGAAAGACGAAATCACTCGCAGTATCGTCTCAAAGAAGGGAAAGCAACAGAGCCGATTGCGACGTGGCGGACAGAAGATCAAGGATATGCTTAAGGGTTTTCCTTGGCGAGGTTAGTCGCTAGGCTTTTTGCGTTCGATAGGTCGCGTACGTCATTTCCTTTTTGCCCTCGGGGATCACTTTGTGGATGGTGAGCTCGTTGTTTTCAAAAGTCGCGTCACTGATAATGACACGCTTGTTTTCGGGTTCCATAAAATACGCACCTGGCCAGCCGGCATAGGCTTGGATTTTTCGAAAGGCGGCGAAGGGGTCGGCGGCGATAGTTTCGAGGTTGATCAGGCCGTCGATCTTTGAAATCTTTTTGGTATAGGTTGCAAGATGGTGCTCCTGGGGTACGGCTTCGATGGTGCGGTCGATCCATTGCGGGATGAGGCGCGCGAGCAGGGCTCCGCCCTTTTGCGCGAGCGCGCGTTCGAGTTCATCCACTTTTGGCCATTCCTTCACAACATGTTCTTCTTGGCCGAGGATTGGCCCATGGTCCATCTCCTCATCGAGCATCATAATAGACACACCGGTATGCCTTTCGTCCGCGATCACGGCTGATTGGATCGGTGAAGCACCACGGAATTTTGGTAATAGCGACGGATGTACGTTCAACGTGCGATGAAGCGGCAGGTCGACGTATTCCTTTGGGATGATCTTGCCGTATGCAGCAACGATGAAAAGGTCCCATCGCTCTTTACGTAATTCTTGAAGCAGCTTGCCATCTCGCAGGGTGTCGGGCTGAGCGACCCTGACGCCACGCTTCTCGGCCCACACTTTCGTAGGCGGGGGAGTGAGGACAAGCTTGCGGCCTTTTGGTTTGTCTGGGTTGGTGACCACGAGTGCCGGCGAGAGCCCGACTTTTTCTAATTCATTCAAAATATCGACGGCGAATTCTGGCGTACCGAAAAAAGCGATATGCAATTTTGGATCAGTGCTCATGTGTCTGGATCTGCTCCGGTACGGGCATTTCTCGGATGTCTTTCGCTTTGTCGATGAAAAGGATGCCATCGAGATGGTCGACTTCGTGTTGGAAGATCTGGGCCAAAAGTCCGCTGGCGCCGCGCTCAAAGGCGTTGCCGTGCTCGTCGTATGCTCGGATCGTGGCCTTTGACGCGCGGCGCACCTTGCCAAACAACGGCCGAACGCTCAAGCACCCTTCCTCCATTTGCTTTTTGTCTTTCGAGGTCGCGATAATCTCCGGATTGATATATACAAGCTGTCGAGCGGCCCCGGTATCTCCTTTTTCATCGGTACCTCCTTTCTCGCGGAGTGAGGAGAACACGAGTTCGGAGATAACGAACATGCGCAGCGGCACTCCGATCTGCGGGGCGGCGAGACCCACGCCATCGGCTTCTTTGGCGAGAGCCTCGCGCATGTCCTTCAGGATCGCGTTCAGACGAGCACCGCCGATGTCCTTCAGAGGCACCGGTTTGGCATGTTGGCGGAGGACAGGAGCCTCCTTTTGGAGTATCGGCTTCATTGCCACATACTAGCCGATTTTGTCAAAAAAAACCAGCGCAACCTCAAGGGTGTGCGCTGGGGGTGGTATGCGATCAGTCGGGAAGAGTGATCAGCGTACCTGTTGCGGAAAGAGCAGTGACAGCTGGGGCGGGACGGGGAGAGAGCGGGATGCCCAGCTCCCCGTCCAACCTTGGTCCAAGGCTGGTCAAAGACCTTGGGACGACGGTTTTCTCGTTTGGCACTTTCTCTCGGGGTGGGCGAGAGACGCTGTGGGAGGAACCGGGGCTGTTTTTGTCGGGGCCAGTGTTAGTATAGCACACCATCCAAGGGTGTCAATAGGTTGTAGATGGCAAAAAACTACCCTAACTGAGCCATTCCCTGGTACCTCCTAGAGCAAGCTATCCGGATCAACCTTGATCGTCCAACGTGGCGACAGGCTCTGAAGACGCTCGATGAGCTGCGGTTTAGGCCACTCTTTTTTTGGCACCTTGATGAGTGCATGAAGGATTGATGTGCCATTCTTGCCCTTCACAAAAGATGGAAACACGTCCATTTCTTGATCGGCAAACACAGTCTTCGCTCTGCTCATCTCGGCGACAATGTCGTCCTTCTTGCCTTCGATCGACAGCTTGATGAGCGTGCTGAAGGGCGGGTAGTGAAATGTTTTTCGCAAGGCGATCTCTTCGCGGTAGAAGTCGAGGATGTTGCCTTTCAATGCGTAGCCGAAGAGTGGTTGGTCGGGGTTACGGGTCTGCAGCAGGAGCATCTTCTGCGTGCAAGAGCGAATGTGAAGCAAAATGCTGAGCACTTTTTCGCTGATCTTGAAATCGGGGATAGAGAAGAGAGAGTCGATGGAAGCGATGGCGCTATTTTCGACGGGAGCATCCAAATACAAGAGCGCCATCTCCGTGCCGATCAAAATGCTACCAGGGGTGTCGTAAAACGCGGCGACCACCTTCGCGCCTTGCTTGTGCGTGGTGATGGAATCCCGATTGAGTGAGAAAATGTGCGCGTCAGGGACGATCTTGCGTATCTCCTCCTCGATTTTTTCTGTTCCCGCACCGAGCGTCACCAGCTTCCAGCTATCGCAATTGGTGCAACGCTCCTCGGCTGAACGTCGCTCGCCGCATTTGTGGCACAAAAAGAACGGGCCATTTTTCGAAGCGTGCAAGACCACAGGGCTCCGGCACTCACGACACACCACGATAGTGCCGCAGTCGCCGCAGATGGTGGTGGGTGACAGACCTTTGCGGGCGACGAAGACGAAGAGGTGTTCGTTGTTGCGCTGGTTGGCGCGCACGAGCTCGGCAAATTCATCGCTAATGATCTGATATTTTTTCGCAACACCATTGGCTGGCACTTCGGTTTTGTATCGGCGGAGGTCGGCGACGAAATATTCGCTGGTAGTGAGGGAGCGAAATTTGATTGGATATAATTCTTGGAATTCGCCGTTTTGGTAGCGGTGGACAGTCTCGGTCTGCAAAAAGATATCGCCAAAGATGATTTTCGAACGCAGCTGCTTGGCGACGTATTCCGCAAAGGTACGGATATCGAGGTATGGCCGCTGTTGGGTTTTATATGAACGTGAACTCTCTTTCTCCACGATGATGGCACCAATATCTTTGCGTGGAAGCGATAAAAATGGCCCGGTGGCGATGATCAGTACCGGGTGATCGATGGCGAGCAGAGCTTTGCAGCGTTGCACCAACTCTTTTTTGCTGAGAGAGCCGTGGAGAATGAACGTGTATTCCTCGATACCTTTTTCGAGCTTTTTGGCGACAGCGTGAATGTCGTGGATGGTGGGCAGGCAGAAAAAGACCGAGCCTTTGCGTGCGAAGGTCTCGCGAATCAGGCTCTTGTAATGGCCGAAACGTTCTTCCTCGTCAGTCTGCAAGATGAAGGCTTCGTGGAGCGGCTGCTGACGACGGTCGGTGTGTGTGACGGGGAAGTCAGAGGGGTTTTCGGTAAGTGCCTTTGGAATGGTGGCGCTGAGGACGGCGCCGGTAGTAGTGGCGAAATAGGTTCCCGCACGTTTGGCAGCTTCGATGAATTCCGGGAGGAAGAAGGGTGCACTTTTGGTCGAGGAGAGTTTTTTCAACTCAAAAGAGGCGGATTTGATCTCCGATTTTAAATGTTCGGCGCTCTCGCAGGAGACGACCATACCAGAGACGGCACGTTTGTTGATCGGCACCGTGACGATCGAGCCGAGGACGATTGGCTCTGCGCTGAAATAGGAAAGCGTCTCTCGGCCAAGGCCTTTGGCGAAGGGGATAACATGGATGATCTGCACATACCTATAGTAGCTGTTGCATCGACAAAAAGGAAGTTCCGCCTTACAATCGTGTGATGCATAGAGATTGCTTGATTATCGAGGGATTGGCAGGAAAAAAGTCGCTGAAAGGGAAGGTGCAGATTAATGGCGCCAAAAATGCCGTACTCAAGGCCATGGCGGCGAGTGTGCTGTTTGCCGATGAATTGGTGATTGCGAACGCGCCGGATACCGAGGATGTGAAAAAACTCGCACATTTGTTGCACTTGGCCGGTGCAGAGGTGTCGATGGACGCGGCAAAAAAAGAAATTCGCATCAATGCTTCGACGATTGTTTCCACCGATCTTGACCACGAGACTACCAAAGCAATGCGAGGCTCGGTGATGCTCACTGGCCCGCTGCTCGCACGTTTCGGCAAGGTATCTTTCAATGTTCCTGGCGGTTGCGTGATCGGTGCGCGGCCGATCGACCTGTATATTGATGCCTACAAAAAGCTCGGCGCGAAGGTGGTGGTGAGCGGTGATCATTACACAATCGATGTCGGTCAAGAGAAAAATCTTGTCGGCGCGGAGATCTTCTTTGCGTTGCAGACCGTGGGTGGCACTGAAACTTTGATGATGGCCTCGGTATTGGCGAAAGGTACGACCGTTTTGAAAAATTGTGCGATGGAGCCGGAGATCGTGAGTCTCGCTGAATTTTTGGTGCAGTGCGGTGCGAAGATTTCGGGAATTGGTTCGCCGACCATGACCATTGTTGGCGTAGGTCTTTTGAATGCCGATGGCAAAAAGTATCACACGATCCCTGATCGCATTGAGGCGGGAAGTTTCTTGTTGCTTGGTGCGCTGTGTGCAGATGATTTGCTCATCGAGCGTTGCAACCCGCTTCATCTTGAGTCGGTCACTTCGGCTTTGCAGAATGCCGGCGTGCTTCTGGTGATCGGCAAAGACTCAATTTATATTACAGCTAATGCGAAGACGAAATGGGCCAATGTTTCCAGCTTCAGTGTGCGGACTCATGAGTATCCAGGGTTTCCGACCGACCTACAGCCGCAGATGGTGGCGTTTCTTGCGCACACGGCAGGCGAGGGGATTATGTTTGAGACGATCTATGAAGGACGATTTAAATATGTGCAGGACCTCATCCGTATGGGCGCCGATATCACCGAAATGAATCCGCGAGAGGTGTTGGTGCGAGGGTTTGGTGGCGAAGATGCGACTCAAAAAAATGGCGAAACAAAAATGCTGCTTGCGCTCGGCAAAGATGAACCGTTACAGGCACACGACATTCGCGCCGGCTTTGCGGTGGTGATGGCGGCTTTGGTGGCGAAAGGCACTTCGGTAATCCAGAATGCTTACTACATCGATCGCGGGTACGAGAAGCTCGAAGAGCGCCTCGCTGCGCTCGGCGCCACTATTCGACGGGAGAAATAGTCCCACGTCTTCATTTTTTCTTGATTCTTTTTTGATTGTTCCTTTAGCACTTTTTAGCAGTTTCTCTATCACCCTTTTGCTAGGCTTATTGGGTGGAAAACGATCGGAAACATACTGAAATAGGATACAAGAAAGATTTCGACGCATGGAATGCGCTGCAGATACGAATTCACTCTGATTTCAAGGGGAATGCGTTTGTTCAGGGTGAGGTGTGGTTGGCCTATCTCGGTGTGAACATCGGCCGTGAGCAAGATGGACCACCCCCAGCTTTTCTACGTCCAGTTCTGATTATCAAAAGATGCAATCAAAGGTTGTGTTGGATACTGCCACTTACACGCCAACGTCCAAAATATCTAACGCATCACGAAATTACACGTGTCGGTGAGCCGCCTAGTTTTGTCGTATTTGAACACCTCCGTTCGGTCGACTCCCGTCGTCTCAAAAAGAAGTTGTTCCAATTGGCTGCGGAAGAGGTCGAGGCGATACGAAAACGCCTCAGAGATTTGCTCTGAGGCGTTTTCGGATTTGGCTCCGCACAGTTATTTCAGCGGAGGGGGCACACCCTCACTTGAAGGTGGCCAAGGCATATTTGAAATGACAGCGAAACGCTCCTTCGAGCAGGTTCTGTCACTTGCAATCATATCCTACGACAAAAAAGCGTCAAGTTGCCGAATACGGCTGCTCGGCGTATGATAACGGCACATTATGGCGCTTTTCACGAAGAAAATCGGTATTGACCTTGGCACGGCGAACACGCTCGTTTTTTTGCCTGGGAAGGGAATTGTGTTGAATGAGCCCTCGGTGGTGGCCGTGTCCGAGCAGGACAATCGCATTCTCGCGGTGGGTCTCGAAGCGAAGGCGATGATCGGTCGCACACCCGACAATATCATCGCGTATCGTCCGATGAAGGACGGCGTGATCGCGGACTATCGCGTGACCGAGGCGATGCTGCGCTACTACATGAACAAAGCGTTGGGGAAGTGGAATCTGCTCAAACCGGAAGTGATGATCTCCGTGCCGGCGGGCGTGACCTCGACTGAACGGCGAGCGGTGATCGAAGCGGCGATCAAGGCCGGCGCCAAAAATGCGTACGTCGTGAAGGAGCCGATCCTCGCGGCGATTGGCGCCGGCATTCCTATTTATGAAGCTCGCGGGCATATGGTGGTGGATATTGGAGGTGGTACCACCGACGTGGCAGTGATCTCGCTTGGCGGCATCGTGTCTTCGACTTCAGTGAAGTGTGCAGGTAATCGTATCGACGCCGCTATCGCCGACTATGTGAAGAAGACCTTCAACCTTTCGATCGGCGACAAAATGTCCGAAGATATCAAAATCAATATTGGTTCAGCGGTGCCTCTCGATGAAGAGCTGGTGATGGTGGTGAAGGGCCGTGATTTTATTACTGGTCTGCCGCGCACTGCCGAGGTGAAGACGAACGAGATCGTGAAAGCGATTGGCAAGGAACTCCGCGACATGATCAAGGCGATCAAAGATGTATTGCAGGAGACCCCGCCGGAGCTTTCGGCCGACATCATCGACAACGGCATCACGATGACCGGCGGCTCGAGCATGCTCCGCAATTTCCCCGAGCTCGTGTATCGCCGCACCGGTGTGAAAGCTGTGCTTGCGAAAGATGCTTTGTACTGTGTGGCGAAAGGCACCGGCATCGCCCTCGAACACCTCGACACCTACAAGAAATCGATTATTACAAAGCGGTAATCTGCGCTAATTTTTATACATACATGAGCCAGTATCTCCTCGCTCACATCCACCTCGAGACGCTTCATCACGCCTACTGCCTTCATGGCTCGAATGATCTTGCACGTTTTTTTATTTTCCTTGAAGAGCATCTGAATATTCCGACCCACGGCAACCCAGATTTTTGGCATGGACAATTTGAGTCGCTAGGAATTGATGAAGCTCGCACGATCAAAGAGATGCAACAGCGCTCCGCAGCTAATGTTGGTGCGAAGAAAGTGTTCGTAATCTACACTGACACGATCACACATGAAGCGCAGAATGCGTTGCTCAAAGTGCTTGAGGAGCCGACACCCGATACACACTTTTTTCTGCTGATGCCATCTGTTGAGGTGTTGTTGCCGACGTTGCGTTCGCGACTCGTGATCATGCCTGCCGGTTCGCACAGGGTTGATGCCGACGGGTCGACCGAAGAGAAAGACGCAGTAAAAATTGCGGAACAATTCCTTGCCTCATCAAAAGGGAAGCGGATGGCACTAGTGAAGACGATTGCCGAAGAAAAAGACAAACGCGGTGCGCGGGCCCTCGTTGACGCACTTCTAAAGAACCTCTCAAAAAGTACTCAAGAGACGCAGGTGCACCGCAAGGATCTTGAGGCTTTGCTCGAGATGCGTGGGTACCTCAATGATCGTTCGGCGAGCGTGAAGATGATTCTCGAATATCTCGCTCTGACCTTGAAGTGATCAAGGTGGCCAGTCGAATTGGCAGGGTGTCTGACAGTGAAGTTTCATACGTGCGGATTTGTCATACGAAAGTATGAGAAAAGTATGAAAAATCCGCACGTACTCAAAAGAGCCTCAACAGAGGGCTTTTTTGTTGTTCATCTGCCCACATCCGGCGGCATGGCCAAGCTATTGACAAATAGCTTCATTTGTGCGAGAATAAAGCAAGTTCGCCAAACCTTGAAATCTTGGCGGCTCAGCCTAAAACAGGGGGTTTCACCTAATCGGCCGTTGTTCGGTCGGCTCTCTGTGGCGGTTGTGTGTGGCACTTTGTAATTATGAAATTGAACCTTGTCGGTATCGGCCGCGGCCTCTTTCGCCGCGGGTTCCTCGCTCTCATCCTCCTCGCCTTCGTCGTCGCACCCTTCACCGGCTGCGTCACGATGTCCGAGGGCGGCAGCGAAACTCTCTATGTGTCGGTGGACGAAAAGAACGCGAGGATCTACCTCAACGACGTTCTTCTCTCGCCGAATTCATACGCCGCGATCAGGCTCTCGAAGCGCGGCGGGCCCTACCGGCTCACGGCGCGGAAGATTGGCTTCCACGACAAGAACGCCACGGTCACCTCGCGCGTCAATTGGCGCCGCACAGGTGTTCAGTTCCTGGACAATTTGTTTGGGGTGGTCAAGATGGCGTCGTTTGTCGTCGAGGCCAGCACGGGCGGGCTCAAGCAGCTCGACGAGCATAGCGTGCGACTCGAACTCACTCCACTGAATCAGCCTCCCACCCCGCAGTCATCGACGACAGATAATCGTCGAGATCCCGTCGGTGACCTTCAGCGATGGCGCTCCGCGGGCAACCCCGGCTACCCACCTGACTGGAAGTAACTCTCCATCCTCCGTGAGAAGGAAGTCTCACTCAAGCCCCAGCGACCACGTGTTGCTCGGGCTTTTCTTTTTGCGCGACCGTTTAAATTTTGTTATGATTGCTCCACTATGGCATACAATTTCGCTCCGTTTAAAGACAAGATCAAGCACACCGAAGATTGGCTTCGCAAGGAATACACTGCTATCCGTACTGGTCAGGCGAGCCCTGCTGTGCTCGACAATGTGATGGTGGAATCATATGGCTCAATGATGCCGGTTTCGCAAGTGGCGAGCATTGCGATCGAGGATTCGAAGTCGCTGCGAGTCGCGCCGTGGGACGCATCGCTCATTAAAGAGATCGAGAAGGCATTGGTCGCTTCCGGCTTGGGCTTGTCGATCCGTACCGATGAGAAGGGTGTGCGAGCATCGTTCCCGGCTCTCACCGAAGAGCGTCGTACTGCCCTTATTAAATTGGCGAAAGAGAAGCTCGAAGAGGCGCGAATTTCTTTGCGTAAAGAGCGCGAGCCAGTGGTGAAGGATCTCGAGGGGCAGCAGAAGGCTGGCACGATGCAGGAGGATGAGGCGAAGCGTATGTTAAAAGAGGTGCAGAAGCTTGTCGACGAAGCCAACAAGAAATTCGACGAGATCCGCGCGAAAAAGGAGGCAGAAATTCAGAGCTAAATGACGATCATTATTTTCATTCTCATCCTCGGAGCGCTGGTGTTTGTGCACGAGTTGGGGCATTTTCTCATGGCCAAGGCCTTTGGAATTCGTGTGGATGAATTTGCTCTTGGCTTTCCGCCGCGCTTGTTTAAATGGAAGCCGAAAAACTCCGAGACCACGTATTCGCTCAACTTGCTGCCGCTTGGAGGCTACGTGAAAATCTTTGGCGAGAATCCCGATGAGGCCTCGCTGAAAGGTCCGGAGAAAAAACGCAGCTTGGTGAGCAAGCCAAAGTACGCGCAGGTGCTGGTGCTTATTGCAGGTATCGCTTCCAACATTGTATTTGCGTGGCTACTCATCTCTGGCGGGTTCATGATCGGCTTGCCGGTATCTGTGGGAGATCGGTATGCCGATGCAGTACGCGACCAGGAGGTGGTCGTTCGCGAGGTGGCACCTGGGTCGCCGGCCGCCGCGGCCGGCTTCTTACCCGAAGATGTCCTCGTGTACCTTGAGGTAAATCCGGAAGTCCCGGGCAATGTCGTCGGCATTGACGGTCACACACCAAAGGAGATTTTGCGCGGTAGCGGCGTGACA
The DNA here is from genome assembly GCA_038065315.1 of Patescibacteria group bacterium. Classification (NCBI taxonomy): domain Bacteria; species Patescibacteria group bacterium. Next base: position 98,417 of record JBBTRF010000001.1, read on the forward strand.
CCGACGAGTGTGCGGCGTATGATCGCCCAACATCCGGACGAGCCGATTTCTGTACTCGTGAAGCGTCTTGGACAAACTCAGACTTCCACAGGGAACGCGTTTCTCGAAGTGACGCCTCATACCTCCGCTGATCAGGGGCGCGCCGCCATCGGCATCGTGATGGACGAAGTCGGAGTATTGAAATTGCCATGGCATCGTGCGCTGTGGGAGGGTTTGTTTTTCACCAAAGACATTGTTGTCGTGACTGCACAGCAGATCGTGCATTTCTTGGGACAGGTGTTCACCGGTCAAGCTGATATGGATCAGGTGAGTGGGCCGGTGGGGATTGCCAGCCAAGTCGGCGAGGCGCGCACTCTGGGATTTGCGTACGTACTGTCCTTCACTGCATTTATCTCGATTAATCTCGCCTTGCTCAATCTCGTGCCGTTTCCGGCGCTTGATGGTGGTCGTATTTTGTTTGTCTGCATCGAGGCGATCATCCGCCGGCCAATCAAGCCGATCATTGCCAATTGGCTCAACGGCCTCGGCTTCGTCCTTCTGATCCTGTTGATGATTGTCATCGCGTACAACGATATTGTGAAATTGGTAGTGGGATAAAAAAGAATCCCCCGGCCGCGTGAGCGTCCAGGGGAGTTGTGTTTTGCGTTGATGTCGCCGTTCAGGGCGCTGGCAGGGAGGTGTTGACCTTGGCCTGCCGTGTGTTGGTGCGAGTCACGCTGTTCGTGCTGATCGCGCCGCCGTTCGGATTGGTCCGAAAGACGGGGTCGATGTCGAGATGGTCCCAGCCCTGGTTGCCCTTGCGGACAGCCTTGAGGGCTTCGCCGAACTCGAACACGAACTTGTTGTTGATCTCGGCATTGCCCGAGTCCTTACCTGCGAACCACACGCCGTTCTTGTTATGGAACCGCTCGGTCGTCGCTTGGACGATCTGGCGGGCCGTCACCATGTTGTCGCTGGGTTTGATCCACCCGGTGACTTCATAGACGATCATCCCACCCTTTTCCCAAGGCCAGCGTTGGACTTGGAACAAGCTGCGACCGATAGCGAACGCGTTGGTCAGCGTGAAGGAGACCAGGTTGTTCGTCGGCGGCTGCACTGCGCTCACTGCTGGCGCCGGTTGGGGCGCCAAGGCGGGAGCGAGAGGCGGGGTCTGCGCCGTTGGTGCCGGCACCGCGGGCTGTGCAGGCTGCACTTGCGCCGCCGGCGGATTGGTGTCCGTCAAGGCGGGCAAGGAGACGTTCGTCGAGATCATGAACACCAAGAGCTTGTCGATCGCCTTGGATATGTCTGAGAGCCGATCGTCCATTTTGCCTTGACGGGTGTTGAGCTCGGTGACCTGCTTCATCGCGAGGAGTGCGACTTGTTCGGCTTGGCTGCCTTTGTCGGCGGCCGCCGCGGCAACCTTTTGGGTTGCCTTCGCGCTCTTTTGCGCCTGCTTCGCATCCTGGCGGGCCTTTTCAAGCTGGGCCAGGCGACGCTCCACTTTTGCCAGCTCCGACGAATCGTCTCGCTGGACAGAGTAGCCGGGGGGCACCGTGACGCCGGCAGCCACGTAGGGCTGGGGCGGTTGGGGCGCGACGGCGGTGGGTGCAGGAGGCGGAGGTAGCTGTGGCACGAAGTTCGGGTTGATAATCCGGCCGTCGTTCAGTGTCGGCTGCGTCATCGACGCGGCGTGCTCGCGTTGGAGCGCGATACGCAACGCCATGAGGCGCTGGTCGATTCGGTCGCTGATGTTCGTGGACAGCTTGTTCAGTCCAGCGACGTATGCGTCGCTGAGGTTACTGAGCTGTTCCAATGCCCTGTCGGCCTTGGCATCAGCGAGCTCCACACGGGTGCCCATGTTGAGCAGGGCGGCGGCGTTGGTGGCCAAGGGCTTCAACGTTTCTTGCTCCGCCCTGATCGCCGTGTTGTCGGCCTTGAGGCTATTCACCTCGTGGCCGACGGCGGCGAAATCGCGGCGCGTTTCAGTGCGGTCCGTGATCTTGCTGATCAGGAGGAAGTTCAGCATCACCAGGATAGCGATGCCGATAACTTGGCCACCCATGATGAGTGGGGTGGAGATCACGCCGGCGGTCTTGGCCTTCTTGCCGATCTTGATGAAGACGACGAAGGCGGCAATGCTGCCGACGAAGAGGCCGAAGGCGGCCACACCGAGGAGGAATTCGAGGATCATAACGGTTGTCTTTCTGCAGTGCGGTTTCTAGCCGCGGTTTTGTTGGTATTTGACCGATGTCAACGGGTGCGGTACACGGTACCCCCTTACTGACGTTTGCCTAGCATAGTAGCATATATATAATGTAAAGTCAAGCTCGCAGACACGGCGTATTTCCTGTATTATTCAGGACATGAAGCAATCACAACTCTTCTCGAAAACGCGCAAAGAAGCCCCAAAAGACGAGGTTTCGCGTAATGCGCAGCTGTTGATCCGTGCGGGGTACATCAATAAAGAGCTTGCCGGGGTATATTCGCTGCTCCCGCTCGGTGTTTTGACACTCGGCCGTATCAACCAGATTATCCGTGAAGAAATGAACGCGATCGGTGGCCAGGAAGTGCTCCTTTCGACGCTGCAGGAAAAAGGATTGTGGCAAAAGACGAATCGTTGGGACGACAAAGTGGTGGATATTTGGTTCAAGACGAAATTGAAGAACGACACCGAGCTTGGTCTCGGTTTCACTCACGAAGAGCCGCTCACCATGTTGATGAAAAATTTTGTGCAGTCATTCCGTGACTTGCCAGTGTATCCATATCAAATACAGACCAAGTTTCGTAATGAAATCCGTGCAAAGAGCGGCATTATGCGCGGCCGTGAGTTTTTGATGAAGGATCTATATTCATTCTCTCGAGATGAAAAAGAGCACACCGCTTTCTATGAAAAAACGAAGCAGGCATACACGAATGTGTTTCGACGTATGGGTCTCGGTGAGCGTACCTTCCTCACATTTGCTTCCGGCGGCTCCTTCGCAAAATATTCGCACGAGTTCCAGACTGTGACTGATGCGGGCGAGGATTTTATCTATGTCGATGAGAAGTCGGGCATTGCGGTGAACAAAGAAGTACTCACCGATGAGGTGCTCGCTGATCTTGGTCTGAAGCGCGAGGTGCTTGTCGAGAAAAAAGCAGTAGAGGTGGGGAATATTTTTAATCTCGGTACGCGTTTCTCTGAGCCACTCGAGCTCCGCTTTTTGAATGAGAAAGGCGAGAAGCAAAATGTGGTGATGGGAAGCTATGGTATTGGCCCAACACGACTGATGGGCACCATCGTAGAAGTCCTCGCTGACGCCGACGGTATTGTGTGGCCAGACTCTGTGGCGCCGTTCCGCGTGCATCTCATCGCGATCGCCGACAAGGCGGGAAGAGTGGCGGACGAAGCGACAAAGCTGTACAATGCGCTCACCGAAAAAGGGATTGACGTTTTGTATGACGATCGCGACGCACGACCGGGAGAGAAATTTGCCGATTCAGACCTGCTGGGTTTGCCGCATCGAGTGGTCATCAGCGAGAAGACCTTGGCGGAAGGCGTCGTCGAATACAAACCGCGCCGAGCCAACGCCGCCGGTGAGCGTCCGGTAGAGAAGATCGCGCAAGCCGAACTCCTGAAACGTCTAGCAAAATAACGGAATTCCTGAAGCCAGACTCGACACACCGACCGAACCTAAAGAAAGAATGAAAAAAATTGTTAAAAAACTGAATCATTTCCTCTCGCACGATATCGGCATCGATCTCGGTACTGCCAACACGCTCGTGTATATGAGCGGGCAGGGGATTATCATCAACGAGCCTTCGGTGGTCGCGGTGAATGAAAAGACCGGCCAGGTGGTGGCAGTAGGTACGCAGGCCAAACAAATGCTCGGTCGCACTCCCGCGCATATCAAGGCCGTGAAGCCGCTCGTAGATGGCGTGGTCTCGGATTTCGAAGTGACAGAGGAGATGATTTCGTATCTTATCAACAAAGCTCAACAGTCAAAGAAAAAGCTCCTCGGCCCGCGTGTGGTGGTGGGTGTGCCGTATGGCATCACCAACGTGGAAACGCGGGCCGTGCGCGACGCTACCAAGAACAGCGGCGCGCGCGAGGTGTATATCGTGGAGGAGCCAATGGCGGCGGCGATCGGTATTCGTCTGCCGGTGAATGACCCTGTCGGCAGCATGATCATCGACATCGGCGGCGGCACCACCGACATCGCCGTGATTTCGCTTGGGGGTATCGTGCGCGCGAAGACCCTGAAGATTGCAGGCGACAAACTCAACAATGACATCATTAGCTACATCCGCGGCGAATTCAAAATTTTGATTGGCGAAAAGACGGCGGAGCAGATCAAGATCCAGATCGGCTCGGTGATCCCAGGAGATGCACCGCTTGAGTCTTCGGTAAAAGGTCGAGACCTGGTGACCGGCTTGCCGCGCGAAGTGGTGATTACCGATGGTGATGTGCGTGAAGCGATTTCACAGTCTATCGACAACCTCGTAGAGTCGGTGAAAGAGGTGCTCGAGACCACTCCGCCGGAAATAGTTTCCGATGTCATGCATCGGGGTGTGCATGTGGTAGGTGGCGGCGCGCTCCTTCGAGGCATCGGAGAACTCATCCATCAGCACATCAACATTCCGGTACACATCGCCGAAGATCCGCTTACGGCCGTGGCGCGCGGTACGGGTATTATCCTAGAGAACCTCGCACTCTACGAAGGAGTGTTGATCCAAAACGAAGATGAGCTTCCTCCGCAAAACTAGTCTCGGTAGTGGCCGACATTTTCGACCTGGGCCGAAACGTCTGTTCGGTATTGTTGCTGCGTTCCTTTTTGTTGTTGCGTTGTCGGCGACCTTTTCCAAGACACCCTTCAAGGACTTTCTCACTCTGCTCGCTCGGCCATTTTGGTATGTTCAAGAGTACGTGATGGGTACAGCAGATTCTGCCCTCACGAATATGCGCTCGAAGACTGATCTGCTAAACGAAAATGCTCAACTCAACCAAAAAGTGCAAGAGCAGGCTGAGGCAATCCTTTTGAATCGAACGCTCCAGGCAGAAAATGATGAGTTAAAAACCGCTTTCGGACGAGATAATCAGCGCGATGTACTCCTCGTCGCCACATTGAGTGCTCCAGGTGTATCGGCGTACGATACAGTGATCATCGATGCCGGGGTTGATCTCGGAGTGAAGCGAAATGCATTAGTATATTTTTCCTCAACCACGGCCGCTGGCTACATTTCAGAGGTGTATCTATCGACAGCCTTGGTCCAGCTGTATTCGCATCCAAATGAAGAGGTCACGGTATATACCGGTGAAAAGCGTTTTTTCACCAAAGCGACAGGGCAGGGTGGCGGCAATTTCATCGTGAAATTGCCGCACGAGAGCGGAGTGAAAGAGGGCGATCTGATCATGGTGCCCGGGACTCCAGCCCTTGTGCTTGGTCTGGTGGGTACCATTGAGACAGATGTTGCCAAATCGCTCCAGATCGCGCGCGTACGAAGTCCGTATAACGCCTCTCAAACCCATTTCCTCTATGTCCAAAGAGAAAAATAACACACTCTGGCAACGCCTTGCTTTTGATGTCTGCCTTGTCGCAGCAATCTGCTGGTTTCCATGGTGGGCCTCGCTGATCCTTGCCACAGTGGCATTTTTTTCATTTTCCGAATTTGTAGAACTGATTCTTGTCGGCCTCATGATCGATACTCTTTATGCTTCACACCAGACGTTCTCCGTATCTTCATACACATACTTTTTATTCAGCATCGGATTGTTTATCATACTTTCATTGGTGAAACGGCAGTTGCGATAATGGTACAATGGTTGGCATGTTCAGGTTGTTTACGAAGCAACGCCGCATGGCGCGGCGCATCTCTCAGGGCCGGGAAGTGTTTCCCGACGAGATTTTTCTTGACTCAAAAAATCTCTCAGAGCTTGATACACAGCAATTCGAAGGTCGCATTGAACACCCGATTCCAGTCGGTACACTCATTTTTTTAGCAAGTATGTTCGTGCTTTTTGGGATTGGGTATACGGCACGGGCGTATCAGCTACAGGTGTCGCAAGGTGCTGCTTATTTGGCGAAAAGCGAGAATAACCGTCTCCGCAAGACCACTGTGTTTGCCGAGCGTGGCGCTATTACCGATCGAGACGGTGTCGCGCTCGCCTGGAATGCCTCGAATCCAAGCAACACCGATTTCGCCCTCCGCCAATACATCGATTCCCCGGCTTTCTCGCACGTACTTGGCTACGTGAAATACCCGTCGAAGGATGCGAGTGGCTACTATTATTCAAAACGGTATGATGCCAAGGATGGGGTTGAGGCCCATTACGATGACCTCCTTTCTGGCGAGAACGGCGTAAAATTGAGCGAGACCGATGCGTTGGGAAAAGTGCAATCAGAAAACACGATCCAGCTGCCACGGGCCGGCCTACCGTTGGCACTATCGATCGATGCAGGTATTCAGCAACATATGTACGAAGCGGTAAGGTCTGTGGTGGAAACTGCCGACTACAAGGGAGGTGCTGCGGGTCTGCTCGACGTGAAGACCGGCGAGATTGTTGCGATGACGAGCTATCCTTCTTATGGTAGCAACGTCCTCACTGAGGGCAAGGATGTGAAGCAGATCAACGCGCTTTTTGCAGACACAGACAACCCATTCCTTGATCGCTTTACCGACGGTCTCTATGCGCCCGGCTCTACAGTAAAGCCATTTCTGGCCATCGCCGCTTTGCAGGAGAAGATCATCGATCCTAGTACCCAGATCCTGAGTACCGGCTCAATCTCTCTGCAGAATATTTACGACTCTTCCCAGCAAACTGTCTTCAAAGACTGGCGCGCTAACGGCTGGACCGATATGCGTATGGCCATTGCTTTATCTTCCGATATTTATTTCTACGAAGTTGGCGGCGGCTACAAAGAACAGAAGGGGCTGGGTATCACCAAGATCGAGAAGTACCTGCGCCTGTTCGGCTTCGGCGATACCACTGGCGACGGCTTGCTATTGGGCAAGAAAGGTGTCGTGCCGAATCCGGAATGGAAACGTGAGAATTTCAATGAAGAAGAGTGGACGATCGGTAATACCTATCACACCTCTATTGGCCAGTACGGCACTCTCGTCACCCCGCTACAGATGCTGGTGGGCGTAGCGACCATCGCCAATGATGGTGTGGTGCCCAACGTTACGTTGCTTAAGGATGGCACGGCCGGCAACAACACCTTCAAGCATCTCGATGTCCCTAAAGATGTCTTTCGCATTGTGAAAGAAGGGATGCGCATGACGGTGACTGTGGGCACGGCAACCTCGCTGAACTTCCCAGACGTGCAGGTGGCAGGGAAGACTGGTAGTGCGGAAATCGGTACTCAGAAAAAGTTCACCAATTCTTGGTTTACAGGCTTTTTTCCATACAAAGAGCCTCGTTATGCCGTGGTCTTTGTGATGGAGCGTGGTCCGCGCACCAACACGGTCGGCGCCACTTCGGCGGCCTACCACTTTCTCCAATGGCTAGGCGCAACAAGGCCGGAAATGACCTCTTTGACTTCGGAATGATAAAAGCGTAAGATTGTGTCACTTATTTATTTTTTCACCACATGACTGATCAAAAAGAGTATTTGTCGAAAGAGCGGTACGAAGAGCTCGTGAAGGAGCTCGACCACTTGAAGAAGGTGAAGCGCAAGGAAGTCGCGGAGGATTTGGAATATGCCAAAGCGCTCGGTGATCTCTCGGAAAATGCTGAATACCACGAAGCGCGCGACAACCAAGCGGCCGTAGAAGATCGTATCAACCGTCTCGAGGCGATCATTGGTCATGCAGAGATTGTCGAGCTTCACCACACCGAAGCGGTTGGTATTGGTTCGACCGTCACCGTGCAGCAGGAAGGCACGAAGGGTGGGCACAAGTTTCAGGTGGTGGGTTCTGAGGAGGCCAACATCGGTCTCGGCAAGATCTCTCTCCACTCGCCGATTGGCGAAGCCATGGCTGGCAAGCGCAAGGGTGAAGCTTTTTCTTTCCTCTCTCCAAAGGGCAAGATGACGTACAAGATTGTTGATATCGCGTAAGCTGTCCACGCGCTGCCTATATCGACAGCGCGGCACATGATACAATTCGCCCATGGCATCTCAAGAAGAAATCCGCGCTGTTCGTCTGCAGAAACTCGCACTCTTGCGTGAGAAAGGACTGAATCCGTACCCGATTTCAACCAAGCGTGATGCGACGCTTGCTGAAGCGGTTTCTCAATTTGATGAATTGGCAAAGAAGCCGGCGGTTTCTGTCGCTGGTCGCGTAATGTCTCTGCGTCCGCAGGGCGCGTTGGTGTTTATCACACTCAATGATGGCACGGGAAAGTTTCAGGGGCTGATCAAAAAGGCTGCCGAGGTTGCTGAAGCGGGTACTGTGAGTGCTGAGGTGTTTGATTTGTTTGGTCAGACTGTCGACATTGGCGACTTCATCGAGCTAGCCGGCGGTTTGTTTGTGACCAAGCGCGGAGAAAAAACTGTGGCCGTGGCTAGCTGGCGTATGCTCTCGAAGAGTTTAAGACCTTTGCCAGAAAAGTGGCATGGTTTGCAGGACATTGATGAGCGTTTTCGTCATCGCTATCTCGACACCTTGATGGACGAATCGGTCCGTGCCCGTTTTGTTGCTCGTGCCAAGATTGTTTCTGAGATCCGACGCTCGCTCGATGCCGCCGGCTATTTGGAAGTGGAGACTCCTGCGTTGCAGCCCCTCGCCGGCGGCACCAACGCTACTCCCTTCGTCACGCATCACAAGGCTTTGGACACTGACCTCTTTTTGCGTATTGCACCAGAGTTGTATTTGAAGAAGTTGCTCGTTGGTGGCTTTCCGAAAGTGTACGAGATTGGCCGAAATTTTCGCAATGAAGGCATCGACACTACCCACAACCCAGAGTTCACCATGCTCGAATACTACGAGGCGTACAGCGATGCGTCCCAGCAGATGGTATTTGCTGAATCTTTGCTTCGAAATGTAGTGGAGAAGGCATGTGGTAGTTTGTCGGTGGTCTTTGATGAAGAAACTATCGATTTTGCGAAGCCATTCGCGCGCATGTCGTACGCCGATCTTCTTGGAAAATATGCAGGCATTGCACACCCAGAGACTCTCACTCTCGAGCAAGCTCGGGCCAAGGCTGCAGAATGCAAAGTGAAGGTAGATCCAAAGGACCCTCTCGAGAAAATCATCGACAATATTTATAAAAAAGCTTGCCGACCGAAGATCGTCCAGCCGACCTTTATCGTCGACTACCCAGTGGCCTTTCTGCCACTCGCGAAGCGTTCAGAGGAGAATCCGGCATTGGTGAATGCTTTTCAGCTCGTGGCGGGCGGTATGGAGCTTGTGAAGGCTTTTTCTGAGCTCAACGACCCGATCGACCAGAAGTCTCGTTTTATGGATCAGGAGAAGAACGCGAAGGCGGGGGATGATGAGGCGCAGCCGAATGACGAAGAATATCTCGAGGCTATGGAATACGGTATGCCTCCGGCCGGCGGTGTCGGTGTTGGTATTGATCGACTCACGATGCTTCTCACCGGGATGAAAAATATTAAGGAAGTTATTTTGTTTCCGACCTTGAAGCCAAAAGGGGAGTAAGGCGTCAGTCTATTTACATCCTTGTAAAAATACAGTATAGTATTTCTCGAACAGAGATTGCGGCACGTTGCCAAGATCCAGACTGTTCTTTAAAAATCAGAACAAAAAGGAAACACCGTGAAAGGTGCATTCTTGCCAGCAATTCCTGCCCAACCTCCGCCTCGTCCCTCCTTCCCCTTCACCGACACCAACGCCCTCGCGGCTATCAAGGAAGCTGAAGATTTTGCCGAGCAATACTTCGGCCATCGTCCCGACTTGCGCACACAGTTTGTGATGCCCGAGACGTTCCCGTGGGAAGAGAAAGAGGTCATCGCGGTCTATGACCCCGGCACCATCTCCAATCGCCAAGCAGTGGAGCAAGCCCTCAAATCCCAGCCTAAGCTCAAGAGGGTGTATGAAGAGGAGAATCTCATGGACTACGAGGATGCGAATGCTTCCGGGAAGCCTACCCTCCGCTTCGTCGCACGTTCCGAAACACCCACGGCTGATCTGATGGACCTGTCTGCGGACGAAATGGTCGCTACGAAGCGCACTCTACTCGACCAGCGCGGCTACATCATCGGCTTCGGCACGTATCACAAAGTCACTGGGGGCTTCCTCGAACAAAAAACTGGCACTCGTTTTCCGGCCTCGAGGCTCCCCGACGGCAAAGTTGCTGACGGTGGCTGGAATCGTGGTTGCACGGAGTTCTGCTTCTCCCGGGCCCGCGCTGGTCGTCGTATCACTGGCATCGGTGGTCGCGAGACGGTTGAATGCCCACTCCGGATTCCTTAATCCCTTGCTCTCTTCGGTTTCCTTTCTTGACACCCTCGGCTGCACTTTGTGTAGTCGGGGATTTTTCTATACAAAATTTGTTCAGCTTGCTTCTACCGACTCTCGGTTTTGCGTAGCCCCCACGGCGTGGCATCTGGCAACCGCTCTTTTTTTGACAACGTGAATTGATAGATAGAAAAAATAATGGTTGCGCTGGTGGCGATCTCTTTGAACACGATCCAGCCGGCGGTGGGGAGGTTGAGGCGGGCAAGTTCGTTGGTGACAGCGAGAATAGTAAAGAAGATCGCCCAACGCCAGGAAAGAGTGCGCCAGCCACGGTCATTCATGGCGATGAGCTTTTGGAACATCGGTTTCAGCCAGCCTTTGCCGTGCGCGAGGCCAATGAAGAGGGCGATGGCGAAGGCGGCATTGTACAGGGTGTCCTTGGCGATCAAAAAGAATGGATTGTCGAAAATGAGGGTCAGCGTGCCGAAGATGACCACCGAGCCGCCGGCAATGAGAGGAAACCAAGCGATGCGTTTTTGTTCATAGAGGCCGACGACCAGAGAAATGACCGTGAGCACCACGAAAATCAAGGTGGCACGAAGGAAACTCACTTGCTCGGCTATCAGGAAGAAGACAATGATCGGGCCGAACTCGACTCCGAGACCGACGACCAATTTGCGTAACATGAAGGATAGTATATCAGAAAAGAGCCCGGTGACCTGTGGAAATTTCAGGGATAATCACCTCTTGTCCGACCGTGATACCATGTTTTTTTACGAAGCCCGCATTCAGCTCGATCACGTAACCCACCGCCTCGGGCGGAGTGTAGTAGCGGGGATCCTGCAGATTTTTTTCGGGTTTCATCGACTCTTCAATCCCCACGATGCGCTTGTCCGCGTCGATCCAGAGTAGGTCAATCGGAAAATTCATGTCCGGCATCCAGAAGGCGTATTTTTCAGCAGTGGGGAACAAAAAGAGCAGCCCTTGCCTCTTTGGGAGGTGAAAACGTCCGGAAAGGCCTTTTTCAAGGGTTTCCGGAGTATCGGCGATCTCTACGGGGATAATGAGGTCGCCGACTTTGACGTCATAGAGGGTGGCGCGGTCCTTGTAGTCGGTGGAAGCCTGTCGCAACACAGCCCAACCAGCGGAAATGACCATAATGAGGGCGATAATCGAGCAAACCGTCGCCTTCCAAGCAAAGGACTTGTGTCGGATGTCCATGGCTATAAGTATGACACAGCCCCGAGTGCCGCAAAGAGGACTTTTTCGACCTGCCATGGGGATAACTTTGTTGTAGAGTGGGATGAAGTGGTATAAAATACTATACATGTGGGAAAAAGTGGTAAATTAATAAAAACAACATGAAACTCAACAAAAACATCTTTGTGGTTCGATCGGGCCAGAGTTCGTACGCTTTCCTCTCTACTACTCTGTCGGTGAAGCCTCGCGAAAAAGTCCTCATTGCGAAAAAAGAAAAGGTGATTCTCTCGGAAATGAAATTGGATAATTCGCTCGACTCATAAACACCCATCGCGTCTATGTTTATCGGCCAATACACGCACACCATAGACGACAAGAACAGACTCTCTTTGCCTGTAAAGTTTCGTAAGGAAATGGGGAAGCGGGTGATCATCACTCCTGGCCTCGATGGTTGTCTCTTCGTGTTTACGCCGACGCAGTGGGAGACGATCTCGGAGAAGCTCGGCGGTTCATCGATGTTGCAAGCTGACACACGAAGCTTCAATCGATACATGCTCGGTGGGGCAGTGGAGGCGGATGTAGACTCGATCGGTCGCGTGTTGGTGCCAGATTTTTTGAAAGAAAAAGCGCAATTGAAAAAAGAAGTCGTTTTGATCGGTGTGCAGAACCGTGTGGAAATCTGGAATGACACGCTCTGGATGGAGTACAAAGCCAAGGTCGAAAAGGAAGCAAACAGCCTCGCCGAAAAGCTCGGGCAGATCGGCGTGCTATAAAAAACATGACACCCACCCTACACAAATCTGTACTTCTGAAAGAATCGCTCGATTCTTTGGAGTTGCGCGCGGGTGGAGTGTTTGTGGATGCAACATTGGGTGGTGGCGGACACAGCGCGGAGGTGATAGCGCGATTTGGCAAGGAGGTGAAGATTGTGGCGATCGACCTAGATCAGGCGGCGATTGATTTGGCAATGAAACGATTGGAGGCGGGTAATATTCAATACTATTGCGGCAGCTTTCGAAATATCGATCTGGCCTTGGCGGGGCAGAAGGCAGATGGCGAATTGTTTGATCTTGGATGGAATGCCGACCAATTTGAGGCGGCTGAGCGCGGGTTTAGTTTTCAAAAAGATGGACCGCTGAAGATGATGTTCTCGCAAACTGAGACTCCGGCTCCGGCAGTCGGTGTGAAGGCAAGTGTTGTGGCAAATGCGCTTCCGCGCTTCACTGCGCGAGACATTGTGAACAGTTGGGAGGAACAGAACATTGCTGATGTGATTTACGCGTATGGTGAGGAGCGATATTCGCGACGGATTGCGCGCGCCATCTGCGAGGCGCGCGCCCAGAAGCCGATAGAAACCACACTCGAGCTCGTGAATGTCATCGGCCGTGCGGTACCATTCTTTTATAAAAAAGGGAAGACCCATTTTGCTACTCGTACCTTCCAGGCCTTGCGGATCGCCGTAAATGACGAGCTTTCTGCGCTCAAAGAAGGCCTCTGGAAAGGCTTCGACTCATTGGCCCCCGGCGGACGAATGGCCGTGATCTCTTTTCATAGTCTCGAAGATCGAATCGTGAAGCGGTATTTCAAAGAGAAGGCGGACCAAGGGGAGGCGGAGCTAATCACCAAGAAACCCATTGTTCCGAGCGACGAGGAAATGCAGGAAAACCGGCGGTCGCGGAGTGCAAAACTCAGAGTCCTTAAGAAAAAATAAAGAGGCGATCGAGAAATCCTCAAAAAGTCCTAAACATCATATAAAAAACCCATGAACGCCATCATCTACCATACCAATCAGCTCACCAAGAACGAACTCTTCATTCAAAGGGTTTGTATTGCTGTACTCGCCCTCATTTTCTGCTCAGCTCTTTCGTATGGGTATATGATCAACGCCACGATCGGCAACGTGGTGGCTCGACAGAAGGCGCAATCGTCGATTACAAAGCTCAGCGCGGAGCTCGCTACTCTCGAAACTACCCATTTGCAGCTCAAAAATAATATCGGCCCATCGCTGGCGGTCCAACTCGGTTTTGTAGACGTGGCTGATCCGCATTTTGTGTCGTATAATCAATCGCAAAGCCTCTCTCTCAACACGCCTCGATAGTGGTGTGTGGCGGCAGCGGGCGATTCATCATTCATGAAGGAGCACCCCTGGAGAATTCGTCTTGTCGCTAGCACTGTGCTCCTCGTGGCGCTGGTGCTCATTGGCAGATTGTATTTAGTGCAAGTCGTACGCGGCGGTTCGTATGCAGAAAAGGCCGAGCGGCAATATGTGAGCCCGACCCAGCACCTGTTCGATCGCGGCTCTATTTATTTCCAAAATAAAGATGGTAGCTCGTATGGCGCGGCCACGATCAATTCCGGTTTTACCTTGGTGATCAATCCCAAGAAGATTGCCTCTGTCGATGAGGCGTACCGGCAGATCCATACGTTGTGGCCGATCGATCGCGACATTTTCTTTGCAAAGGCTCGAAAAGATGATCAATATGAAGAGATCGCGAAGCGGGTAGATAAAGAACTTGGTGCCCAGATCAGCGCACTGAAGATTCCTGGCGTGAGTCTCGTGCGCGATCAGTGGCGAGTGTATCCGGGCGGGGATATTGCGGCGCAGACCATCGGATTTGTTGGATACAACGGCGACATTCTTGACGGTCGCTACGGTCTCGAACGTTTCTACCAAGAGACGTTGCGTCGTGATACCGACAAGGCATACGTCAATTTTTTTGCCGAAGTCTTCTCTGACCTCGGGAAGGTGGTAAGTGAGGAAGAGGATCTGGAGGGTGACTTGGTGACCACGATCGAACCGAGTGTGCAGATGCGTCTAGAGCAGGTGCTGGGCGAGGTGCAAAAACATTGGTCGTCCGATCTCACCGCTGGTATCATCATGGATCCGAAGACTGGCGAGATTTACGCCATGGGCGCGACACCATCTTTTGACCCGAACCATTTTCAGACAGTGAAGGATCTTCGGGTGTACAGCAATCCGCTTATAGAAAATGTGTATGAAATGGGTTCGATCATCAAGCCGATCACGATGGCGGCAGGGATTGACGCCGGTGCGGTGACTGCGGAGACAACGTATGTTGATACTGGCTTTGTCACGGCAGACAGCAAGACCTTGTACAATTCAGATAAGAAGCATCGCGGTGTCACGACGATGCAGGAGGTGTTGAACAAGTCACTCAACACCGGCGCCTCCTTCGTGGTGCAGAAGATGGGGAAACAGGCGTTCAAGGAGTATTTGCTGCGTTTTGGATTTGATGAAGAGACAGGGATCGATGTACCAAACGAGTCGCGCGGGCTCCTGAAGACGCTAGTCGAGAGCCCGCGCGACATCGAATCCTACACCGCCTCCTTTGGCCAGGGTATCGCCTTGTCACCAATCGCTACCGTCCGCGCCCTCTCTGCCCTTGGAAACGGTGGCTACCTGCCGAATCCGCACGTGGTGAAGGAGATCAACTACAAAATTGGCGTTACCAAAAAGCTGAGCTACCCAGACGGACGACGGGTGTTGAAGCCAGAGACTTCAGAAGAAGTCTCGCGCATGCTGGTCGAGCTCGTCGACACAGCGCTGAGGAATGGCAAGGTGAAGCTTGAGCACTATAGTGTGGCGGCGAAAACTGGTACGGCCCAGATCTCTCAAGGAGGTACGAAGGGGTACTATGCCGATCGTTACCTCCACTCCTTCTTCGGATATTTTCCGGCATACAACCCGCGTTTCATCGTCTTCTTGTACACCGTGTACCCAAAGAATGTCGATTTTGCATCAGAAACACTCACTGACCCATTCTTTGATTTGACCAATTTTCTGCTACACTATTACGAAGTCCCGCCCGATAGATAAAAATCGCGCAGCATCCGGAAATACACATGAAATCCTTTTTTAAAACGATCGTCGTCGCCATCCTTCAGTGGGAAGCCAAGTTGGTGCTGAAGAAGTACCAACCGAAAATCGTCGCCATCACCGGCAGCGTTGGCAAGACATCTACGAAAGACGCTATCTATTCCGCCCTCGCCTCGTCGTTTTTTGTACGCAAAAGCCAGAAAAGCTTCAATGGCGACATCGGCGTACCCCTCACCATCCTCGGTCTCCAGAACGCGAGGTCCAATCCGTTTTTGTGGCTTGAAAACATTTGCAAGGGCTTCATGGCGGTCATCACCACGCATCCGTATCCGGCCTGGCTTGTCCTCGAGGTGGGTGCTGATCGACCGAAAGATATTGCCCAGATCATGGAGTGGGTGAAGCCAGATATCGGTGTGGTGACTCGTATTGGTGAGGTGCCAGTACACGTGGAATTTTTCAAGGATCGCGCCGAGCTCGTGTTCGAGAAAAGCCAATTGCCACGCGCGGTGAGGGCCGAAGCAGAGGGTGGCTTGCTGCTTCTGAATATTGATGACGCAGATGTTGCTGGGTTTCGACCGCTCTCAAAGGCGAAGGTGATGACAGTGAGCCAAAAAGAGGGCGCTGATTTCCGTGCGACCGCGCCCGAGCTGTTCTACGAATCCGGCAAAGACGGCTCTCAGCACCCAGCCGGTATCCGTTTCGCGATCCATCACGGCGAGAAGACGTATGAGGTTGTGCGGCGCGGCATCGCCGGTAGTCATCACTTGTATCCGGCCTTGTTTGCTTTTGCTGTGGCGGTGACACAAGGTATCGCACCGGAGAAAGCCATCGAAGGTCTTTCCCGTGAGCTCAATACTCCCGGCCGCATGCGTTTGCTTCCAGCCGTGAAGGGCGCGACCGTCATCGACGACACTTACAACGCCTCGCCGGTGGCGATGACCGAAGCGCTCCACACTCTTGGTGGTTTGAAGTGTGGCAAGAAGATCGCGTTGCTGGGCGACATGATGGAGCTTGGCAAGCTCTCCGCCGAAGCACATCGCAAGGCCGGCTTGCTTGCGGGTACCGTCGTGGATGTGTTGGTGACTGTTGGTGTACGCGCTCGGCAGATCGCTGAGGGCGCTCTCGATGCTGGACTGGCTGATGACAAGATTTTTCAATTTGACAGCGCTCAAGAGGCGGGGAAGTACGTCGAGCAGATGCTTGGCGAAGGGGATGTCGTCCTCGCGAAAGGTTCGCAGTCTATCCGTATGGAGCGCGCCGTACAGGAGTTCATGGCAGAACCCGAGCGCCGAGCAGAGCTGCTCGTACGCCAAGACGAAGAGTGGCAGAAGCGGTAATTGTGTGGTATATATTGAGGGCGCCGCACCGTGCGGCAACATTTTTACGGCCCTATCGTCTAACGGTTAGGACGGAGCCTTCTCAAGGCTTAAATCGGGGTTCGATTCCCCGTAGGGTCATGCGAAACAAAAAGAGACATCTGTCAAGATGTCTCTTTTTGTTTCGCATTATGATGCCCTGTGTGGCAGAATCGAAAGCCGGAGCTCGCGCAGGCGAGCGAGGCGGGGTCGAGAGCCGAGCCAACAGGCGAGGACTCGTGACCGATTCCCCGTAGGGTCACCATTTGCTAGAAGTAATAAGCGGCCGCTGGGCATTGTAGGCCGTAGATTGTCTCCAGAATGACCCTTATGCTATGATATTCTCATGATTCGTCCTTATTCACTAAAACTCACCGTTAATTTCATCAAAGAAGGCAAGCAAGTCGTTGCCTATGCCCCGGCACTCGATATTTCTACTGTAGGAAAGACTGAGAAGCAGGCCAAAGAACGATTCCAGGAGCTTGTCGCGATTTTTCTTAAGGACATCACCGAGCGTAATGTTAAGGATGAAGTGCTTACGGAGCTTGGTTGGACAAAAGTCGCAGTCCGCAATCGACCATCTCAATGGGTTCCACCCGTGGTAACGTCAGAAGTTTTACCAGTTCCTATGATGGCATAAATGCGTTTAGGAAGAATTCACTGGAAGAAGTTTGAAAAATTCCTCTTGTCGGTTGGTTGTGAGTTTGCCTCTGAAGAAGGTGATCATCGAAAGTATCGGAAGCCGGGTATTTTACGTCCAGTCATCATTCCGAGAGGGTCAGAGCTACCGCAATTTGTAATTCTCAACAATCTTCGTACACTCGGTATTTCACGAGAAGCCTATCTGAAGATTATTGTAAAACTCTAGCAGGTAAAGATTCCTCGCTTTAACGAAATTGTAATTTGCCAGTCCGGATGATATCATTGAAAACATGAAAAATACCCTTAAAAAAGGCTTGATTCGCAACATCATTTTCAAAGAAGACAATGTTTGGTATGGAGTTGCGCTTGAGTTTAATATCGTAACAGAAGGTGATACTCCTGAAATTGCCGCATTCAGTCTCCACGAAGCCATTTCTGGTTACCTTGAGTCCCTCCGACATAGTAAGGTCGGTGGTTTGAGAACTGAGGCAATATTGAATCAGTCGGTGGATCCTGAGTATGAAAATCTCTGGAAGACACTTGAGGCCAACAAAGTCATTCCTTCACCGTATCAAGTGCACTCTTTTGGCAGATTCGTTCTCCCTGCATAAAATATAAAAAATCATGCCGAACGGAATCATGAATTGGACGTTCGATGATGTAGTGGTCTTTCTCAAAAAACATAATTTTGTTTACAACTACACAAAAGGAAGTCATTACTTTTATATTGGCTCGAAAGGAGGCGTATCGAGACAGGTTTCCGTGCCTTTTCATGGCAGGAAGGCAATAAACCCCAAAACAGTGGCAAGTATCATACGCCAGTCTGGCATCGCAAGAGAAGATTGGCTGAATTAACCCCACCCATGTTCCTCACTCAATTCCTCACCGTCGCTATCGTTCACTTGTTCGCGGTCATGAGCCCCGGACCGGATTTTGCCGTGGTTACCAAAAATAGTCTTGTCCATTCACGGAAGACTGGTATTTACACCTCTCTTGGTATTGCCCTCGGCATTCTCGTGCACGTCGCGTACTCGCTACTCGGTATCGGGCTCATCATCTCTCAGTCAGTCGTGCTCTTCAGCATCATCAAATACCTTGGCGCTGGTTACCTCATCTACATCGGATATCTTTCGCTCCGTGCCAATCCGCAGTCGTCTTTGGAAACCGCTTCGACCTCGATGCTTCCAGAGAAAAAAGATATCTCAAATTGGTCCGCCGTCAAAACCGGTTTTCTCACCAACGTACTCAATCCGAAAGCGACAATGTTCTTTCTCGCACTCTTCACTCAGATTATCGACCCAGTGACGCCAAAGCTCATCCAGCTCTTCTTTGGCCTCGAAACCATGGTCATCACGTTTGTCTGGTTCGCCTTTCTCTCAACGGTATTCTCGAACAGCTTGATCAAATCGAAGATCGCCAAGGTCCAACACCACATAGAACGCGTCACTGGGATCGTGCTGATCGTTCTCGGTATTAAGGTCGCACTCGCGAGTCAGAAATAACAAAGAGCGCGCGGAGAAGCTGTCTTGAAGTGCTACAATTACCCCATAACAGCTAATCACCCAATCTCATGCAAAATCAAAACACGTTTCTTGCTGGTCTCGTTGCGCTCCTTGTCGGTCTCATTCTCGGTTATTGGCTCAACACCCCGGACGTTTCTTCAAACATGCATGGTGCAATGGGTGGCATGATGAGCGAATTGGAAGGGAAGACAGGTGGGGATCTCGAGAAAGCGTTTCTTGAAGAAATGATCGTGCACCATGAAGGGGCAGTGGTAATGGCACAGACCTTGCTTGCAGGTACCAAGCGACCAGAGTTGGTGAAGCTCGGCAACGACATCGTCACCGCCCAGACAGGTGAGATTGCGATGATGAAAGAGTGGCTTAAGACCTGGTTCAAGTAGGAGAGTAGGGTTGATTTCAATCAGGCAGACATTGACAGATATCTAAAATCTGGCATAGTAAATACAGTCTCGGATCAGCTTGCACTCACGCAAGAGTCCGGAAGCCCGCACCTTGACCTGCCTATGAAAACCCTCCTGTCGGTCTTGTTCGCTCTCGCCACCTTTTGCGCCTCTATCCAGTCGGTCGATGGGGCAACCAACGATCTGGCGAATGTCCCCGATACGTTCCTTATTCCCACCAACAAAGTGGAGTGGACATGCTCCGCCGCAATCCTCGGCCCGCTTGTCACCAACGACGTCGCCTACGTCGTGAAGAACGTCCAAACGAACCGCTGCGGCGTGTTCGTGGTCTCGTATCCCGCGCAACTGCCTTCGCCGGCGCCGATCATACTCGAGATCCTACAAGACTCAAGCCTCCAAAACAAGTCCTTCCGTCTCATCACCCGGAAGTCATCGATCATTCCAGGGGGCCAGCCAGGAACTCCGGAGATCGAGATGGTCGAGCATGTCGAAGTATCCTTCTCGCCGGAGCGAGGGAGCACGTTCTTCGCCTACGTGAATATCGGGAAGATTCCTTTCCGGGACAACCGTGTCATGTTCGGTCGCATTTCCGGTCCAGAACTGGAGCGCCGCATCAAAGGCGGGAAGTAGGAAACATCGACTCGTTTGCAGTAGCTGTCGGCCTCAACCGGTCGGCAGTTTTTTATTATCAAAATCCAAGAAATGAAAAATGGTGCGACAGTTGCCTGTCGCACCATGTGAGTCGAGTCGCGCTGCTGATTACTCGCCGTTATTGCCGCCGCGCTGACGCTGGCGCTGACGAGCCACGCTCTGCTGGAGGAACTTCAGGAGTGAGTCCGGCTGGTCGCCGCCGAAGAACATCCTCAGTGGGTTGTCATCACCACGTTCGCGCGCCACGGTGACGTGCCAGTCAGCGCGCAGACCGAGGGTCCTGGTGTCGAGCTTCGTGCCGATCTCGGCTTCGACTTGGGCCCAGAACAGCTTCATCGCGGTCTGGGAAAGGTCCAGCAAGTGGTCCTTTTGGTATTTCACGATCTCGACCTCACTGGGGGTCTTCGGGTTCGGAACACATTCAGCACGCCCGATAAGTTCGTTGGCGAGGCGGAAGAATTCCTTCGCCCGCGGTGAACCGATCTGGTGGACGCACTCTTCACCGAGCACGTTGATGGGCTCGAGGGGATGAAACATGCTCTCGCTCGGGGAGATCTTGCCCGCATAAATCCGGGCGACCTCCTCCGTGAAGTCGAGCGAGGCTAGCTGCCACGGCGATCGGGTGTCCTCGCGGAAGGTGCCCGGCGCCTGTCCGCCAGCGGTCGGCGGAGGGGGAGTGCTGGTCGTGATCCGGTTTTTCTTGCGGATCTTGAGGGCGGTGGTTGCAGTGCTCATACGTTGCGGTGTCTGTATTTTTGTTGAGCCGACTCCTGGTCGGCGGTCAGGTTCATGTATGCCCCACTCGGGGAATACGGTTCAAGGAGAACATTAGCACACGCAATATATATATGTCAATGCTTGTTCTATACCCATTTTCCCTACGAAAAGGGTCAAATCTCCGATACAATACAGCAATGAAGCAAGCCGGTCTTACTCTGGTGGAAATGGTGGTTGTCGTGGCTATTGTTGCCATGATCGCCGCCTTAGCTACGGTGTCTTTCAGTACGGTCACGGCTCGCCAATCTCTCGACAAAAGTACTGATGCAGTGGTGGCAGTGTTGGATCAGGCCCGCTCACTCACTGTGTCGGCGAAAGGTGCAGTGGCTTATGGTGTCCGTCTCCTCTCCACTGGCCCAGTGCTATTCGTCGGCTCCATATACGATGCCAACGCTAGCACAAACAAACCCCTCGTCCTCGACCCGCGGCTCTCCCTCTCAAACATTTCTCTCAATGGGGCAGGGCAGGATGTTTTGTTCAACAAACTCACCGGCACCACTACTCAGAGCGGTACCTTTCGCGTGACCCTCACTGCGACACCGACGAGCTATCGAACCGTCACGGTGTATGCTACTGGCATCGCTGAGGCGCAATAATATGAACATGACATTATTGAAAATTGTGAAAAACAGGAAACAAGGTTTTGGCCTGGTGGAGGTGCTTGTCGCGGTGGCGATCATTGCGATCACCTCGGTCTCCATTTTTAATGTGTATACCGCCTATTTACGTGCAGAATTGAACAATGTCAAAGCGGTGAAAGCGGCCTTTCTGATGGAAGAGGGACTCGAAGTGGTGCGCCTGCTCCGCGATACGAGCTGGACCTCATATATCGCACCGGTCACGGCGAGCACTACCCAGTATTTGAATTGGACTGGTTCGGCCTGGCAATTCACCACCACTCCGCAGATGATCGATGTGCGGTATGCACGCACCGTGGTGTTCACTACAGTGTATCGCGACAGCAACAACCGCATTGCCGCTACTGGAACGCTCGACCCGAATACTCGCGGCTTCACTGTGGCGGTGGCTTGGCCGGACGACAACACTGCACTGTCTACCACCATGAAGCAGATTTCCAGCTATATCACGAACCTGTATGGAAATTAGCCCATCTAAAAACAAAAGCGGCTCACGTCGCCGCGCCGCCTGTGGCTTTTCGATGGTGGAGATGCTCATCTATCTCGCCCTTCTCACCTCGGTGACGGTCTTTTTGGTGAATGGTATCTCCGCACTCACGAAAAGTTATGCTGATATTCGCCTCGCCAAGGCAGTATCGTCCTCGGCGAGTGCAGCCTTGCAGCGCATTATCTATGAGACTCGACAGGCGAGCTCGATCAATCTCGCTGGCAGTACTTTTGGAGCGAATCCTGGTGTGCTCAGCCTGGTGAGTGAAAACGCAAGTGGTGCAACCACGACCATAGCGTTCACGGTGAGCAATGGGGTGCTTCGTGTGAGTCGTAGCGGCATAGACGAAGGCCCACTCACGCTCTCCGGCGCGTCGGTGACCAACTTCACCCTAGCTTTGCTCCAAAACAGCGTCTCCAACGGCGTGCGCATTACGCTCACCGTCCAAAGTAGCTTCGGTGTGAAGACTCGCACCGAGACGTTCTACACTACCGCAGTCACTCGTAATATGTGATGATTATGGTAATACGATCCTTTATGAAATTGAAATCAAGAAATCTTCAGTCCGGCCAGGTAATGATCGCCTCAGTGATCTTCTTCCTTGGTATTGGTCTGGCCATTCTCACCGGTGTGTCACAGACCACGCTTCGCGATCTGCAGGGAAGCCAAAATGTCGTGAAGTCTCGAGAAAGCTATGCCGTGGCGGAAGCACTTCATGAGGACGTGCTCTACCGTCTCCAAAACGGTATGAATGTCAGTGCAACAGAAAATCTCACACTCAATGGCTATACTGCCTCGACTACCGTCACCGATGTTTCTGGCGGCAAGCAGGTCACCAGTACCGGCGACCGCGACAGCTATATCAAAAAGGTCAGTTCAATGGTGACTACCGGCATGGGGGTGTCTTTCAATTACGGCGTACAGGCGGGCGAAGGGGGTATTGAGTTGCAGAACTCATCTTCTATTCTCGGCAACGTATACTCCAACGGACCGGTCACCGGGTCCGCTGCGGTGAATAACAGCAACGCTGCTAGCCCCGGACTTTCCGGCTCAGCCACGGTCTCGAGCGCGTCAGCTGGCGGTGCCGCAAGCTTCGATTTTTCCGCCGACGGCAGATATGCGTACGTCTTGAGT
The DNA here is from genome assembly GCA_038065315.1 of Patescibacteria group bacterium. Lineage (NCBI taxonomy): Bacteria > Patescibacteria group bacterium. Next base: position 121,383 of record JBBTRF010000001.1, read on the forward strand.
TCGAACAGCTTTCAGATTGTCGACCTCAACAACCCGACAACGCCAACCGTGGTGGGTTCGGTGACCACCAACTACGGCTCGAATCCGTATCACAACACGCTCGTTACCTCTGGGAATTATCTGTACATCACCTCGCTCAACTCCAGCAATCTAGACATCTACAATATCACCTCGCCAACTAGCCCGACACTCGTGATGCAATTGGCTCTTGGCGGATCGGGAAAGAACGGGCGTATTGCAAATGGCTACCTGTATATCCCACTTTTCAACAGTACAGTCACAAAGATTGTGAATATTTCGAATCCTACGCAGGCCGCGGTAGTGGGCACGATCAGTACCGTCGCGAACCCAGTCTGGGTGACGATCAACGGAAACTATCTGTACATTGGACACGATCTCAATGGCAACTACGGCAGCATCTACTCCTACACTCTCGGGAATCCTGCCAGCCCGACCTATGTCGGTGTGATGCCCGCGGGTACGATGTATAGTCGCACGTATACGCCGTACATTGCCGGACAGTATATGTACGTCATGTCCTATATTTTGAGCGGCATGTACGTGTTGAGTTTATCCAATCCCGCCGTGCCGACGGTGGTGTATGCGACTGCGGCAAACAGTATTCTCGAGCCGCAGTCCATAGATGGTGGCGCAGGGTACCTCTATGTCGGTGTATTTAATACTCACAACACCAGCCAGAGATCCCTCGATGTGTGGAGCCTGGCTAATCCGGCCTTGCCGGTAAAGGTTTCGACGACAAATATTTCTAGCAACGGTGGACCAAACACAGTGAAGGTGAAGAATGGTGCCGTTTTTGTATTGAACGGCGCAAATAATGCTTCGAGCGCCTTCCAGTCGTACGGCGCGATGGGTTCTGGTGGCAATACGATCACTGGTACTGTTGTGTCGGCTGGTTCGACAGGGAGCGTGACGCGAATCAATGCGGCGGGTACTGCGGGATCGATGTACGCAAAAACAATCACCGATTCAGTAGTCACCAAAGACGCGTACTATCAAACCATTACCGGCTCTAGCGTCGGCGGAGTCTCGTATCCGGGCAGTGCCAATCAAGCAACCTCGAGCATGCCGATTTCTGAGGCTACTATTGATCAGTGGGAAACTGACGCTGCGGCGGGAGGGGTGCTGACTACACCGTGTCCGTACAAGATCACCTCTACGGTCACGCTCGGTCCGGTGAAGATTAATTGCGACTTGGAGCTTAGTAACAACGGTATACTGAACTTATCCGGCATGGTGTGGGTAAAGGGAAATGTGTTCATCAAAAATAGTGCGACGATCAATATTAGTCCATCTATATCAGGGCGGACAGCCGCTGTCATTGCTGACAATCCAACAAACCGCACTTCCAGCAGCAAGGTTGAGTTGACCAACACCTCTACGTTTCTTGGGTCGGGGAACAATTCCTATGTAATGGTTGTGTCGCGCAACAAGAGTGCCTCGCTTGGCGGTGGGGAATTCGCCATAAAAGTCGGTAATTCTATCTCAGGAAAGCTTCTTGTGTATGCTCCGAGTGGGATGATTGAAATTGAAAATAGCGCCAGCTTGAAAGAAGCGACGGGCTGGAAATTGCGACTGAAGAATAGTGCCTCAGTAACCTATGAGTCCGGGTTGGCGAACCTACTGTTCACTTCTGGTCCGTCGGGCGGATATCAGATCGATAGCTGGCAAGAGGTGCAATAAGAGGCTCCTGAGGTTATTTGAAAAGGCACGCCATATATTTCTGCTGAAATATTGGCTCCTCTCGCCACCGTCGTGGCTGCGAGAGGCCTTTTCAAATAACCTCAGGAGCCCATTGTCATTGTTGGAGCTTCGTAACTAACACACCGGAAAGCTGCGCAGAAAACCTACTTACTCGCCAAATCGGGGCGATCGGCTTCTGAGCTGAATTGCTCAGCACGCTCATCTTGTCGCGCCTCATGCTCCCTCATCCAGCTTCCGCTGGTATCATTACTAATTTTATTGGCTCCTTCGCCAAGCTTTCGCGTGTGGCGACTTCGGCCGTCATCCATAGGTGCGTTCCTTTTCAAATCCTCCCATGACGGCGTATTCTTCACGACTTCTTGTATACGGGCGAAGGCCGCCTTTGTCTCTGCGGACTCACGCGCTGTTTTCTCTTCTGACGTCTCGATCAACACCGCCTTTCCCGGTTGCCGGCTTTCTTCAAAAAGGGGAATCTGTTCGAATGACATGGGGGTGTTGTTGGTCTTGGGGTTACCGGTTACTTAAACAAGCTCTCGACGGCCTCCTTCACCACCATACCATCGGCCTTGCCCTTGAATTCTTTCATCAGCATGCCGGTGAATTTGCCGACCGCGGTTTTGTCTTTCATGCCGAGCTCGGCTTGACGGACTTTAGCGATCTTCAACACTTCCTCGTAGCTCATCATCTGAGGGAGGAAGGCTTCGAGGATGGTGAGCTCGGCTTTCTCGGCATCCACGAGGTCCTGCCGGCCACCCTTGCCGAATTGGTCGATCGAGTCCTTGCGCTGCTTCACGGCACGCTTGATGAGGGCGAGAGCATCGTCATCGGAGAGGTGCGGGCCAGTGATTTTCTTCGCTACGAGCTCGTTCATGAATGAAGCCAGTAGTCCGCGAAGTACCGAGAGGCGGACTGCGTCTTTCTTGATCATCGCCTCCTTCATTTTCGTCTGGATGGTTTCGTGTAGTAGCATAGTGAATTTAGTATACCGCAAAGGCCCCATTTTGGCACGAGATTTGGTATACTATTCGCATGTCGCAGACCACCATCTCACTCCTTGTCGCCATCGGGGCACTCCTTCTTGCGGGAAACGGTTTTTTGATCTGGAAATTGTTGAAAGGGAAGTCTGAAGCGGAGGAACCAAAAGAAGACACGGGCCTGAAACTCATTCTCCAGCAGATGAACGAGCTCTCGCGAGTGGTGGACAACAAGCTCGGCGACAATGTCCGCCAAATGGGCGAATTTTCGAAAGTGGTGGATTCGAAGATGAACGAAAGCGCGCGGCATATGAACGACACCATTCGCGGTCAATTTGATGTGTCGCAAAAACTACTCAAAGAAGTGACCGAAGGACTTACCAAAATGGAAGAGGGAAATCGCCAAGTGGTGTCTTTTGCTGACCAGCTTCAGGGCTTGCAGGATATTTTGAAAAATCCGAAGCAGCGCGGCATCCTCGGTGAATATTATTTGGAGACGTTACTCAAAAATGTGTTGCCGCCCGGCCAGTACCAGATGCAATATGCTTTTGCGAATGGTGAGATAGTAGACGCGGCCGTGTTTGTGAAAGACAAAGTGATCCCGATTGACTCCAAGTTTTCCCTTGAAAATTACAACCGTATGGTGGAGAGCCGCGACGCTGCCGAGAAGGATCGTTTGAAGAAGCTATTTGAGAACGATCTGAAATTGCGTATTCAGGAAACCTCAAAATACATTCGGCCAAACGAGGGTACGATGGATTTTGCTTTCATGTTCATCCCGCATGAGGCTATCTACTATGACCTGCTGGTGAATACGATTGGTGGTGGTGCCGGCGGTGCCGATGGCGACGAAAATCTCATCCAGCGGGCGGCAGGGAAGTACAAGGTGATTATTGTCTCGCCGACGTCTTTCCTGGCGTACTTGCAGACCGTCCTACAGGGCCTCAAGGCGATGCAGATCGAGGAGCAGGCCAAAGACATCGTGAAGCGTGTCTCGGAGCTCGGCAAGCATTTGAAGACGTATGAGGAGTATCACGGCAAGCTTGGTAATTCTCTCACTACCGTAGTGAACCATTTCAACAATGCCGGCAAGGAATTTAAGAAAATCGACAAAGATGTGATGCGCATCACAGGCGCGTCTGTGGGTATCGAGGCGTTGGTGCTCGACAAGCCGGACTCGGATGAGGTATAGTGGTGTTCGAGCTGATTCTTCGGTTGTCAGTAGGATTCCAAAAGGATCGGCAGGGAGGTGCTTTTTGAACAGAGGCTCCGTTTCCACATGCCTCAGAGGCTTCAAAAAAACCGATCTGGGCCGCTACAGACATTGCGGTCTGGAACCATAGAAATGTAGGAATCCGCAACAAGCCTCGCACGCACTCTGTAACCCACCGAGTTGCGCGCGAGGTCTTTTTACTGGCCGTCTTGCAGGACTTGCCTTTATTTCGCTTTTATGTAGAATAGTGGGACTATGAACGAATTTGCAGTAATCCAGACGGGCGGCAAGCAGTACAAGGTCTCTGTCGGAGACGTTGTTTCTATTGAGAAGCTCGACGCCGTAAAGGTGGGCGACAAGGTCACTTTCGACAAGGTGTTGCTTACCGACAACGGCAAGGAGACCATCGTGGGTGCCCCTTTTATCGCTGGCGCCAAGGTCACCGGCACTCTCGCCTCAGAAGGCCGAGCAAAGAAGATCGACGTCATCCACTACAAGCAGAAGAGCCGATATTTCAAGAAGAATGGTCACCGACAGCCGTTTGTGACCGTGAAGATTGAGGCGGTGAAGTAAAGAAGCGCGCGGAATGCGCGAAAAGAAAACAAAAAACGCCGCAAGGCGTTTTTTGTTTGTGGAGAATAATGTCAAAAAGAAAACCCGTCCGCATGGCTGCGCGACGGGTTCGAATTTGCCACCCCTGTGAGGCTAGTCCTCACAGGGGTTTTCTTTGCAAAAAAGAAAGCCGCAGGACGTATCCTGCGGCTTGGTGAAGTGTTGAATGGTCTCAGGCCCAAATCCTGGCCGAGTATCCTGCGGGAACCTCGAGCGAAGTAGGATTGACCCCATCCCACTTGATTAGTCCGTTTGCCACCAAGCTGGTGATGCGCGGTTGATGGAGATGCTCTTGCTGATTGACCCGCGTAGCGAGGGTGTCAGGGGTATCGTCTTCATTGATCTTCACAAGGCCCCGAAAGAAGACCGGGCCGCGGTCGTATTCTTTCGTGACGAAATGCATGGAGACCGCAGAGTGCGTGACGCTGCGTTGCCTGAAGGCAGCGATCACCGCTTCGTGCACGTGATGTCCGTAAAGACCAGGCCCGCCAAATGCAGGAAGTGGCCCCGGATGGATATTGATGACTGTCCGCGGATTAAAGCGGGTCTTCAGATCAAGACCGGTGACGAGCTTGAGCCAGCCGGAGAGTGCAAAAAGATCAGCACCCGATTGGTCGGCTATCCGCTGGTATGCCTCGGCATTCCAGGGCTTTGGAAAGTGGATGAACGGGACACCTAGCTTGTCGGCCCGCATCCGCACTCCGCCGCCCGGGTGATTCGAGACCACTGCTTGGATGTTCGCATCAAGGACTCCTACTCGAGAGGCGAGGACGAGCTTTTCGAAGCCCGACCCACCGCCATTTTCTGGGTTGCCTGTTGCAAAGACGAGGATGTTCGGTTTGTTCATTTGGTATTCCTTCCACTGAGTTTTCAATCACTACCAGAGAAATCTTTGTCTAGACCAAGCTTACATTACTGAGTATAAAATTAATTGTCAACATTTTGACTTCGCTCTCCGAAACAACTTCAGGGTGGAGATAAAATTTCCTTTATTCTTTCTTTATCTTTTTCGCATTGCAACGGATTTTGCGGGTCGGTAGAATTAAGGGGTGGAAAAAGATGAAATCCAAAACGTGGTAGAGCACAAAATCTATATTATCCGTGGCCAGCGAGTGATGGTGGATTTTGATTTGGCAAAATTGTACAGTGTGGAGACCCGAATTTTGGTGCAGTCGGTGAAGAGAAATCTCGTTCGTTTTCCGGAAGATTTTACCTTCCAGCTCACCCGTGAAGAATTTGCAAACTTGAGATCACAAATTGTGATCTCAAGTTTGGGCCATGGCGGAAGCCGTTATTTGCCATACGTCTTCACCGAACACGGTGTTGCTATGCTCGCTTCTGTACTAAGAAGCCAACGAGCAGCACAAATGAGTATCTTCATCGTCCGAGCCTTCATCAAAATGCGCGAAATGTTGGCGACGCATGCCGATCTAGCGCTGAAGATTGCCGAGATTGAGAGAAAGCAGAAAGAACACGGCGACCAGCTTTCGGCAGTATATTCGGTGGTGAAGCGGTTGATGGATCCGCCAGAGGGGCCGAAAAAGAAAATTGGATTTGCACCTGAGGATGGCCACAAAACTTGAGGTCGCAATTTGCGACTTCAAGTTGTACTACTCGCTCCTCTGCCTCCCGCGAAGGGCATTTTTCACGGTTTCGCTGTCGGAATATTCGAGTTCGAGGCCGGTGGAGAGGCCGCGGCCAAGGGTGCTCACGGTGAGGCCATATTTGGCCACCAAAGGCCCCAAAATGCCCTGTATATAGTGCTGGGTGTGTTCGCCCTCAGGTGTGAGGTTGAAGGCCAAAATCACCTCCTTGAGGCTTTTTGAGGCTTCGGGCATGGTGGACGAATTGTCGGGGTCGAGCGGGTCGTATTTCGGCTTGTTGGCCATCTTTTCGACGAGGCTGGCGAGCTCACGAGAGCGCACGCGTTGTTCAGGATTTTTCTCCAAAATCGGAACCGAACCGCCGAGAATGAAGTATTTGCCGTCGTACGTGTGGCTCTTTTCGATGTTTTCAAAATCCACGTCGCGGCAGACCACGAGCAAGGTTTCTTCGGAGCGACGCGGGTCGGCACAGATCACGCAGAGGTCGGAGGTTTTGGCGCTGAGAGGGAAGAAGCGTTGGCAGGATGAACAGACGCGGATTTGTTTTTTGAGTTCAAGTACGAGCGCGGCGAGCTGCGAGCGATATGCTTCGCTCTGGCCCAGCAGAAAATACACAAAACGCTTCGCTTGGCGCGGGCCGATGCCGGGAAACTGTCGGAACTGCTCGATGAGTTTGCTGATGGTGTCCATTTGAAATCGTCCGCGGCGCTCAGGCGACTCCCGCCGCGCCGCTTATCGCTCGATTATACCCTAAAACTCTCCGCCACCGATGGCGCCGCCAAAGTCTCCGAAGTCGGACTTCTCGATGCTTTGGAAGGTGGTCTTCTTTTCGTCAAAATACAGCTCCACCACACCGGTCGGACCGTTGCGGTGCTTCTCGATCATGATCTTCGCGATGTTTGGGCGGCCAGACTCCTTGTTGTATTTGTCCTCACGGTGGATGAAGAGCACGATGTCCGCATCCTGCTCGATACTGTTGTGCACGATCATGTCATTGGCGATGAAATTGTGCGTGCCGGGTACGGTGGCGTCGAAGACTTCTTCTTCGCCGAGCGGGGTCACGGAGACCACTTCGTCCCAGAAGATGTCCGACTGGGCGAGCGAGGCGAGAGATTGGCTGGTGAGAATGTCGGCGATCTTCATCAGACGTGCGCGAGAAAGGCCGGCCTTGAAGAGGGCGGTGCCATTGTACGAGACCTCCATTTTTTCCGACACGCCACGCCAGCTGATGTCGGCTTCGAGCTTGGCCTGCTTAATGTATGAATGCCAGATATCCTTCGGGATGATATCCACGTTCGGATTCGCTTCGATCTGTCGCAAGGCTACCAGCATCTCCGAAATAATCTCGCCGCGCTTGCCGTAGCAACCAACGATCTCGAGGAAGTGGATCTGCATAATGCTGCCCTGGATGGAGACGTGATAATTCGGTCGATAGGTTTTGCCGGCCTTGTGCTGGGCGACCTCGCGGAGCGTGCTCAAAATGCCGAGGCGAAGCAAAAGGTGCTGCACCTGTTCGGCGAGGGTCTTGCTGGTGGAGGCGTAGTAGATGGCACCGGCTGTTTTTCGGCCGGAGAACGGCGCGGCGTGCGAAGGGTGAATGAACGAAATATTGCCATCGGTCGCCCAGAGGTGCTTCAAAAAGAAGGCGATGTCGATCTGCGAGGATTGGAAGAGTGCATTCGGAATGACTTTCTTGTACGAACGCTCCGATGCGATACCGAGCTTTTGATACCAGAGAGTGATCGGATGCTTTTTGTGATGACCAAGATGATATGGGGATGGCAAGTACAGGTGCCACCAATTTTCCTGTGCCACTTGCCGCGGGGTGATGCCAAACAGGGCTTTTGCAGCTTCAGCTACGACCGCGAGGTTCGCCGGGTCGGCGCTAGTGTAATGGATGGGCTGGCGAGGCAATACGCAGCCGTCGCCAAGCAGGTGGGCGAGGAGAATAAGCTCGTGCTGGCTCAAAATGAGGCCGTGGACAGGCGCCATGCCGGTGACGGTGTCGAGCTGCCTCGGAGTGGCGATGTGGGTGTGGAGGCCAAGTTCGTCGAGGCGGTGCCAGCCAGCCACGGTCATGAATGGATGGTTGCCGGAGGCTTTGATCGTGCGGCCAGAGCGCGTCTTCAGTTCAAACAGCTTTTTCACGCCGCTCGAGAATACCTTGGTGGCGTGTTTGATCTGTACTTTGTTTTCCTTGTTCAATGAAAAGACGGGAATGTTTGTCTGGCCGACCAATGACTTTATGGTCACGCGTTCGCCAGTGTCGGCGCGGGTGATGAGGGTGTCGCCAGCTAGGCAACCAGAATCTCGCAGGTCGGAGAGGCGAGGCTCCCCACCGCGCTGCTCCACGGCTCGGGAGAGTTGGGAGAGGGCGATCACGGGCACCTTGAGCTCCTTGGCGAGCTGCTTGAGAGAACGTGAAATTTCGGTGGTCTGTTGTACGAGGTTGTCGCTGCCCTTGGTCTGGGTGGGGGTCATGAGCTGGAGGTAGTCGACGATGATGAGACCGAGTCCCTTGTCTTTTTTGAGTCGGCGGGCGACAGAGCGCATCTTGAGGATGTTGTTGCCGGCTTGGTCGTCGATAAAGATTGGCGCGCGTGAGAGGCGGTCCATGGCGCCGCGGAGCTTCACGAAATCTTCCTCCGCGGCGACCTTGCCGTTGCGCAAACTCCAAGAGTCGATCTGGGATTCAGCAGAAAGCATGCGGTCCACCAGTGACTGTGCTGACATTTCCAAAGAGAAGATGGCGACGGGTGTGTTGTGATTGATCGCGGTTTTGCGAGCAAAGTCGAGCGCGAGCGATGTCTTACCCATCGAAGGTCGTGCCGCGAGGATGATGAGGTCGGATTCCTGAAAGCCGGAGAGCTTGTTGTCGAGCTCTCGAAAGCCGGTCGGTACACCGCGGAGTTCGCCTTTGTTTTGCGAGAGTTTGTCGAAACGCTCCCAGGCTTCGTTGAGCGTGTCTTTGATTTCCACCACCTTGTGGCCATTGTCGAAGCTGGTCACCTCGAAGACGCGCTTCTCGGCTTTGTCGAGGAGTTCATTTATTTCTGCCGATTCGTCGTATCCGAGGCCGGAGATGAATTCCGACGCGTCGATGAGTTGGCGCATCATGAATTTGTTCTTCACCGTCGTGCCATAGTGGACGATGTTAGCCGAAGAGGGGACGGCGTTCGCAAGCTCGGCGATGTAGCTGGCGCCGCCGATCTGGTCGAGCTGGTTGTTCTCGCGGAGGCGGGTGGTGAGGGTGAGCATGTCGATCGGCGTACTCTTGGTGAAGAGCTCCATCATCGAGCGGAAGATGATGCGATGCTTTTCGGAATAGAAAACTCGGTCGTTGATCGAGTCGTTGATCTCGTTGATCGCGTCCGAGCGCAGCATGATCGAACCGAGCAACGCTTTTTCAGCGTCGAGGTTTTGGGGTGGAATTCGCAGATTGGTGGCCATTCGGCTATTCTACCTTTTGCGCCTGCCCGCGGGCAATGCCTTCGCGCGGGCGAAAAGGGAATAAGGTGTGGAGAGGGTGGGGATAGGGTCTCGTCCGTCACTTTTTTGCTAGTGCCACCCACGATTATGGTAAAATTGTCATATCGTGTTTATTCCAAAAACCAAGAGAATAGCCGAGCTTGCGAGGCTATTTCCAGATGTCGTGAGGGAACTGGAGGTCATTTTTGCCGATAGTGCCAACGTCTATATTGATTGGGCGAACGTGATCCATTGGCAAGAAAGGTTAGGATTTCATATTCACCTCGGTAGGCTGAAACAGCTACTCGATTCATTTTCCCATGTGAAAATCATCCGTTTTTATACAGGTACGCTTCTAGGTAACGAAAAGTCGGAACAGGCGATTGTGGATGCAGAGAACCTCGGATACCAAGTAAAGACAAAACCGGTGAAGGTGATGAAAATGTCCATTAATACTTCCAGTATCGCCCCAAATTCGCCGGCTTTGCTAGAGAATTTTATTAAAAAATGTCTGTTGTCCAAGCTGAGTCTGGAAACGATTGAATTACTCAATGAGAAGCTGGCTGAATTTAATAAGCAGGGAGTTACGTTCATCGAGGATATGAAATGTAATTTTGATGTAGAGATTGGCAGAGACATGCTCCAAGACTTTGACGGGGCTGATCTGAGCACATTCATTTTGTGGAGCGGCGATGGCGATTTTGTCGATCCAATCAATCAGTTGGTGAAAGACAATAAGAAAGTGTTCCTGTTCGCTACGTCGAGAGCCGTTTCTTATGAGCTGAATGAGATAAGGGTCCCTATTTTTGATATCAAAAAAATTAAAGAATTCATTTGTTGGCCAAAGGAAATACCGCACAGTATCAAGGATAAAATCGATCGATAGAGGTAGTAGTGTAAAAAGCCAAAGGGACTCCTTGCGGAGCCCCTAAGCGATAGATTTATTGATCTTTCGATCAAGGATAATGTAGCAAAAAACAGACCTAAAGTCAAAGTTATCCACAGCAGTAATGAAAGGGGCTCCATAGGTAATTAGCCGTTTGGAACCCTTTTCGTCGTAATGCTCTATGGTAACAGACTATTTTTCACCAAAGTACTGCCTTTTGCTGTATCCACGATATCGTATCCTTTTTCTTTAATTGCTGCGCGTAGTTCGTCGGACTTTTTGAAGTCTCTATTTTGTCGAGCGAGGTCACGGGCATCTTTGAGGGCGACAATTTCTGGGGCAAAAACATACGAAAGCACGCCGACTGAAGTATTTTGTTTCAGACCGAGCACTTTGTCGAACTCCATGAGTGTACTCATTTTCTCCTCGCTACTCACTGAACCATCTTTCAGCATGTCCCAGATGGTTGCCAGGACCTTCGAAGTATTGAGGTCGTCATTAATCGCTGAGTCAAGAACTTTTCTGTATCTAGCGTGCGTTTTGTCAGAAACGGATCCTTTCGGAAGCCCGCGCACTTGCTCGAGCAGCCGCTCATACGCCGTCTGCGCACCCTTCACGGCCTCCCAGGTGAAATTCATTTGCGTGCGATAGGAGGCGGTGAGGAGCCAGTAGCGAAAGCCAAGCGGGGTCACGCCGTGGGCAGCGAGGTCTTTTAGATAGATAGTGTTGCCGAGCGACTTCGAAATTTTTTGTCCGTCAATGAGTAGATGTGCGCCGTGCAGCCAAAATCGGACAAAGGCTTTACCTGTCGAGGCTTCGGATTGCGCGATCTCATTGTTGTGATGGGTCGGGATGTGGTCGATGCCGCCGGTGTGAATGTCGATGGTCGTGCCCAGTAGCTTCATGGCCATCGCCGAACATTCGATATGCCAGCCTGGAAAACCGACGCCCCACGGCGATGGCCATTCCTGGTCGCGCTTCGTATTAGAAAACTTCCACAACGCAAAGTCGGTCGAATGTCGCTTTTCACTGTTGACGGCGATACGATGACCTTCGGAGAGGCCGGCGATGTCGATATTCCCAAGCTTGCCATACTGCGGAAACTTTGAGGTATCAAAATAGATGCCGTCGGAGATTTTGTAAGTGAAGCCTGTGCGCTCGAGCTGCTCGATGAGAGCGATCTGTTCGGGAATATAGCTGGTGGCGCGAGGAAACTCGGTGGCCGGAGATTGTCCCGATGCAAATTCAATATTTAGCGCCGCAAGTCCGCCAAAAAATTCCTTCGTGTAGTCCTCCGAAATCTCCTTCGACGAGCGCTGCTGCTTCTGTGCTGTTACCTGCATCTTGTCTTCGCCTTCGTCGCCGTCGCCGACAAGGTGGCCGACATCGGTGATGTTGATCACTTGTTGTACGCGATACCCACCATGCTCAAGGGTACGTTTCAAAATATCGGCAAAAACGTACGCGCGGTAATTGCCGATGTGGAGCGATTGGTACACGGTTGGCCCGCAGTTGTACATGGTGACGGTCTTGTTGGGGATGCCCAAAAAGCCGAGTACACCTTTGCGCGACGGTGTGAAGACCTCTTTCTGTTTGGTGAGTGTATTGTACAGGCGAATTTCGGACATGGTTTTGCTGGTTTGTGCAGCTCTTACAGCCACCTCTTGTATTTAAAGAAGCCGAGGAGGCCAAGCGAGCAGGCGATGATAACAGTCAAAGTGATCGCATAGTTGCCAGCCGCGGCGAGGAAGGGGTTGGAGGCGAGGTCCAGCGTGAGGACAGCGATGATGAGATCGACGGAGAAGATGATCGACGTGATGACGGTGAAGAATTTCATCACCTCGTTCTGTTTGGTACTCAAGAGGGAGTCGTTGGTCGAGCGGAGCTCTTCGAGCAGCTCGAATTGGCCGCGAATGACTTCTTCGATCTTGCCGTACTCGTCGATAAGGCGACGGACATGGGACTCGTATCCTTGGCCGAAAAAAGCCTCGCTCATCGCGCCATATGTGGTGAGGATGCTGCGGTGGTGGCCGAGCGTTTTTTTGAGATCAAGCAGCGAACGGCTCACGGTGGAGAGTTCGAATACCATTTCCTTCTCACGCTCGGCAAAAATATCTTCCTCAATGCGGATGAGTTGGTCGTCCATCGCGTCGAGCTCATCGCGTAGGGATTTGTAGATGCGCTCCATCATATAGAAGAAGATGTAGCCAGCGTGTTCACCCATTTCGCCCTTGTCGAGCACGGAATTGACCTCAAAGACCTTCGCAAAATGGTGCAACGGGTCGATGGTGTCGTATCGGGCAGTGATGATGACATCTTTCCCGATGAGAAAGTCGATCTCCTGGACGCGACCCTTGGTAAGCCCCCTTTTCTTGGTCCGTTGAGTGATGGCGGGGAAGTTGAGAACAAGGTAGAGGAATTCGGGAAACTTCTCGATGCGTGGCTTGAGGTTCGGGCTGAGCAATTCTTGTGCCACAAGTGGGTCAAGCCGATATTCCTCCATCACTTTCTTCACTTCATCTCGAGTGGGCGACTCGAGGTCGATCCAAGTGAGTTTTTTGTAGGTATAGGTGTTGATCATTTCGGACATTATACCGCGCCTTCTATTCGTTGACCACGGGTAGCGCATTTGCGATAATGTCTCGACATGAAAACATACAAAACAGTGGCAGCCTTCGCGAAAAGTCGAGTCGCGCTCGGTATCTATATTGCCCTCGTGCTGGTGGCGGTATTTGGTCTCGGCACATTGGCGGGCTATGCCAATCGACCAGAAGTGTCCAAGCTCACTGGCTTGCTCAATCGAGAAAATGAGATCTCGGATACTGCAGACTTCGAGACATTTTGGCGGGCGTGGCGGATTTTGAACGAAAAACACGTATCCTCAAAAGAAATTTTGCCTCAGGAGAAGGTCTGGGGTGCTATCGAGGGACTCGCGAGCGCTTTTAAGGATCCATACACCGTCTTTATGCCACCAGTAGAGGCGAAAGACTTTGACAGTCAGGTGAGCGGCGTTTTTGGTGGGGTTGGTATGGAGATTGGTCTGAAAGACAACATTGTCACTGTCATCACACCACTCAAAGGATCTCCGGCGGAGAAGGCGGGGATGCGAAGTGGGGATAAAGTGCTCGAGATCAACGGTAAGATCACTTCGGGGATGTCCACTGAAGATGCGGTGCATTTGATCCGCGGCGAAGTGGGCACTCTGGCGAAGCTCCTCGTATTCCGACAGGGTCGCAAGCTGCCTTTTGAGGTGGAGATCACCCGCGCAGTCATCCAGATTCCGACTATCGATACCGAGAAGCGAGCCGATGGGATATTTGTCATCCGTCTCTACAACTTCTCCGCACCGTCGGCCAATCTATTTCGGGAAGCGTTGCAGGAGTTTGTCGATTCCGGTCTCAATAAGCTTATCCTCGACTTGCGTGGCAACCCCGGCGGCTATCTCGATGCTGCAGCAGACATGGCGAGCTGGTTTTTGCCAAAAGGAACATTGATCGTGCGTGAAAACTATGGCGAGAAGCAGGTGGAGGATACGCTGCGCAGCTCTGGATATGATGTGTTTGCCGATAAACCGATTAAAATGGTGATTTTGGTGAATGGCGGCTCGGCTTCAGCCTCAGAAATTTTGGCAGGCGCTCTCAGCGAGCATGGCGTGGCAAAATTGGTGGGTACGCAGACTTTCGGCAAGGGATCGGTACAGGAATTGATCAAGCTCACCAGCGACACCAATTTGAAGGTGACAATTGCGAAGTGGTATACCCCGAACGGCGTGTCGATTTCAGAGAAAGGCATCTCGCCAGACTATGTAGTTGACTTAACCGAAGAGGACGTGAATAATCAAAGGGATCCTCAAATGGACAAGGCGGTGCAGGTGCTCTTCGGCAAGGCTGGTGCGCCGACCGCGAAGAAATAGAGAAAGTCTCAAGTATTTATAAAAATAATCTAACATCCGTATGAAAGTTGTACTCCTGAAAGATGTGCCGAAACTCGGCAAGAAGTTCGAAATCAAGAATGTGGCCGACGGCCACGCGCTCAACAGCCTCATTCCTCAAGGTTTGGTGGCGGTTGCGACTGATGCAGTGGTGAAGCGTTCCGAGGCGGAGAAGGCCGTCATCGCCGACAAGCGCAAGAAAGAAGAAGCTGAGCTTGTGAAGAATCTCGACGCCGTGAAGGCTCTCCAACTGCAGATTGTTGCGAAAGCCAATCCAAAGGGTCACCTGTTCTCATCGATTCACAAGGCCGAGATCGCCGCAGAGATCCGCAAGGCGGGTATCGCTATCGACGCTGAATTCATCTCTCTCGACAAGCCGATTAAGGAAGTGGGTGAACACACCATCGAGATTGTGGCAGGAGGCAAGTCTGCGAAGTGCAAGCTGGTGATTGTGGCGGCGTAAGATTGCCTCGCTAGAGGTATCCTGCGGAGAAAAAAGCATAGTGCGGATTTGTCATACTTTCCTCATACTTTTGTATGACAAATCCGCATCTACAAAAAAACAGCGCGCCGCCAGTTGCAACAAAAAACAGCCTCATTTTGAGAGGCTGTTTTTTGTGTCTGCTCCGTTATCTTAAATTACGTTAACGACTTTTTTAACCGCATTGCTGCCGTCAAAGTTGATCTTTCGCTTGCTTGAAAAAGCTACCTTGCCTTCCTTGATTGCGAAAATAGTGTGGTCCTTGCCAGTTTCGGTGCCCTTGCCCGCGAGGATGCGGGTGCCGCGCTGTCGTACGATGATCGAGCCCACTGAAGCCTTTTCACCAGCAAAAAGCTTAATACCGAGGTATTTTGGGTTCGAATCTCTGAGGTTTTTGGCCGATCCCGCGGCCTTTTTGGTTGCCATAGTAGCTTATAATTTGTTATGTAATTTAGATTGTGAGTATACCGAAAGAAGCCGAAAAAGGCAAGGAATGGGGTGGGGAAGGGCGAATTACGAGCACTTTTCGGCCGTTTTATCGCCCCATCCGGCAGATCTCCTCGAAATGCTTCGCCAAAAGCGGCTGCATAGAGAGCCGACTGCCCACCTGGGTCAAAGGAATGCCTTTGAGCTTGGGATTGGCCTTGATCGCGCCAATCGGCACCGGCTGGGCGAATTTCTCAACAAAGGCCATATCCACCTGCATCCAGATCGGACTTTCGGCGCTCGCCTTCGGGTCGTAGTGATCGTCTTTTGGGTCAAGGGCTGTTGAGTCGGCATATGGAGTGCTCGCCACATGCGCTACACCCACCGCTGATGGGGGATTGGTACTTGAGTGATAGAAGATCACGAGGTCGTCCACTTGCATGCTGTCGCGCATGAAGTTACGTGCCTGATAGTTGCGAATGCCGCTCCAACCCGTCTTTTTGTCGCGCCGCAAGTCCTCGATCGAGTAGCATGTCGGCTCGCTTTTGATTAACCAGTATTGCATTGTGGCGTGTCTGAGGCAGGGGCTTTGCTGTTGGCTACGAGCTATTTTCTTTTTCCCAATGCCACCAAGCCATATCCCGCTGCGAGCAGCGCGATGCCGGCAAAGATGAGGGCGATTGGCCAGCCAAGACTATCGACAAAGTATTCACTGGTAAATCGGATGATGAGGATGAAGACAAAAAGCGCGCTGGTTTTGAGCAGGGTGCGGTTGCCACTTCGGCTTGCCAAATAGAGGCCGCCGAGGACCGCGAGCACGCTCACGAACTCCCAAAGGAAGCTCTGTTCTGGACTCCAGCCGCTCAACGCAATTAGTGCACCTAGAATGCCAGCGGCGCCGAAGAAGGTGAGGAAGCGGTCGAAGGCTCGCTCGTCGCGCGCTTCAACAGTTTCGGTGCCGCGTCGGCCGCTCAGTGTCGATTGGATTAACAGGTACGCTGTACCGAGAGCGATGGTGACGTATTCGTAGGTATCTTCGAATAGGTTGGCACTACCAGAGATGTCCAAAAAGTAGCCCACTGCCGCGTAGATAGTGCAGGTTGCGAAGACGAGTGTGAAGAAGGCAAATTCTACCCCACGGAAAATGAAGAGGGAAGCGCCGTAGATGGCGGTGAGTAGTAGGCAGATGGTGGTCGACCAGCCGAAGGTGGCGTAGTCGATCCCGGCCGTATCAAGCGATACAAACATGCCGATCGGCGCCAAAATACCACTTACAAAGAAGAGGATACGGCTAATCTTCCCGTGGTCAGCATCGCCGCGGAGCAACGCGCCTGCGATGTAGGCTGCAGCTGCTAGGCCAAGAGTGATTGCGATACGAACCGCACCGTTGAGATCGTCCCAGAATCGGAAGACAAATGAGCCAATGCCGGCGATGAGCACCAGAGCCCCAATGCCGTAGAGGATCGAGGTGGCAGTGATGCGGTGGCCGCTCGATGCCGATAAGTCAGTCGCATTACCCGTTTGCGCCTGGAGCACGGCCTGGATTTCGCTTGCTGATACGGTACCCGCCGCGATTTGTCGAGAAATGAGGTCTAGAAGCGATTGTTTGTCCATAAAAGTGTACGTATAATAAAAAATTATAATCTGAGGTATTCTACCCAGCTGATCAATCGGAACCCATTGGCGTAATCGTAGTAGGTGTTTGGTGAAGCTGAATTGCGGATAGTGATCTCTTTGTTCCACGTGCCATTCTTCAAGTACAGACTGTTGTAGTTGTAGCGATAGCCACCGCCGAAGAGTTCGCCGAAGAGGCCGCCGTGGCCGCCGTAGTTGTTCGAGACGCTCGTGCCATCTGGAGCTGAACCGTCGCCGGTGAGCTTGCCAAGAGAGTTTGCCCGCTCAAAACTGATCTCGCTAAAGGTGTCGGACGCTGCTTGGTAGAGGTAGAGCTTCGGGTAGTGTGGATCGGCCGTTTTTACATCTACCGGAGGGGTAGGGAGGGGATTTTTCTTCAGGACGCCAAAGGTGTTGGGTGAAGCATCGGCCAAAGAATAGGGAACCCAACCATTGCAGTAATAGTTGCAGCCGGATTCGATAGTGTAGATGAAGTCGTACTTAGGAGTAAAAAAGAGGCGAGGGAGAAGCACTGAACCGATGATGAATAAAAGGATGAGTACCGGGAGGGCACCCGCGATGACGATCTTGGTTTGGTTGTTCATTGACACAGTATACGCCTAAAGGGCGGCCACGGCAAAACAAAAACGCCCTTTTGGGCGCCTTTGTCGATTGCTGCCAAGCGGCTTACGCTGCTGGAGCGTCTGCCTTGCAAGTTGAGCACTTGCACTTTACGAGCTTGACGACTGCTGCGACGCCAACAAGTACGTAGACGATCGCTTCTACGGTTTCCCACTTGCCCAAGAGCATCTTCACTACGTTCCAAGCGTCTCCGCTTGAGCCAAAAAGCATACCGAGACCGACGAGACCCCAGTTGAGGGCACCGATGATCACGAGCACATAGGCTACCTTGGTTACTGAACATCCTGAATTCATATGTTTGTATGATAAAAAGTGAATAAAATACGACCTTTTCCTAGGCAAAGTATAGCATTTTTGCTGGTGCGGCGGTTTTTTGGCAAGGCAAAACTGGGGAAAACGGAACGGTAGGGCGAAAAAGGTGCCCAGATCGAAAAAGCACTCAATTATGGCTCAAAACAAGGCTGAAATCAGACCGTCAATTTTGGTCGCGGTCAAGTAAAAAACCCTTATTTTAAGCCATACTTTGAGGTTTGACAGCACCGATTATCCGTTGTCTGCTCTTGACAAAGTATATCCAAATGTGCTAGTATTATAGGGAATCAGAAAAGCTTCTGGTTTTTTGTTTCCCCCTCAAAACTATGTTTCAACTTTCCACAATCATCGTATCCCTCCTCACCGCGGCCTCTATCCAGGGTGCGAATATTTCTAGTTCTAGCTTCGCACTCGCTCAGCAAAATACCTCTACGACCAGCGGTCTGGCAAAGGAGATCACTCTAGTGAGCGCTATGCAACTCGAAATTCCTCAGTCTGCTAAGCAGTCTGATACAGAGCTCAAGGTGCGAGCCTATTTTTCCGATATTCCGGTTCTGATCGAGGTCGCACGTTGCGAGTCGCAGTTCCGCCATACCGACAAGAGTGGTAATCTTCTCCGTGGTACCATCACCTCCGACGACCTCGGTGTGATGCAGATCAATGAGTACTATCACGGCGACAGCGCGAAGAAGCTTGATCTCGACATTACCTCTTTGAACGGCAACATGGAATACGCTCGTCACCTGTACGAGAAGTACGGCTCCGAACCATGGAATGCTTCGTCGAAGTGTTGGAAGAAGCCGACCCCAGGTCTCCTTGCTGCCAAGAAGATCTAAGGGGCTGGTAGGGTAGGCAACTCCTTACTCTCGAACCTCCACAAAACCACCCGTTGAGGTGGTTTTGTTTTGGAAAGCAAAAGATTCGATCGATGTGTGTAAAATTGGACAAAATGCTCTAAGTCATATTTGTGGACAGTTAGCTGATAACAGTACAAGTATAGAAAAGAGGCGATAGAGAAACTGCTAAGAAAGGTTCAAGAAAGCACTAATTTTCAATAAAGAAATTCTAAAGTTTTTTGAGGCTGTTCTAGAGGGGGACCGATATAGACTATGTCGCACAATATATCTTTTCCGACATAGGCCCTGGAGGGGCCGAGGAGCGGCTGTGTGGCGACTTCATGATCCATGAAATCAAATAAAAAAGCGCTCGATACTTCCCTGGCATTTAAGCCTGAGAAAATCGAGCGCGGATTTTTCTGCACTGTGCATGGATCACTTCCACCAGCGCTGATACATCAGGTCGACCAGCCAGTAGATCTGCCGGTTGAAGACAAATGCCATGCTGGATAGGACTAGGCCGCTGAGATACATCTTCGCGGACACTTCGCTGTTCACGTAGCCTAGGGCTCGCATATTGAACAGTGGAATGCTCATCATTGCGGAGGCTTGCAGAAAGAACACGAGCATCGGCCGCAACGACACAATCTCCCAAGCCTTTTCCACGATGGCGGAGACAGAGTTGGTGGTCGGCGCGATGAGCGAGCCAATCAATGGGGTCAGGACATGATGCCTTTCAAGGAACCCTTGAATTTCTTTCCCGAAGAGGGTAGTGATGACTCCCCCGCCGGCCATCACGACAAACAGGAGGACTAGCAGCGGCATGAAGCTGCTCCAGAAGATCAGCGACCGACTTCCCCACTGGACGAAATCTTTTTTCTCGCCGAAGCAGCCGACGAGTGCGAAAATGATTGCGAGCATCAGCATGAGGGGGCCGTTTTGGATCCAAAAGCGGCGGTCAATGGTGAGCGGCACAATCCGAAGCAAGCCGGTCAGCAGGAGGACGAATCCGATGCCGACCAAGGCGAGATTTGCGGGTGTAATATTGGGTTTCAAGCAAAAGCCTTTCGTTTCCAGCGGTTTGAGGACGTTTCAAAGGACCTTACAGATGATAGTTAAAAACGGTAGTCCTGTCACTTGACATATCTGTATAAATATGAAATAGTAGTGTTCGCTCAATACACCTCAACAGTTCCTTCCCACGCAGAAAAACACGCACATCTATGCAAACAATGCACTGGTTTCCGCTGTCACTTGTCGCCGGCCTCCTCATGGGTGTTGGTATGATTCTCGCCCGCACGGGCGCCTCCGGTATGCCGTCCTATATTTTTGTCGGCATCCTCGGCCTGGTCTGGGCGGCTGGTTCAGGGGGCCTGGCCTACATGCGCCAGGAGCCTCTGCATATCGGCAAGATGGTCGTCGTTTTTGCGGTCCTCGCGGGCGCTTTCTTCTGGATGGAGAACATCCTCCGCTTCAACGCAGTCCCGAAGGCTCCGGTCACCGCATACGTCCTCTTGACTATTGAAGTCGTCGGGGTCTCGATCACGCTCATCTACGACTTTGTGCGCCTGTATCGGGCCGACAAGCTCGGCTCGATCAGTGCCTACGAAATCGGTGGCTTGATCCTCGGTGCCGCCTCGATCGCATTGTTCGGACTTGCGCCGAAGCATTGATTAAGACCCCAATCCCCTCGCCAATCGCGTAGGGCCAAAACTAAAGGGCAGAGAGAACCTCTGCCCTTTTTCTTTGCTTAGCTAGTTCCTCGCGACAGTCTCTAGTAGCGCAATCATCGGCAGTACTAGCTTGTCCCAAAAGATTCCGACGACAATGACATTCCAAACAAAGCTTGCAGGCGTCACCAAAAACGTATTCCAGACGTAGCTCAGGAAGTTCCAGATGTATGAGAAATTGGACTTTGAGGTGTCAGACTCCGCAATATCTTTCAAATTGAAGCCAAAGTAGCTGAGGATTAAAATGGCAATGATAACCAAGATGATCATTTTGAGAAAACCGCGATTCGAGCCTTTCATACCGATATTGTAACAAACTCCTTATAAATAAAGCAACGGATTCAAATACGCGCGCAGGTCGGCCACGGGCATGGTGTAGGTGCCGGCACAGACCTTGCTTTTGCGTTGGACGACCTGAACACCGTCGCTGGCGAGTACCGAAAAATGCAAATGCGCGCCAAAGGCGTAGCCGGTAGCGCCCGACAGCGAAATGGTCTCCCCTTTTGCAACACGCTGATTTGCCGCCACGCGAATCACGGAGTTGTGTCCGTAGATAGTGGAGAGGCCGTTGTCGTGACGAATGAGGATCCATTTGCCATAGGAAGCGCCTTTGCAGACGAGATCGGTGTCGCCAGCACCCACCACGACGCCACTTTCTGCAGCTTTCACTGGTGTGCCGACGGCGCCGCGCAAGTCGATGCCGTTGTGGCCGTTGCCGTTGTACACTGCCCCAGCGGCTGTTTTAGAAAATTCGGTTTGGCCGAAATATTGTGTCACGAAGACCGTTTCCATCGGCCAACCGAGGACGCCTTTGCCGACCGTGGGCAGTTTACTGAGATCAATGGCAAATTTGAGTTGCGCTTCAAACGCGATGAGTTCGTCAGCGAAGGCTTTCTGCAGCGCTTCTTTCTGCGCGAGGATCTTGGCGTAGGTCGCCTCTTGATTTTTGGTCGCCGTGAGTAGGTTCGCTTTGTCTTTGCGATTGGCTTCTATAATCACTTTTTGGTCAGAAAGGTCGCGTTTCAAAGCAAGTAGGCGTTTCTGTTGGGCGGCGTTTTCAGTGCGCTTGTCTTGGAGCGCAGTGCGCAACTCCTTGAGATCATTCAAATGAATCCGAATGCCGTTGCGAAGCTCAACAATACGCTCCGCCTCGTCCCATACTGCGGAAGTCTTTGGCGAGCTCAGTAGGGTCTCGAGTAAGCTGATCTGTTCTTTTTCATTTAGCGTCACGATACTTTCGTGGACAACATCCGTACTAACACCGATCTGCTTTTCCTTTTGTGCAATATCTTTGTCGAGTTGCTCGATGACGAGATTTGTCGCTTCAATCTTTTTGCCGGTCAACAGAATATCCGCAGCAAGTTTTTTCTGAGTGAGGTCGAGTCCTTTGATCGTGTTCTGTAGGGTCGTCTTCTGCTTGCCTACCGTATCGAGCTGGGTTTTGTATTGAGCAATCTCGGCCTCGAGCTGTTTGATACTCTGGTTGCGCTCATCGATTTTTGATTGCAATTCTTCAACCGAGGCAGCCGATACAATCGGTATGTTGTTTTTTGATGCGAAAAAATAGCCGAAAGCGAGCATGCAGGCAATCCCAAGTCCGGCAATACCAACATCGACGCCTAATTTACGCGCTGAGTAGAGTGATCGCATCATTGAGGCGAGCGAGTGTTTCGTCTTTTCCTAGCAAAGAGGCGAGGGTGAATGGGTCGGGGGATTTTGCAACGCCGGAAAGAGCAAAGCGCATCGGCCAAAGTACGCAGCCCCTTCCCTGCTCTTCCGCATATTTCCAGACAGCTTGCCTCACTTTTTCTTGGTCGGCAAAATCACTAGTAGCAAGGGCTTTCAAGAGCTCTTTCGCATGAGCAAGTCGCTCGACGGTTTTTTCTTTGCTAGGCTCATCTTTCCAGAGCAGCTGTTTTGTTGATTCGTCCGTGAAGGTTGGTTTACTGAAAAAATAGACAAATTCTCCAGCGGCAAAAAGCGTTTTAATATCGCCAACAGTGTCGATGCGTTCAAGTACAACCGGTGCGAGCTTTTTGATGAGTGCTGAATTGTCCGCGGCGTTTGCTGAGTCTGTGCCGCCGAGCATCGCGTGCACGCTTGTGGCGATGGCCGATTCGATCTTGGCGATCGGCTGCTGTTTCAAATATTCCTTGTTGATCCAACGGAGCTTTTTCTGGTCAAAGATGGCGCCGCCTTTTTGGATTTTGGATAGGTCGAAGAGTTTGAGGAGGTCGTCTTTCGAGAGGATCTCCTGATCAGTGCCAGGGTTCCATCCAAGCAGTGCCATGCCGTTGATGAGAGCCTCGGGAAGAAAACCTTGGTCGCGATATTCGGTAACGGCGAGCGCGCCTTTGCGCTTCGATAGCTTTGATCGGTCCTCGCCGAGGACTAATGGGAGGTGTGCGTAGATCGGCTCCGGTGCGCCGATGGCCCGCTGTATGAGGATCTGGCGCGGCGTGTTGGAGATGTGGTCTTCACCGCGGATGATATGAGTGACGCCTTCGGTGAAGTCGTCGACGACTACCGCTAAATGGAAGAGCGGTGTGTCAAGATTTTTCGCAATGACAAAATCCTTTAGATCGGCCGTCTCCATTTCGATAGTGCCACGAATGAGATCGGTGAACGCTACTTTGGTGCCCGGATTTTTGAAACGGATGAGGTCATTTATTTTTTGCTGCCCGCTCGCCGGGTCGAGCACGGGGTTGCCCTCCTTGTCCTTGGCCGGCTCGCGGGACACGTACGCCTTCCCTTCCGCAATCATCTGCTCGAGATATTTGCGATGTGTCGGCGCTTGTTCGGATTGGCGATACTTCTCGTCGTATTCGAGCCCCATCCAAGCGAGGCTGTCGATGATGTTGGCTTCGTATTCCGGCTTCGAACGGAGCTTGTCAGTGTCCTCGATTCGTAGGATGAATTTACCTCCATGCTGTCGCGCGTACAGATAGCTGAAGAGTGCGGTGCGATAGCTGCCCACATGGAAGAGGCCGGTCGGCGATGGGGCGAAGCGAGTGACGATGTTCTGGCTTGGCGCGGTCGGGTTTTTGGGCACAAGAGCATTCATAAAGTCCTTATATTATAGTGCAAAATGGCCGGTTCTAGAGTATTGACTATTCCCCCATAAGGTGATATAATACAGGCTGCTGTAGTTGGATCGTTTCCAATTGAATAGCCTCAATGTCGGTCAACCAAAGCCCGCGCGATCCCACGTTCGCGCATTGTGAAAGGTCATGTATGGAACCCGGAGATAACGGAATGATGAAGACGAAAGTCCTGCTGGTGCGGTCTGTGGAGTTCGACAAAGTCTCGAAGAGTCTCACTCCGCTCGGCGAGCTGCAGGTTGAATCCCTTGCCGAAACATTGGGGGTGAAAGGTTTTCAGCCCGACTGTTTCCGCACTGCGGCCTACGAAGCAGACTCATGGACCACTGCGTATTTCTTGAAAGAAGCTTTTCGGGGCCGTTCGGGGCCAGACGTTCAGACTTTGAGGGAGCTGTCGATTTCTGACACTTCCCTGCCGCGCAACAAGGAAATCGCGGGATTGATCACGCAGTATCCGAATTTGCCGCTTTCGACCTACGCTGGTCAACCGGGATACCGGGCGCTGCTCTCCCAGAGCAGGCTCGCACTGAGGGAGATTCGGAAGCATGTCTCTCCGGATCAACATCAGCAGATCATCATCTGTTCGCGCCATGGCCACGTCCTGAGCAGCTTGGCCCTCGACTGGGTGAGCGAGATGATCTTTGTGGGTTTCAAACTGTGTCCAGCGGCTCATTTGCCGTCATACCCCATCGAGGCCGGCGACCTCTGCTACGCAGCGACGGAGTTTGCTCTGGGACCTGGTCAGGGGCTCATGTTCAGCTACGATGCTTCTGATCCAGCGAGCCGAAAGGTCGGCTCCATCCAATTCATCAATCCGGAAGCCAACATCAGAAGCTAAGTCAGTTTTCGTTTACGCCACCACCCTGGTCCAATTCCAGGGTGGTGGTTTTTTCTTGCAAAAAACGGTACGTGCGGCGTTCGGTGAAAGACTATCTCTCGTGCTGCAATGCAATACCGACTACCTCTTCGGCAATGAGGCGCGCGGAGTCGAGACGGCTGAATTTTTTTGCGGCAGCGGACATGGTTGGCAGCAGTTCCGGCGTATCAAAAAGTCGGTCAATCTCCGTCTGGAGCACATGTGGAGACAGATTCCCCTCTTCGATCACGATGCAGCCACCGGCATGAGCATAGTTGAAGGCGTTGTGGACCTGGTCGTGTGAGACGGTTTCGTTGATTGGGATGATAATACTTGGAATCCCCCAAGCCGCAATTTCAAAAATAGTGGAGCCGGCGCGGGAAATCACGAGGTTCGCGATGCCAGCCGACATGCGCATGTTGAGGTCGTTCAAATAGTCGAGGGCTTTGTAGCGATCTTTGTGCTTGCTGTCGCCGAGGACAACTTCGGCAGTACGTTGCACTGCTTCGAGGTTCGCCTTGCCGGTCTGGTGAATGATCTGATATTTTTCGACAAGGTCAGGGAGAATGTCCATTAGGTTTTCGTTGATTGTTGTCGCACCCTGTGAACCGCCCAAAATGAGGATGGTCGGCACGGCTTTTTGGAAGCCAAAATATTCGTAGGCGCCGTTGGTGAGGGGCTCACGGATTTCTTGTCGAATCGGGTTGCCGGTGTAGGCGGTCTTGTCTGCCGGGAAAAATTCCGCGGATTGTGGGTACGACAAAGCGATGCGCTTTGCGAACTTCCCCGCCCAGGCGTTGACACGTCCTGGGCGACTATCCGACTCGTGAATGATCACCGGAATCCGCAACAGCCGCGCCGCGAACAACGTCGGAAAGCTCACGTACCCGCCCTTGCCAAAGACGACGTCGGGGTAAATCTGAAACAGCTTCACTAGCGTGAGGCAGACACCCCACGCAGTTTTAACGGCATCGGTGATATTGAGCAGCGAAAAATAGCGACGTACTTTGCCCGCCGGAGTCGCGACAAAGCGAATCCCCTTTGAAAAAAGCAGGTTCTCGTTGTACGGCTTGTCGGCCATGTAGATGAGCTCAGGGTCGAGCAGCTTGCGCTCCTTGCTCAGCGAGATCACCTCTTCAGCCACGGCAATAATCGGATAGAAATGTCCGCCTGATCCCCCGCCGGTAAAAACGATTTTCATGATGGATTATAGATTGGCTATGCAGTCTTTTGATTATGCTTCGCGCTGTTCGCTATGTCCGATATTTCGAAATATTGCAGAGGATGCCCAGCTCGGCGAGCGAGCAGAAGAGCGCCGTGCCGCCGTGACTCACAAACACGAGCGGTAGTCCGGATAAAGGAAACACGCCGAGCATCGAGGCGATATTCAGGAACGACTGCGACACCATCAGTATACCAATACCTACCGCCAACAGTCCACCGAAGGGGTCGGGTGCGCGAGTGGCGATCTTGAAGACTTGCAAGGCGAAAAAACAAATGATTAAAAGGAGTGTCACACTGCCCACAAACCCGAATTCTTCGCTAGCTACAGCAAAAATCGAGTCGCCGATCGGTTCTGGCAAAAAATTGAACTTTTGAATACTCTGGCCGAAGCCGCGACCGGTGAGTTGACCTGAGCCGATGGCGATGAGCGACTGCTGGATCTGATAGCCCGATCCAGTGGCGTCGGTCGACGGATTCATGAAGGTCTGTACGCGTTGCATGAGGTATGGCCGCTGCGCCACGAGCAAGGCGAGGATAATGGCGCCACCGATCCCCAAGGCTGCCAAATGTTTGAATTTCCCTCCTGCCACGATATACATCGCCAGACCGGCGAACACCATCACGCCGAAAGTGGCCGTGTCTGGCTGGAGGAGCATGATGGCGCCGACAATGCTCGTGATGATCACAAACGGCAGCAACCCCTTCTTCACCGTCGCCACTTTCTCTTTGGCGCCCGAAAGCCAGGCGGCAAGATAGAAGAGGTAACCCATTTTCAAGAGCTCGGACGGCTGCAGCGAAGTGAAGCCGAGGTCAATCCAACGACTCGCTCCGCCGTGTTTGAAGCCGATACCAGGGACGAAGACGAGCAGAGTGAGTAGTAGGGTCGCCGCAAAAATGTGAAACGAGTACGTGCGCCACTTGCGATAGTGGATGCGCGAAGTTGCAATAAAGGCCACGCTGCCGAGGCCAAGCCCGAAGAAAAGATGATTGAAAACGACGGCTGAATACAGGCTGCCGGAGCGGCTCAAAAGGCCGAGTGAGGCAGAGATAAAGATCGTGATGCCGACCGCAACCAAAAGGATCGAAGTCCACAAAAACAGCTTGTCAATCTTCCCGCTTCTCATGCCGATATAATATCACATTACGAGTCTCGTCGCCGACACCGATTCCAAGCCGTTTGACTACGCGTTGCTGAAGTAATATAATAGATGAACTTGGAGGGCATGCCCTGTCACGGCCACTAAGCTGTAACCAAGGAGGAACAAAAAGCACCGCGGCCGCGGTGCTTTTTGTTTTAAGTAAACGCCAAAGGATCATCGTCGCTATCAAAAGATCTTTTCCATGCTGGTATGACGCTTAGGAAGCAAACCGGTCCATCCTTGATCTGCTTTAGAACTATTTTAACTCGGTAGCCATCCATCAGTGCCACGAACTCAAAATAGCGCACGGAAGAAAGCTGCAACTCCCGGCGAGAGCCTGATTTCATGTTTTCAAACCGATTGAGGACTCGCATGTCCTGAATTGTATGTGAGTCGTTGAGTATTCTGGACACAAATCGAAATATCGAAAGTCTCTGATGCGAGTCACTGATCGGCCGACGGCGATTATTTCCCTTAAAAAAGAAGTGGTTGAATCCGACATGATTGAAAACAATAACTTTCTGTAGAAATGGACAAAATACCCTGCCGATATTTTGATACGCAAGTCTGACACGTTCCTTCAGCCGTTCAAATTTTTCTTCTTCGGCATGCACGCAACTAGCATAGCAGGACAGTGATAGAGAAATTGCTAAGAAAAGATAGAGAATTCGCTAATTTTTGATAAAGTATCTCGCTAGACTGGAACAGGACTATTGGGCAGTGTTACTGCCGAAAATACGCCAAGGTCGAGCTGGCGAGCGCCTCGACGTCGCTAAAGCGACCCTTTTCGGATGAACCGAGCACCGCGATCACAACTGGATGACCAAAACCGATATCCATACCCACCACGAGGTTGCCGCCGGCGAGATCGGTGAGCCCTGTCTTTGACCCGATGAGTCCTGGGATAGCATTTACGGCCTCGTTGGTATTTTTGGCTGGATGGCGGAAGTCATCGATGGAAATAAAATTCACTTTTTCATACTGTGTGGCCTCGATCATTTCCGGATGATTGTGCAAAATGTACGCAAAAAGTGCACTCACGTCTTTGGCCGAGCCGTATGCACCGGCCGTGGTGGAGCTGATGTCGAGCCCGCTTTCATTGGTGAAATAGGTGTGGGTAAGACTGAGTCGCTGTGCCTTTTGATTCATGAGTGTCACGAACTCGCTTTTTTGCACCTCTGCATCCTGCGAGCTGGTGCTGAAGGCCATGCTGGCCGAAGCGAGAGCACTGGCACCGTCGTTCGAAGACACGAGCAAGGTGAAATCTAGGAGATCTTTCAGTCGCCAATGTTCGTTCGCGAGCAGACCACTATCCCCTTCCTGCGCAATGTCACTCAGGCGAATAGCCGCCACAGTCGAAGGCGGCAGCTGTTCATATGCCGTGAGAGCGGTCATGAGTTTGGTCACCGAAGCGAGTGGCAGACTGGTGGTGGCGTTTTGTGAGTATAGTATTTCACCAGTGACCGTGTCGATAACGTAGGCCGCCTTAGCTTCCATGACGAGCGGCACCTGGAAAGGGATTTTTGCAATGACGGGTTCAACCGGTTTTTTTGGTTGAAATATCGCCACGAGTGAAGCGAGCGATGTCTCCGGCGAAAAAGTCGGGAAAAATGCATGTACCGAAAGCAAGCTGCCGGCTACCAGGAGCGTGCCGAAGGCAAAAGACTCGATTTTTCCGGTGCGGATCATGTGTGTTTAAACGCGTCAATTTATCCTACTCTGCCGCCGCCTCTTCCGCAATAGGCGCGACCACAGCGCTCTGCCGCATCGATTCGTATTCGGGAAGTTCTTCCGGCTTGGTGAGGCCCATAAAAGTGATGAGCTGCATCGTCGGCTTGTACAAAAAGGCGCGCTGGTCTTCGGGCGAGTTGACCTTTTCTACGAGACCGCGAATGAGTAGATTGCGAAGGATGAAGGTCGAATTGACCCCACGGATGCTGTCGATCTCGCGGCGGCTGATTGGACCTTTGTACAGGACGATCGAGAGGGTTTCGAGGCCCGCCTTGCCGAGGTCGCGTGTGAGCTCTTCACGAGTGAGCTGTTCGATGAGGGGTGCGGATGCCGGTGCAGTGCCGAGCATGAGTTCGTCGTCTTTTTGGACCAACACGAGGCCGCCACCACGACTAGCGAGTACTGTTTCGAGCTCAGTAACCGCCAGATTCAGAGCCTCAGCGGTGAGACCCGGATTCGTCGTCTTCAAAATCTCCGCAATACGCTTGTGCGTGACGGGTTCGCCTTTCCAAAAAAGGAGCGCTTCGAGTTGTGCGGATAAAGGAAGGTTCATGTGGGTGAAATGTAGCAGTTGTTGCGTGCGGCGTTTTGTTCGCTAATTATACCTCGGAACGCCGACCGCCTGCGTCTCGATGGTGATATCTTGAAAATGCGCATCTTGCGTGACATCGACGATGCCCTGCTTCACTAGCTCGAGCATGGCGAGGAAGCTCACGATGACATGCACCCGCTCCTGCTTCCCCACCCCGGCAAAATCTTCGAAGCTCATTTTGATGCTCGACTGGATGCGTGCGGTGAGGTTGACGATCATCTCCTCGAGGCTCATCACTTTGCGCACCACCGCCTTCGGGATGAATTCTTTTTTCGGCAGGTTGCGGATCACTTCTTTAATCGCGGCCAAGACACCAGCAGGCGTGATCTCCGGCTCAGGCGAAAATACTGGTAAAACCGTCTTCGATTCGGTCTTGGCAAAGATTGGTGTGGCGCCGAAGCGTTCTTTCACATGCAGCGAGAGCTCTTTGATCTTTTGATACGTCTTCAGACGCGCTTCGAGGTCTTCGATACTACCTTTTTCTTCTTCAGTGAGCGACAAGGTCGGCAGCAACGATTTGGATTTAATGAGCAGCAGCGTCGACGCGATGAGGATGAAGTTCGCACTTTCGGCCATGGGGAAAGCTTCGCCAGCACCACTCGTGCCCGTTCCGCGGGCTTGTAGGTACGCAATATAGTCGTCGGTCACTTGCGCGAGCGAAATATCGTTCACGAGCAGTTTGCGCTTCTCAATCAGGCTCAACAACAGGTCGAGCGGGCCTTCGAAGAATTGGGTTTTAATACAAAAAGTATCCACTAGAGCCAAGTTACACTTTCCACTCGTTTGGAAACGTGATCTTGTCATAACCGCGCTCTTTCAAAAAAGGAGCCAGTTCAGAACTTGAAGGAAATTCCGCCTCGAATTCTCTCTGTAAGTCCTTCAAGATGTTTTTCGACATTTCATATTTCTCGTGTTCAAGACATAGTTTATACCACCTATCGAGATCTTCTAGGGTTACAATACCCTGTATTCTACTGCCCCAACCGACTTGCTTAAGTAAGGCCTCTATCAGTTGTTTCTCAGAAGATATACAGACCACGACAATTTTGTCAGCGGTAATACTATCAGCAATTTCTTCTACCAAATCAGGGTTCAAAGTTAGGTGCTTAACTTGTATTGCTGGCCCAAAGTTTGACCACATATCCAGACCGCGGTCGGCAGCATTCGTTACACCGACCCTAAATAGTGCCGCAGGCAAGACTATTTTACTTTTTTGAGCGTTTGAACCGATAACGGTTTTTATAAAATCTTCAAAGTCAGCGAGAATCTTTGTGTCCTTATTTTGTATCTCGAGACTAATTTGCAGTCCTAATACTCGGATAATGCTGGAGAAAAGGGCGTACACCGTTATTTCGTACATCTTATCCACACTTCTTCTTAAGCCCGGATTTTCGATAAAGAGAGATATCAAATACTTAAGAGAAAAGTTATCTGGGGCTGTATTCTTAATGTATTTTTCGACTTCCCGAACAGAATCTAATCTTTTTTCTAAAGATTTGTATATGTAGGCCTCAACAAGACCTTTGGAATTTCGATTTGTTATTTCTAAAACATAGAGCGCCTCTGGTGGCATTGCATTCGCCTCAAAAATGTTATCCTGATATTTTTGACTAGAGGTACTCTTTCGGCCAACTAACCTTACAGACACAATGTCTCGCCATTTCTTGGACACATTTCTATAAGACTCAAGATCCTTGAGGTCGATAGATTCTTTTGTTCTGCTGTAAAAAAGTATTTCAGCAATTTGAATAGGCTTGTAAAGATGAACTCGAGATTTTTTGATCAAGGAGTCGAGAGCAGCCCTTGATTTTTTAGTGTTCTGTAACATGATTTTTTCTCACATGATTAACCTTTAATGAAACATTTCTTTCAATCGAGGTTATTTCGGTGGCGGTGGTTGGTGATGGTTTTTTACTCATAGCTTCGACCATCGCCTTGGCGACAGCCTGAATTTGTGGGACGACAACGCTATTCCCAGCTTGCTTCCGAAGTTGGGTATCCGGAACCGTAATTTTAAAGCTATCCGGGAAGCCTTGGAGCCTTAACATTTCCCTAGGTGTTAGCCGTCGCTTTCCATTAACTAACAGATAGTTATACGAAGCATTTGCCCTTAGTGCGCATGAAAAAGAATTAACGCCAATATTACCACCCTTATTTTCATGCCAAATTGATGGAAAAAACTGTTTCTCCAAAGTCACTTTTTTTGCCAATTTATTTTTTACATGCTCAGAGACAAAGTGTTTCTTGTCGACATCCCTATCGTCCTCAAGCACATCCTCGAGGGTTTTATTAGGTTTATCACTTTTCACTGGGAAATTAAAAGGATAATTTTCCTTGAAGCCAACAATCATGATACGTTCTCTCTTTTGAGGTACTCCAAAATTAAGTCCGTTCAAAACTTTGTAGTGCACAAAATATCCTAGGTTCCGTAGTTTTTGTAAGATAACTTCGAATGTCTTCCCTTCGTCATGGCCAACGAGTTGCTTCACGTTCTCAAGCAAAAAAGCACGAGGGGTCTTCTCTCTGAGTATTCTCTCTATGTCAAAGAATAGTGTCCCTCTCGTATCAGAAAAACCCTTTCTATCCCCGATAATACTAAAGGCCTGACAAGGAAACCCTCCAGTCAAAATATCATGGGCTGGTATATCCGAAGCCTTAATTTTGGTAATATCCCCAAAGGGTTTTTCACCAAAATTTGCCTCGTATGTTTTCTGACTAGCAGTATCCCATTCTGAAGAAAATACACACTCACAACCATTTCGTTCAAAAGCGAGTCTGATACCGCCAATGCCGGCAAACAAATCTATGAATTTGTATTTCTGGGTCTTTTTCATTAAGACAATTATATCAGATTTTTCCTACCCCTTCTTCTCCTTCTTGATCTCCAACCCCAACTCGCGAATCTGCTCAGGAGAAACTTCCGAAGGCGCCTGCATCATGAGGTCGCGACCCTCACCGGTCTTGGCAAAGGCGATGACTTCGCGGATGTTTGGCTCGTTCTGCAAAATAGCGAGCAGGCGGTCGAGACCCCACGCAATACCGCCATGTGGTGGCGCACCAAAACCAAACGCATCGAGCATGTGGCCGAAATTCTTCTGAATGTTCTCGTCGCTGTGGCCCATGATCTGGAGTACGGCCTTCAGTGCCTCTGGCATGTGGTTGCGGATGCTACCGCCGCCGATCTCGAAGCCGTTGAGGGCGACGTCATACTGCGTGGTCAAAATATCGCCGATATTTTCCTTCTTCATCAACCACTCGAAATGCTCCGGCTTTGGTGCAGAGAACGGATTGTGGGTGAAAGTCCAACCATGCTTGCCGTCGGCAGTCTTCTCGTCGGTCTTTTCGAAGAATGGAAAATCAATCACCCAGCAAAATGCGAGGAGGTTTGGATCGTTCTTGTCGGTGCGAATATCCGGCTTGTCGTTGCCGTACTTTTCCATCGCTTCCTTGTATGACATGCGTGGAAATGGCACTTGTTGAATCTTCTTGTGCGGAGTGACGGTCTTCACGAGCTCGATGAGCAGGGCCTCGTTGAGCGCCATGACATCTTCACGGACCACAAAGCTCATCTCCATGTCGAGCTGGGTGAATTCCGGCTGGCGGTCGCCGCGGGTATCTTCGTCGCGCATGCAGCGAGCGAGCTGGAAATATTTCTCAAAGCCGGCCACCATTAGGAGCTGTTTGTACTGCTGGGGCGACTGCGGAAGCGCATAAAACTTGCCCTTGTCGAGACGAGATGGCACGAGGTAGTCGCGAGAACCCTCTGGGGTCGACTTGGTGAGGAGCGGAGTTTCGATCTCGGTGAAGCCCTGCTTCGAAAGATAGTTACGGATGAACAGGTTCACCTCGTGGCGAACGCGGATGTTGGTCTGCAGGCGCGGACGACGCAGGTCGAGGTAGCGGTGCGTGAGGCGTGCCTCTTCGCCGATCTCGTGACCGTCGCCGCGCACGTCGATGGGTGGCGTGTTGGCCTGGTTGAGGACCTTGATACCAAGAATCTCCAGTTCAATATCCCCGTTCTGCTTGTCCTTTTGCACATTTTTCTCCGGACGCGGGTTCACTTTGCCGGTGACCTCCACCACCCATTCAGGTCGAAGGGCGCTGCCGACTGCATGTGCGTCTTTGGCGCCGGGGAGAATGACGCCTTGCACTTTGCCGGTGACATCGCGAAAATCAAAGAAAATGAGCTTGCCCTGGTCGCGGCGGATGTCCACCCAGCCGGAGATGCTCACTTCCTGCCCTTTTTTGCCCGCGAGGTCGCGGATATACGTTCGTTCCATAGGCGAAATCATAGCAGAAACCGCTCTTTTACGCCACGATCACCTGCCCCTCCTTCTCCACGAGATTTTTGTATTCAGGACAAGAGACAATGAGCTCTGCATGAGTGCCCATGCCGGCGACTCGACCCTTCTCCATTACGATGATCTTGTCCGCATGGCGGATGGTAGAAAGGCGGTGTGCAATAATGATGCCGGTGCGCCCTTTCATGGCGTCGCGCATTGCCTGCTGGATGTGGGCGTCGTTGATGGTGTCGAGGCTGTTGGTCGCTTCGTCCAGGATGAGCAGGCTCGGATCTTTGAGCAATGCCCGGGCGATGGCCACACGCTGCCGCTCGCCACCGGAGAGCTTCACGCCGTTTTCGCCGATCTTGGTATCGAAGCCTTCGGGGAGACGGTCGAAGAATGAGCTGATCTTCGACAGCTCGGCGATCTCTTTGAGCCGCGCTTCAGTGACCTTGCTCTGATCCTTGATCCCGAAGAGCAGGTTGTATCGAAGCGTGTCATCCCAGAGGCGCACCTGTTGTTCGACGTATCCGATCGAGGAACGGAACGAACCCAAATCCACTTGTTTCAAGTCGACGCCGTCGATATCGATCTCGCCGGAGACTGGGTCAAAACCGCGCAACAGCAGGTTCACGATAGTGGACTTCCCCGCTCCCGAATGTCCAACGATGGCCGCCACTTCGCCTGGCGCGATCGAAAAAGACACATTGTGGAGTGCATCCACCTCGGTCTTTGCTTCCGGATACGCAAAGGAGACGTTTCTGAAGGTCACCGCACCCTTCAGTGGATTGAACATGATGCCATTCTCAGGCGAAACGATACTTGGCTTTAGGTCGATGATTTCGAAGTAGCGGAGCGCATCTACCGACACCACGATGAGTCGACGGGAGAGGCGGGCCAATTGGTCGGATTGATTAAACACCATACGAGCCCAAGCGATGGTGGCCATGAGGGCACCCGCCGTGAGCGATCCCTGCAGTACGAGGTATGCACCAGTGGCGATGACGGCAAGGTTGCCTACCCGGCTACTCACGTCTCTGAATAGTCCGATGGTCATGTGATATTTCAACCACATTTTTTCGCCGAAGGCCGTGGCTTTGTGGTATTCCGTGGCCAATCGCGAAATGGTTTCGGTCTCTTGTCCGGAGAGCATCACGAGAGGTAATGATCGCAACACTTCCGAATACTGCTGGCCGACCACGTCGTCGATCTTGCGATATTCACGGATGGTCCGAGCCATTTTGATGTTTGCCGGTATGGAGATTGACAATGAGATGAGTACGGTGACACCCACGATCGCACCCAGGAGATGATTGCTGACGAAGAGAAAACCGAAGGCAAAAACGATCGTCGCGATGCCTGGCAGAATATCGTACATGGATATTTGGGCCATCTGAGCGGATGCATT
Source organism: Patescibacteria group bacterium (assembly GCA_038065315.1). Classification (NCBI taxonomy): domain Bacteria; species Patescibacteria group bacterium. Next base: position 156,168 of record JBBTRF010000001.1, read on the forward strand.
GGCTCCCTGGGTCGCCACCTTTTGTCGGAAGCCAGAGTTTTGGCCGGTGATCTGACCAAGGGAGAGCGACGATGCCTTTTTCACCGTATTCATGTCGATGGTCTTGTTGATGCGGAAGATGAATTTCTGGTTCTCCACGTTGGTGTGGATGAAGTCAATGATCAGGTCGCCCAACATCATGAAACCGATGATGGTCACGAGGCGCCAAATGTCGCTCGCTATCGGGTGATAGAAAGCGTCGACAAGCTTGCCCCAATAATATGGCTGGACGAGCTCGAAGGCTTTTCTCGCGAAGACAAGAACAATGAGCACCCCGAAGGTGCTCCAAAACGGCCGCAGCAACATCAATAATTTTTTGAACATCTAGCCAGTGTAACAGAGTGTCAACATACTTGTCTACACCTTTTGCAATATGTCAAACATTCGGCGCGTTGTCACCGTTGTTTCTAAAGGCGGATGTGCTATAATTGACTCATGAACAAAGAGGGCCGATGCCCTCTTTCTCGTTTTTATTCATCGCTACCTTTCACTTTCCCCCTACTCAACTTTGCGCCTTCAATCGCTTTTAACGCCACCTCATCAAAATCAACATCCTGTTTTGCCGCCACTTGTTTATGTTCCTCAAACTTTTTCTCTGCGATTTCTTTCATCAGCACCAGTTCGTCGGAATTCCCGACATACTGAATTTTCCTCCAATTCACCTTCTTGGAAGACATTTTTGATATGTTCGGTTACTGTTGAGCGACCTTTGTCGTAGAGGGTTGCGATAGTGTCTTGTGTCAGCCATACCGTGTTGCCATCAAAGCGAACATCTATCTTGATGTTTCCATTTTTATCTTTGTAGATGACGATTTGGGAATTGGGTGTTTGCATGGGTTTTAATCAACCAGCCCCGCGGCTTGCCGCAGAGAAATGCTATGCGCACTGCTACCTTTCTGCCCCAGACATTTTAAATCAACAGCCCCGTCTTCTTCCGCACTTCCGTCATCTTCGCTTCGGAGCGAGCGCGGGCTTTTTTGCCGCCTTCGGCGAGGATTTTCAGGACACGGGTGCGATCTTTAGCGAGTTCGGCACGTCGCTCGCGCAAAGGGGTCACAAAAGCGATGAGGTCCGCCAACAACGCCTCTTTCAAGTCCTTGTACTTCCCTGCTTTTTCGGTGTAAAGCGCGTCGAGATACGCTTTGTCGCGGAACAGCTCGTGGATCGCGCGGACATTCGCCGGCACGCCGCCGGAAGAATCGGTGACGATCGACATCACCAGCTTGCGAAGCTCATCATCGGTCGAGAAGAGTGGGATGTGGTTGTTGTAGCTCTTGCTCATCTTCTGGCCGTCGATACCAGGCACGGTCTTCACGGAGTCGAGAATGAGCGGCTCAGGCAACTTGAAAGTATCGCCGAAGATACGGTTGAATTTCTCCGCGGTGTCGCGGGCGTATTCCACGTGTTGCTTCTGATCCTGTCCCACCGGCACCACGGCAGCGTCTTGAATGAGGATATCTGCGGCCATGAGGATTGGATAGTCAAAAAGGCCGACGTTGATCTCCTTGTTCTTCGCCTCTGCATCCTTGAAAGCGTGCGCGCGCATCAGATACGGCATGGTGGTGAGACAGTTGAAGATCCAGCCGAGCTCGGTCACCTGTGGTGTGTCGGACTGTTTGAACAAGGTCACCTTCTTCGGATCCAGGCCGATGGCGAGGTAGTCGAGGACGAGGTCGTAGGTGGCTTGGGAGAGCTCCGCAGCATTTTGGACGCTCGTGAGAGCGTGAAAGTCGGCAATGAAAATGTACGACTCATGACTATCCTGCAACTCGACGTACTGCTTCATCGCACCAAAATAGTTGCCGATGTGCGGGCGGCCGGTAGGCTTGATGCCGGAGAGGAGGATCTTCCGGTCAGTGTTGCCTGCGTTTCTTGTGTGAAATTGGAACATATCTGTATCAGTATATATGATGAGCTAGTATGCAGCCAAGACCTGCAGTAATTCCTTCGAGAGATTTGCAAATTCTTCCTTGGATTTCTCGATATTTTGCTTCGTCCCTTCCTGTCGATCCTCGATGAGGGCTGGATCAAGATCAAAGATCGCCACTCCGAGCTCCTGGCATTTTGCGGGAATTCTTCCGTAATCCTGTATTACGGCTAGCGGATCTTTCCAGCTTTTTTCCACCAGACCATTCCTCCCGTGCTTTTCTGAGAGAAAAAATTTGACCTTCTTGGGTATTTCCTCAATCCAGTGACGGTGGTCTTTGATCGGCTGCTTTCCATATACATTATACGAATTCACGATATACCCCACAAAAAGACCGTCGCCAGAGAGAACGAACTTGCCCTCTGTGTTACCCGACAAAGCTTTGCCTGTCACTTTCCAATTCTGCTTCCATTTCTCATACACTGTCCCGAGATTTTCTATTCCTTGGACACTAAAAGCGTCGGGCATCATGGGTACAACAAAATAGTCACCGCCTAGGAAGATGACTTGATTGAGAAGTGAGAGGCTCGGAGAAGTATCAATAACAAAGATGTCGATTTCGTCACTCAAACCTCGTGCTCGCAGAAAACGATCGATCGCGCTTGTCACGAAGTAGCCATTTTGCTGGCCAGAAGCTGCCTGACCATAAGCTGAGACAAGAAGGTTCTCGTACAGCGACAAATTTACACTCCCCTTCAGAAGAAACAGATTGTGGTTGCTATTTGAAACAGGAATCATCGGTACTGATATATCGATATCAGCACCTCCTTCCACGACCCCTTTTAGAACGGTGTAGATATCTTTGAAAGTCGATGAGAACAGCGTGTCAGTATAGTGATTGTCGCCCAGAGCAAGTCGGGAAAGATTGCACTGCGGATCAAGGTCAATAAGAGCCGTTTTGTAGCCTGCTTTGGCAAAGGACATCGCGCAATTGAAAGCAAGGGTTGTCTTGCCCACACCCCCTTTGTTGTTGGCAAAGAGCAGCTTTTTGGTACGAGGAAACTTCATGGGAATAAGTATACCAAAAAGACGCGCGGAGCGGAAACTAGCTCTTCTCAAACGCCTCGACCTCAATATGGAACGTCGAACCCTTGTGCTCACCTGGCGACTCTACGCAGACCTTGCCGCCTTCGTGGCCTTCCACCATTTGCTTCACGACATAGAGACCGAGGCCGGTACCGCCCACATTAGTGGTGATGGCGTCCTTGGAGCGGCTGAATTTCTGGAACAATTTCGGGATATTTTCGGCGGAAATACCCATACCTGTGTCTTTGACCGCTAAGTCGATCTTGCCACCGCTACGGGCCAAATTGACGCTTATAGAGCCTTTTGGTGTGTATTTTACGGCGTTATCCACGAGATTGGTCACCGCCTGCTTGATCTTGCCGGCGTCGATGCGGGCATCATAATTGGCCTTTTTGTCGAAAGTGAGCGAAATGGTCAAACCCTTCTTCTCCACGGTCGGTTTGAGCTCATCCACCACCTGGGTCGCCAGCGCGCTGAGGTCGGTGACGGTGAGATCATACTTCATTCGACCTTGTTCGATGCGCGAGATATTCAAAAAGTCGTCCACCATGATGGCCATACTCTTGCTCGATTCGAAGATCACTTCAACTGCACTCCTTAGCTCAGGCGACACCTTGCCAAAGTTTTCTTCCATGATGAGCGAAGCGTACCCCTTAATTGCCGTGATCGGCGCGCGAATCTGGTGCGACGCAATCGACAAAAATTCCGACTTCAGACCATCGAGCTCCTTCAGGCGGTCATTCGCCTTTGCCAAATCTTTCGCCAAGCTTTCGATGCGCTCGCGAGTGGCGACTTCCTTGTACATATCTTTGACAAGCAAAATACTGAAAGAGAGGACGAGGCCAAATAGTAGAAACTTAATGATCCAGTCACTTAGTCCACTGGGCTGAAGAAGGTTGAAAAGAAAGACGAGAACAAGCGCACCGGAAAAGAGCTGGGCTGAGATAATCTTTGCGCTCATTAGTTTGTACTTTAAGACCCCGTAACTCATGAAAAGCGTGTAGAGCAACACGAAGTAATTACCGAAAGGATACACATTAAATAGTTGTGGGAAAAAGTTGGTAATCCCTCCACCAAAACCGATCATGCCGGCAATCAGAGTGTTGCGTATCTGTGCCCTAAACAAGTGATCATTGCTTCGTCGATAAGATCGTATGAGGACAAAAAGTGCCAGGACGGTATACATGCTGAAGAAAATAGGAAAGACATCGTAGTATTGTCCGGGGTTTATCCAGAATGTTCCATATCTTGATATCACCCCCGTCTTAAAAAGTGGACTAAAGCTAAAGATGGCAAGACAAGTTGCTAAGCCCCAAGAAATCTGACGCATCCGCCTATTTTTTTCTCCCGTAAGTATCGAGATGAAGTTGAAATACAGAACAGGAATAAAAATTGCGGAGACATCGAGAAGATACTGCCACCGAAATGCAACGTTTTCAGTGAGACTCGAAGTGACACCATAGAGGGAGAGGCCCCACAAAGCGATAGCGATAGAGGCAATGAGCCATGCCTGGTTTACTCGGGATTTGGTATTTCCTGAATACAGAGATAGAGCAAGACCTATACTGCTGAAGAAAATCATTAAACTGGTAATTCCAAAGAGGTTCATACGAAGAAGAGTTAATGTTTCTTGAATTGTAACACCTCCCAACCCTCCCTCAAAGCCAGTGAGCGCATTTTTTTCTTTGGATTTACCACAAAACGAAAGTCCGCAAAGTCTAGCAGGTCCGTATCTGTGAGGTGGTCGGCATACGCCACAACTTTTTTATTAAGGAGGTTGTTTACCGCAAGATATTTCTGTGCCGCTTGTAATTTATTTTTTCCGTACAATGGCTCATCGGCAAAATTGCCGGTATAGGCAAAATTTCGTGTCTCTAGGCGGCTTCCCAAAGCATCGTGCACACCTATTTCCTCGGCAATGATTGCAACGAGTGGCTCGATAGCGCTTGAAAGAAGCACCACCGAATCATTATTCTGTAAATGCTGGCGAATTTTTTCAAGTGCTCCCTCGTATATCCGATCTTTTAAGTTAGCATCGAAAAAAATCTTGAGTTCACTCTGAAACGTGGCGATCGGCCAATTTTTTAGAAAAGAAACTGCCACCATGCGGATCTTTTCAGTACTTTTCACCAACCCAAGCCCATAAAGAAAGAACCATGCACAGATTTTTAGAAAGAACGATAGTGGGATTTTATTCTTGAGAAAAAGAAAATGGAGTAAGGCTTGCTGGCTCTGCCCCTTCAATAACGTCTCGTCAACGTCAAAAAAAACAACTTTTGGTTCATTAGTCATTGTGTTGTAAATGCCGATATTTTTTTGTGGACAACTCGGCTATCTCTAACATGATCTGATTTGTTAGAACTCTAAATGCCCTTCGACCAAGCTTGGTGTGAGAGTAGTTCTCAAAGGAAATTGGTTTTCCTACGTGCATTTCAACTGTCTTGCAAAATTTAGGAAAGGTATCTTTTCTCGACATGACTTCGTGAGCTCCTCTAATGCCTATTGGCACTACGGGAACGTGACCACGAACAGCATAGCGTGCGACGCCAGTGAAGGCAGGGAGCATGTTTTCCTTGTCCGGTGACCGGGTACCTTCTGGGAAAATACCAATCATTTTTGCCTCACGAAGATGCTCAAATATGCGATTATGCAGGACTCTCTTATCGTGCACTTTTCTGTCCACTCGAATCTGGCGAGTAATCTTCATGATTGGCGACCAGAATAAATGATCGAAAAACTTTTCAGCCGAAAGAAAGTGTACGTTTCTATTTGAAACGCTCACGAAACAAAGGAAGTCGAAATAACTCTGGTGATTAAAAGCAACAATCACTGGGCCAGCTTTCGGTATATTATCAATTCCGACCACCTTTTTTATCCATATAGCTTTGACAACGAATCCGACAGACTTTCGAATGCACCAATATAGGAAGTCGTGAATTTTATCGGAAACAGATCTAGAGCCCATTGCGAGTATAAGTATACGCCCTGGGGCGTGAGATTCCAATTATCCGCAAGGTTACCGTCGGATTGCTTCTTGGCTGAGCATGACAGTTAGGGGTGCCTGTATTTTAGCACAAACTGTCTTCTAGGGTTTTCTTACGAAACCCGACAGGGGGCAAGTTGACAGAAGTCGCACAGTCTTGTATATTTTGTCGGTCGTTTGCTGTATCTGTTGATATGCAACAGCGACTAAAAGGTTTTTAAACGTCAAAAAACAATGTCCGACACCTCTCAGGATTCAGTTACTAGCGCGAAAAAGTACTTTAATCAGTTCTTCAAAAAAGAACTTTACGGCACATTCAAGAGTGAAGTCAATTTAATTCTCAGTCGTGGTTCTTGGAATGAAAATTCCATACGATTTCCGAAGTTCTTTAAAACATGCATCGACATATCGCTAGAAAAACACTGGACGGGCTATTCTGACTCGCTTGGACATCGCTATGCAGTATCTGCCCTACGAAAGCTCCTGTCCTCGCATTGTAATTACTCGGAAGATCAGATCGCTCTGACTCTTGGCAACAGCGTCACGATCGGAATCGTCTTTCAACAACTGTCTAGACAATTAGTTGGAGCAAAAGTACTCACACTAACTCCATACTACCCACCGATCCTGAGGTCAATTCACAATCATTTCCCGGACACTGTTTTCATTTCCTCATTAGGAGAGGAGAATGACATAATTGCGGAAATAAGAAAATCTGTTCTGGACAATCGAGTAAAGATTCTATTTCTCACGAATTTCATTGGTGTGGAAGGTAGAATCTTTTCAGAAAGATACTGGAAAGAAATTTTGCAGATTTCCAAGGAGTTCAATCTATTTTTGATCATTGACGAAGGCCTTGCTTTTACAGAAACAAATTATCCGAGGGAAATTAACCAGGAAAATGTAGTAAGAATCGTGAGTGTTTCAAAGAAATACGGGGTTCCTGGAATGAAATTCGGCTTCATCCTAGCCGATAAAGTTTTCATGGAAAATTTCTATGAATCCGCGTCGACGAACTATGGTGGACCATCTAGTTTATTATTCCTTCTAAGTGAGTTTCTGTATCTTTTTGAATACATACTTAAATCGGGGGGCGATGCAGAAAATGAATTTAGGGAGCTTTCGAGAAAGTACTCTCTTTCTGAGGATGAGATTGCGGCATTGTTTAGTGATTATAAATCGGTGGTCGAATTGAACGAAAGACACTTTTCCGAAAACCTGCAGGCCGTTCGTGACTGGTACAGAAAAAATTCGAATTTATTCGAGCAAATTTTTGACTTTGGGGGTATCAATATACTATTTAAACCCGATATTTCCTGCTCGTGTCACGAGCTTTTCTTGAGGGCAATTCGAGGGTACAATGTATCCGTACTTCCAGGCAAGTGCCTCGGTGATACGTCTGATACCTTATTCAGAGTCACCCTTCTAGAGCAGAAGGGTGACCAAGAAGAAGCTCTCGAGCGTTTATCAAAAATTATTAGAGAGAATACTAAAGAATGAAAAGGGACATCAAGGTTGTGTTCATAGATTTTGACGGAACACTTACAAACCAGGCAACAAACGAATTGACTGAAAAGCCTGACGAGCTTATTGATTCACTGAAAAAGGCGGGTGCCGTGCCAGTTATTTCAACAGGAAAAGGGCTATATTTTATATATGACCTATTGGCCAATAAGCCCCGTTTGCTCGATGGTTATTTCATTCTTCACGACGGAGCCTTAGTATTGAATCCTTTCACTGGAGATATACTGCACTCTAATATTATGAGTGCGGAGATTGTTGGTGGTCTACTCGAAAAACTGACAGCTATCACTCAAAATACATACCTGAATAAAGCAACCGGACTTTTCTCTGAACACAATTTACTTTCGAAAGACTCATCACTCTTTAAGTTTTGGAATAAAACTCTGGATCATGAGGGAGTGTACCAGGTGTATGTTCGAGATATCCAGGAGTCACTGGTGACCACCATCAAGGACCTTGCAGATCACTTCGACCTAGAAATGTACTCATTCGCTAGTCGTCGTAATAGTAGAAGTTTAATGATTCACAACCGAACGAGTAATAAGGCTTGCGCGATAAAAAAAGTACTAGACAGAGGCGGATGGACCGAAAAAGAAGCGGCTGTGATTGGTGACGGAGTTAATGATCTACCTGCCTTTATGCTAGATGTATTTAAAATTGCCGCTAGTGATGCAATTCCTGAGCTTAAGAACAAAGCGGATTTGGTGTTAGAAGTTGGTGAAAGAATTGATTCAACGATACTGAAACTCATATGAGATACAACCATGTTTTTCCATCTCTAAAAATGCTACCCCTAGAACCAAAAGACGACCTTGTCTCGGTCTTGGAAAGGGACGGGGTTGTCCTGCTGAATGTCGGTGAAAGCTTTTCCAATAAAAGTTTTCTGGAACTAATGTGCAAAATCGGCACACCACTCAAAGAGTCGAACGTGGACGCTGCATATGTTGAAGACCTCTTTATTTTAAATGTCAGAACCGACATTGATTCGAATATCTCGATGGAAAACGAGCCCTTCTCCATCGACGGGCTAAGAATGCATGTTGAAAGAGCCTTTGCTAATCAGACTGTACAACCAAACTTTATTGCCCTGCTGTGCAAGGTTTGTCCAGTGGATGAAAATGGAGGGCAGACGCTTATTTATAGAATGAGTGACTTCGTCAAGTGCTTTAGTGCGAATGAATTGATGTTGATGAGAAAGATGTATCCAGTCTCAATGGACAGAAAAATTATTTCTGTGAATCCAATCTTGAGTTATGACCGAAGAAGAGGGTTTGAATTTTTCTCGTACAGAGATTTAGGACAATATGGTAAGGATTGGCACGTTAAGGATGATCCCACCTTGAATGCACTGGATGTTTCCCTAGTCGCTAATAAAATCGGTGAAGTTCTTGGAAGGCATGCCAACATCCGTGCCCTAGTATGGCGTCCTGGGTACCTATATATCTTCGATAATAAAAAAAGTTTTCATGGTAGGACCGAACAAAAGCAGTCCCAGAAAAGACACCTCAAGAGAATTCGTGTTATTTAAAATACGCGCCCAAACTACTAGGGCGCGTATGGTTGGACGATAGATTAAAATCGATTCGCTAATGAGGAAGCGAGTTGGGAAACAGTCAACGCCCTACCCTCTCTTAAGATGCGATGAGAGATTTGCTGTATGATGTTTTTCTGACGGTAGAGCATTGGCATCTCGGGGCCGAGTATTTCAATGTTTGCTCTCGGTGGCCCCGACAGTAGATGCTCAAGCTCGATGAGTCCTAGAGCCACCGAAGTTTTTTGAAGCTCTACTGATCTTAAACCCACTATTTGCGAATACTGATCAGCAAATGCGACAAGACCCTCTGTCAGCTTTTGTAGCCCGTTCCGATTAGCTGACAGGAGTAGCCTCAACATGAACTTACCTAAGTCTACATGTGGAATACCTACGCACAGCTTCGGATCAAGAAGACAAACCGACTGGCCGTCGCGGATAATGTTACCGTCCTTACAGTCACCGTGCAGGAGATTCCTCATAGTCAAATGTGCTGAGACAAGCTCGACTATATTCGAATGAAGCCCTCTCGCAATCATTGGTTGCTGGAAATTCAAGTCCTCAATAATGAGTGAGTCTGAGGTCGCGCTTATCTGTCTAGGCTTGAGATTGTCCGGTGCCTCAGTTTGATGGAGGCGAGCAATACATTTTGCCAATCCTTCAGCGAACGACTTGTCAAAAGCACCTGGATCAATGCACTTCCCCGGGATTTTTTCGAGTATGACAACATTTGGTCCAACAAACTCTAGAATTCTTGGGACCCGAAACGCTCTATCCCAAAGAAATCTGAGCGACCGAACCTCTATGACGATGTCGTTGCTGCATGGCATGTTGCCACCGTCAAGTGTCTTAGAAAAAACGCTCGGTCCAGCTGCTAAAAACTTTTCGTAGGCGAATAGCATGCTTCTTCCAAAAAGCCCTGCCTTCAAAATTGCCTCTCTGCCATTAAAAGAGCATGTGAAGACGTAATTTACGTGACTAGAATCCACCATTCGCAGGTTGCGGACAAAAACCCCGTTCCTTTTGAGCAAGCCGACGAAGTATTTGCTCACAATTGAGACAAACTGTCGTTGTGTTTTATTCACGGTTAGTCCTTTCGTAGGTTGTATTTTCAAAACTGAGAAAATAATACATACCTATAATAAAAATGTCAAGGGCCCATGATGGTTGAATAGCTTGTATCTACTCAAGGGTATTGACCAGATTGTGCAGCTCGGTCTTGTCGGCCTAGGTAATAGTGCAAATTACAGCATCTCCCCCACCCTCCCCATCACCTTGTTCGCTCCTGCGTGGAAGTCGTCGACAGTGGGACCAACGGAGCCTTTGCCGAGCTGTGGTGCCTGAGTCGGGCTGACGGGGCTTACGACTTCCTTTGGGAGCATTGGCGTGCCGTAGCGGATCACGACAGTGCGACGACGTAGAAAAAAGTCAGCGGCAGTGAGATTGACCAAGCCTTTCATCGCCACTGGTACGACTGGCGCTTGAGCGGCGTGGGACAAGAAGGCGACGCCACCGCGTGCTGGGCCAATCTTGCCATTGGCAGTGCGGATGCCCTCAGGGAAAATACAGACGCAACGGCCACGCTGGGCCAGTGCGATGAAGTTTTGTAGCGAATACGCGTAATCGTGATGACCTGAATACACTGGATACGCTCCTGCAAGGTTGAACAAAATGCCGCCGTACAAATACCGCCGCCAGCCGGAGGCATCATAGAAATCCTTCTTTTGTGACACGTAGTACATCGGTGAGAACCGCCAAAAGAATGGCAGACCGACGCGTACCAGGGGCCCATCCCACTCGCTAGAATGGTTGGGTGCGAAGATCAATGCGACCGTCTTGCCTGCCGCCTTTTGGGCCTTCTGGAAGGCCAGGAGCTGCTCGACGCCTTCGTATCGAATGCGGCAAAACAACTTGAATACGACAAGGGCGAATACGTAGATGATGGCCTGCAAAAGGACAGGGATGACGGAAAAGAAGCGTTTTCTCATACAGCACTGAATATTATATCATGTCTCAATCGAGCGCCGGCACTCGAGTAATAGCTTTTCTAGAACTCGTTGAGGTCCGGATTGGTACGAACGGTCACGGTGATTTCAGATACCGATTTTGGAGAACCTGTGAGTACGTTGACTCCCTTGGTGAAGATCTTGAGGGTGTACTTGTAGACGCCCTCGGTGTTGAGCGGACCGCGGATCAAAATAGTCGGTGGAACAATAGAGCTGTAGGTCTGCTGTGAGAGTGCGTTTCCGGAAACACCAGAGCCTGCTGGACCGCTCTGAGTGATGAAGTAGACATCGTCTGTGTTGCCACCGGAGATACCGTAACGCATCGCCACCGCTCGGCCTTTCTGTGTTGTGACGGAAGATTTATAGGCACTCGCATCCGAAGGCGCGGCCGAATTATTTGTCGCGATTGGTGCCGCGCCGAAATTCACATTTGAATCGGTGTTTTCCTGAGGCACGGCTGGACAGCTGATGAGTTGCGAGCTGTTCACTGCCAACGAAGCATCGGAAACTGAGACAGTGACGAACTGGCCAGGCTGTGCTGCTTGTGTCGGAGGGGTACCTGTCCAGGTATATGAATTGGTCGTCTGGGAGATAGGAGAATGGAGCTCGGAGTCGGTACCTGTAGATCGAATCCAATTAAACTTGTATGGTTGGTTGCCCTTAAACGTACCATCCAGAGTCGCTGTCCATGTCCAGTCGCTACCGGCACGTGTCGGTGCCGCGCAAGTCAGACCAAGAATACTCGAGGTTTCGCAGACGCCAATACACGAGGCGCCACCGCCGATGACTATATTATTGGCACCACCGCTGCCGCCGATTGGCAAAATCGTGACCGTAGCACTTGCCGATGCGGTGCGCGATCCCGAAGTGACGGTGAGTGTGCCGGTCTTTGTTCCTGCCGTAGGATAACTAGTGCTGGTGTTGGTATCGGAGCCCGAGATACTGCCATCACCAGACCACGCATAGGTACATGGGGTGTATCTCGCATCGCTACAACCATCCACGACAGATGCCCATGAGATTGCTTCGTTAACATATGCAGTTGCCGGGCTAGCTGTGACTGCAACAGCTAGGTCAGGTGGCAGTGGATCAGGTTCTGGAGCAACACTGATCTCTGGACAGATAACAACAAGTGTTCGGCCGCCGGAAGAAACCGACACGTCTCCGTATTTAATACCGGGAGTCGTATACTTGTTCGATGCTGTGGAAGCATTCCCCTTCGGACCTTCAACATCAGAACCAGACCATGTGTAGGTATATGCTCCGTTACCTCCGGCGACATTGGTTGTACGCCAAGTAGCGATTGCGCCAACCATCGGCGAGGTCGGCGCGACGCAGGTCGCTACGATATTTGGCTGCGGTGTCGGATCTGAAGGAACGAGAATACCGAAGTGGATCCAGCCGAGTACTGTGGAACCCCAAGCGTAGCCAGTATAATGACGACTACCGTCGAGCTCTGTAATGATCTGCGCTCCATATGGACCAGCCGCCGTAATGCCGCCCAGACTGATCCAGCCGCTAAAACCACCCTTTGGATCCGGGTTCGATGCAGTATAGGTCGCTCCGCCGGTGTCGGAGCAGGTACTTGGATTCTGTGCGCCAGAACAGACACGCGCCCAACCGGTCATGCGGCCACTGAGAGGGTCCACTTTCGCATTGGTCTGTGTGGTACCTGGCGCGACAGTCGAATTCGGCATTGACGCTGTGTTCAGCCCACCAAATTTGATCCAACCAACATTCGATGCCCAGACATAGCCGGTGAGGTTCCCATAAATGTCGCGATTCACTCCGTAATCACCACTTGGTGCGGCTTCATTAGTGCTACTGAAGCTCAACCAGCCGATCGTCGAAGACCACGCCCAGCCAGAGAGTGAAGTCGGGTTAGCGAAGGTCGGAGTATTGGCATCAACGTTCGGATTTGGTGGTGTATTTGGGTTTGGGGTAGGATTTGGCGGCGGAATAACTGGGGCTGGCGGATTGACCGTGAGCAACACCTGGATCGCACCAAGTGCTCTGCCGTTGTCATACAGAGCAAAGGCGAGCGGTGTTCCAACACCGGTCACGGTCGGTGCTGAGGGTGTAGCGGTAATGACAAGAGAAACATTGCAGGTCGGATTCGGAGTACAGGATGTTGGAGAGAATGAGTAACTAATGCCAACCGGTAGCTGCATCCCGGGCGCAGCGGTGAAGGTCACCGGCACGCTCGGCGCACCCGAGTTGTTGGTGATAAAGATCTGAGTATTGACACTCTCCCCCTTCACCACGGAGACATTATAGGAGTCGGTTTTGGAGACATTGAATGTCGACGGCATCGAAACGGTAAACGTAACCGTTAGATCGGAGAGATTGACGTTTCCGTTCGTGTCGCGACAGCGAATTGAGTACGAACGACTCGTGCCATCGACAAGGCCCGTGATGGTAGCAGAATGGGTCATTCCTGTGTCCCACGCTGTGAAGTTATTGTTCATCGCCGAATAAGTAGTGTCGACTCCTGCGGCATATCTACAAGTCGCCACATCATTGGTTGTAATGGAAAGATTCGCATTGATGGTACCCGCAGGGAGCAATACAGGGGTCACGTTCGGAGTGACTAGGGTGCGAATTGGGGCACCGGAACATTTGTTTTGATGAGTAGTGGTTGCTGATAAAAATACATCCGCTGTATTCAAAAGGCAATCTACACTTTTCCCCAAAGTATCCATGTTTCCAGTGACAGATACCCCGGAATTTTTATATTCAGCACCAGAAGTCAAAATCACCTTTCGCATAGAAAAATAACGATAACTTTCTTGTAGTAGATTTGTTGATTGATTGAAACGACTATCAAAAATATTGTCAGAAATTTCTAGCCCCTCAACCTCTGTAATCAATAGTGCAGAATTTTGAAATTCCCCTATCGGACTTGAGATAAACCTAATATCATTATTGGCGACACGAAAATTCTTCAATTCTCGTGCATACGTACTTGGCGGGTAATACAAAGAATCGCTCGGATTAAACAGGTTACGGATAATTCGAATACCTGCTCGTGCACCTTCATTCACAGGAACGAGAGTTATCTCATTATTGTGAATGTTATAGCCAATCTTTTTGAAATTTGGCAATCGATCTACAAAAATATCTATACCACGAGACACACCTAAAAAGTGATTATTGTATATTTCGAGATTATAATCCTGCCACCAGTCAGAGTAATATCCCGCAGCAATATTTTCGCCAATATTATTAAACACTTTTCCACCATATGTGTGGTGTACCGAATATCCTTGGAAAGCGCTATCTTCGCCATTTACGCCAGTAAAGCGAATAGTGTTGTTCGCAATAACCGAGCGATTCATAAAGACGTCCTTGCGCGACGTGTGCGCAGGATCATCGTTCGTACCATTAGAATTCCAAGAGCCGGTAATGTTAAAAACAGTTGACAGACCTTGCCTATTCCTCAATGAGGAATGTAGGTTGCTCTCCTCATAAACAGAGTTGACAATTCGAGAACAGTGAACGTCGGTCGTATCTCCAGTACAGGAGGCATTGTATCTCACATTTGGATCAGCGACGCCATGTTCAGAAAGGAGCAGCAAGATTCCAAAAGATTCTGTCCCGCCGGTTCCATAATAATTGCCAATATTTTTTAATCTAATACCATCTGCAAAATTTCCTTCTCCGAACAACTGAACACCGTGTATCCTCGTCCTGTTTTCAGGCACAGCTTTATTGAACGGAGCCGAGTTAAACTTCTCAACCAGAGTCGAGTAATTGGCATCGATGGTCAGATTCTTGATACCCTCCGCACTTGGAACCGCCCTCACGCCACCAACCCATTTGTATCCATCACCCACAATCACCGAAATATCTGCCAATCTCATTTTGCTGCTTGCAGTAAATCTCGCGTCATCGAGCTTGATAATCGTCCCGTCCCGAGATTCTCCCACGATAGATGCGTTGCTTGGCAAAGTCCACTGAGGGAGGCAGCCGTTCGAAGTGCCACAGGTGTTGTTGGTAGAAAAACCAGCCGTAAGGTACGTGCCATTTTTCAAATGTATTACCAATTTTGTATCTGACGGCTTGTCCTTAAGGGCATAATTTGCACTATTCACGCCCAATATGTTGGACATGACATAATCAATGCTTCCCATCGGCGCGCCGTATGGATTACCAACACTACCATCTCCACCAAAGACGGAAGGATCGGTAAAGGCGGCGCCCGCTACTTTTACATACACATCAACAAGAGTAGTGTTTGCAGGCGTTGGACTTTGCGCAAATAGAGACGACCCGAAAAAAATTACGCCAATAAAAAGAAAAATCCCACCAACGCCACAGAGTTTCCATAGTCGCATACAGTGAATTATACAGCACAGCAACGGCCGAGACTGTGGATAGTGTGCTCTACATCCCCTCTTTTTTCAATTCTTCGATCGCTTTCTTGGCCGCCTTCGAGAGGTGTTTCGGCATTTCGATGGAGATCTTCACAAAAAGATCACCGCGGCGGTTTTTGCTCCCGCCGATCGGCACGCCGCGCCCCTTTACACGAAGTTGTTCGCTGTGAGTGATACCGGCCGGGATGCTGAGTTGGATATCGCCATCGAGCGTGGTAAATGTTTTCACTGCACCGAGAAGTGCTTCGGAAAGCTTAATACCGAGCGAGGCATGTAAGTCGGCGCCATCGCGCTCAAAAAGCGGGTGCGGCACGACGTGGATCTTCACGTAGAGATCGCCAGAAGAGCCGGTGCCGCCGCCAGCCAGTGTTTCGCCCTTGCCGGCCATGCGGAGCATCTCGCCGTCGTTGATGCCAGCCGGAATGACTACCTCGAGATTCTCCTGCCTGTCGTACACGCCTGCACCGCGGCAGATCTTGCATTTTTCCTTTGGTATCGTACCTTTCCCAGCACAGGTTGGGCAAGTGGCTGTGGTACTCACATTGCCGAGGAAGGTGCGGCGCACCTCTTGTACCTTGCCGCGTCCTTTGCAGGTGTCACAGGTCTCGATTTTTGTTCCCGGCTCGCCCCCTGTGCCATTGCAATGGTCGCATGCCGCAGTGCGACTAAAACGTAGCTCACGAATAGAGCCGAAGACAGCATCCTTGAACGGAATTTCGATATCGATCGACATATCGCGGCCCTTCTGACTGCGACCGCGGCCACCTCGTGCGCCTCCTGCCCCGCGCCCGCTTGAACCGCCAGTGCCGAAAATATCGCCAAAGATATCGCCAATGTCGAATTCGATGTTCTGCGAGCCACCGAAGCCTTGGGTGAATTGCGAAAAATCAAAGCCATCGAAACCACCGGCTTGGCCACTGAAGGGATTACCTCCTCCGCCGGAGCCTCCACCAAAACCTGGGCCCGACGAACCAAATCGGTCGTATTGTGCACGCTTCGCATCGTCCGACAAGGTCGAATACGCCTCATTTGCTTCTTTGAAGCGCGCCTCGTTGCCACCCTTCTTGTCTGGGTGATGTTCATGCGCGAGCTTACGGAACGCCTGCTTGATCTCGTCTTTCGAGGCACTCTTTTCGACTCCGAGTGTTTTGTAATAGTCTTTTGACATTTTAGATTTTTTGAACCTTGACACTATACCATACGGTGTGTAACTATTCTATTCAGTCAGTTGTTTTAGAGGGTTGGCTTCAGAAAGGAAGCCGTGGTGTCCCGAACAATACACCTAGCATCGTTAATCATGATCGTCATCTTGAAAGACCGGAGACTTTTCGCCATCCAGTGCCTCGTCTCAATTGCAATCATGCTGAGCGCATATCTCGAGCCGAGGTATTTTGCGATAACCTTTGGCGCTTGGTTCCTGTTCTGCCTGCTGATTCTGCTCGTTTACACAATCAGCACGCCTGCCGAAGACCTGTTGGGGCTCAAGCATGAGATGCAATTCATCGTGCTGTTTGGCACCCCGATAATCATCCTCGGAATCACGAAGGCTCTTTTTACCATAAGGCGAACGGACGCCGCACCTAAGACCTGATCGCGTTATCTACCTCACTCCCCTCCTCCATTATCTCCACGACTCAGTCTTTGTACTAGGTCATGGAGAGTAGGAAGAGGGGGGTTTTTTTATTTTCTGATTTTCAGGAGCCTAGTGGAGAGGTGTCTGCGGCCATTTTTGAGTAGGTGCGGATTTATCATACTTTTCTCATACTTTCGTATGAAAAATCCGATACTACTCTTTTTCGCTGCGCCACCCCGGCTGCTTCAGCTATTTCTTCTCCCCATCTTTACCGCCTTCCTTGAACTCCGCATCGCGGACTGGGCCGTCAGCATCTTTCTTGTCGCCCTGCGCAGTGTCGGCCCTTGAGGCCTCGCCGTTTGCTCCGGCGCCTGCCGCGCCCGCACCAGCCTTGCTCATCGCCTCGCCAACTTTGGAGAGCTCGGTCGAGAGAGCTTCGGTTGCGCTCCTGATCTTCGCAAGATCAGCACCATCTTTCACCTGCTTGAGGTCAGCGGTCTTGTCCTCGACACCCTTGCGGACATCAGCAGGCACTTTATCGCCCGCATCCTTGAGCGCCTTCTCGCTGGTGTAGATCATCTGCTCGGCGACATTTTTTGCCTCGACTGCCTCACGCTTCTTCTGGTCGTCAGCACTGTGCATTTCCGCATCCTTCTGCATCTTCGCGACCTCTTCCTTGCTCAGGCCGGAGCTTGCGGTAATCTTGATCGAGTTCGACTTGCCGGTGGTCTTGTCCTTGGCAGTCACATTCAAGATACCATTGGCATCGATGTCAAAAGACACCTCCACCTGCGGCATACCGCGAGGAGCCGGTGGAATACCGTCGAGAGTGAACTTGCCGAGCGACTTGTTGTCCGCCGCCATAGCACGCTCGCCCTGAGTGATGTGGATTTCCACAGAGGTTTGATTGTCCGCCGCGGTCGAGAACACCTGAGACTTCTGTGTCGGGATAGTAGTGTTCTTCTCGATGAGCTTCGTCGCGACGCCACCCATAGTTTCAATGCCGAATGAAAGTGGGATCACGTCGAGCAAGAGCACGTCCTTCACGTCGCCGGCGAGAATACCGCCCTGAATAGCGGCACCGATCGCCACGACTTCGTCTGGGTTCACTCCCATGTGGAGCTCCTTTCCGAAGAAGGCCTTCACCGCTGCGAGCATGGCTGGCATACGAGTCTGCCCACCCACCATCACCACTTCGTTGATATCGGCCACCTTGAACGGCGATGCTTCCATCGCACGCTTGGTGATCATCATTGCTCGATCGATGAATTCTCGAGTGAGAACCTCGAGCGTTGATCGGGTCATAGTCTTCACGAGGTGCTTCGGGCCGTCACTGCCAGATGAGATGAACGGAATGTTGATCTCGGTCTGCACCGCGGTGGAGAGCTCGATCTTGGCCTTTTCTGCGGCCTCGTCGAGTCGCTGCACTGCCAAGGGATCCCTCATGAGGTCGATACCGTTTTCCTTCTTGAAATCATCCGCGAGCCATTTGATGATCTTCTGGTCGATGTCTTTTCCGCCCAAGTGCGCGTCACCGTCGGTGGACTTCACCTCCACGAGGTCGGCGCCCACTTCGAGCACGGAGATGTCGAAGGTACCGCCTCCGAAGTCGAAGACGACGATCTTTTCATCCTTCTTTTTGTTGAAGCCGTATGCGAGGGCGGCTGCGGTCGGCTCGTTGATGATACGCATCACTTCGAGGCCGGCGATCTTGCCTGCGTCCTTGGTGGCCTGTCGCTGTGCGTCGTTGAAGTATGCCGGGACGGTGATGACGGCCTGAGTCACCTTCTCGCCGAGTCGCGCTTCCGCGTCGGTCTTGAGTTTGGTGAGGATCATGGCCGAGATCTCCTCCGGTCGGAGCCATTTGTCGGCCATTTTCACTTCCACACCACCGTTCGCAGACTTCTGCACTTCAAAAGGCACCGATGCCTTGTCTTTTTGCACCGCGTCTTCGTCAAATGTGTGTCCGATGAAGCGCTTGATCTGGAAGACGGTGTTCTTTGGGTTGGTGACAGCTTGTCGCCGCGCAAGGAGGCCGACGAGTCGGTCGCCGGTCTTTGATTGAGCGACAATAGATGGAGTGGTGCGCGCACCCTCGGCATTTTCGAGGATCTTCGGGCTGCCCGCTTCCATCACCGCGACTGCTGAGTTGGTGGTACCGAGGTCGATACCGATGATTTTTGACATGGGTTAATTTGCGTTAAAAACGTGATAAAGGATTTCTAAAATCCGAATGAACGGGGTGTGAAATCGAATTCAGCTTAAAACGCAAAGGACGGCGCGCGGGTCGGTTGGCTTTTGAGGATCGCCTTGATGGCGAGATGTGGATAGACGACAGACTCGAGCTGGAGAGATTTTACAAATTCAAAGACAGCAAGCTCGACAGGTGCTGGGAGTGCTTGGACAGCAGCTGTATTTGACGCACCGGAAACAACATCACCAAAGGCAAAGGCTTCAGCTGCCTCGATCGGGGTGGCAGAAAGGAGTTTTACGCGTACCTGACCCTGATACTCCACCACCAAAAATCGGGCACGAACAAAGCCGCCAGCCCGTGTTTTCAGGACTTTTTCGATGATATTTTGCTGTGGAGCGAGGGTCAACATCGGACTGCTATTATACCAGAAATATGGAGGAGTCAACATATTCGACTGAACAGAAGGTTGGTGGTGCAGCGGAAAAGAGTACCTTCGGATTTTTCATACAAAGTATGAGAAAGTATGAAAAATCCGCACCTACTCAAAAACACTGACGGACACCCCACCCCTCGCACTACGAACTACACCTTTGTGACAAGAGATTACTTCTTCACCTCCCCCACCTTCACCTTCGGCGGACGGACCACGCGGTCGCCGAGCTTGTATCCTTTGTTGATGACAGCGACAACTTTGCCATCCTGTGATTTTTCGTCTACCTCCACCATCTCTATCGCCTCCTGCTCGAGCGGGCTGTAGTCGGCGCCGAGGGGGTTGAGTTCGGAGAGGCCGTTTTTCTGCAAGATACCTAGGATCTGCGCCTGAATATGCTCGACGCCCATGCGCCAATTCTTGTCCACCTTTTCCCAAGCCTCTTTGTTGGCACGAGCCATGTCGAAGCTGTCGAGCACTGGCAAGATGTCGAGGATGAGCTCCTCGTTCGCGTACTTCACGAGCTCCTTCTGGCGCTCCTCGTCGCGCTTGCGCGCATTTACCATGTCGGCCTTGGTGCGCTGCCAGCCAGTGAGATAGTCGAGCTTCTCGGCTTCACACTTCTTGAGCTTGTCGCGCAAGTCTTTCAGCTTGGCCTGGGAGCCCTTCTCGATGCCTTCTTCGTTGGTGTCCACTACATCATCTGTATCGCCAGAATTTGCGTCTGCCTTGCCAGCAGCCGTCGGCTCAAAAGTTACATCATCCTGATCGTTTTTCATATTTTTAGTGTCGTCCATAGGGCTGTATTATCGCCAATTTCTGTACGCGGGTCAATCCCTTGATCTCCCACTCCCTTTTCAGTGCACGACTTTTCGTCCGGCACTTCTCCGCATACGCCAACACCACCGGCCGCCGCGACTTCGTGTACTTCGCGCCCGTCTTCGACTCATTGTGCGCCACCACTCGCCTCTCCACATCATTCGTCGAACCCGTATACAACGTTCCATCCGCGCATTTCAAGATGTATATGTAGTAAGCCACGGCAGGTACAGTATAGCAATTGATAAGACAGACTCATACATATATACTTATACAAATGGACAAGAAACTTCGTCGGCGTTGGGACAATCAGGTGAAGCAAGCCCTAAAAAGGGTCGGCTATTCGAGCGGTAAATTAGCCCTGAAGGATCTCTAGAAAACACCGCAAGGAAGTCTTTCGGCGTGGAGGAATCGAACGAAATATGTAGGCAAAACAAAACAGCATTCTGAGGGAACTGCGGAGGCCGTCGGGCCGAGCCGGAGCGAAAAGCTAGCGAGCTTTTATGCGTATCCCTCAGAATGCGTTTTTGTTTTGCCTGCTTATAACTATCGCTTGCTCCAAGCCGGAGACTTTCGTGCCTTCTTCAAACCGAACTTTCGTCGCTCCTTCGCTCGAGGATCTCGCTTCAAAAAGCCTTCCTTCTTGAGAGAACCACGGAGTGCGATATCGTGCTGAATCAACGCTCGTGCAATGCCGTGTCGGAGTGCCTCGGCCTGAGAGTGGATACCGCCGCCGCTCAACATCGCAGTGACCTTGAACTTCTCGGCTGACTTTGCCAAAGCGTCCATGGCGATCTGCTGGAGCTCAGCGGTCGGGAAATACGTATTCAAATCCTTCTCGTTCAAAGTGAAAGAGGTCTTCGCTGAAGGAGTGATGCGGACGCTCGCAATAGAGGTCTTGCGTCGGCCGATGCCCTGGGTGTACTTTTTGTCTGAAGTTGAAGTGTTGGATGTCATGGAGATATACAATAGCCGATTACTCGCTGATGGTCAAACGCTTCATCATGCCTGGGCGGAGGCGGTTGTTTGGGATCATGCCCTGGATCGCGAGGCGGAAAAGCTCGCTGTAGCCCTTCTTCGCCACGATGTCCACCATGTTTGGAGTCTTCAAACCGCCTGGGAACCCGCTGTATCGAGCATAGGTGGTCTGCTTCATCTTGTTGGTAGCGATCGATGCCTTTGAAGCGTTGATGATCTCAACAGTAACATCGGTCGGAGCCGCATTGCGGACAAACGAAGTCAAATTCTTGCCCATGAGGAGAGAGGCCGCCTTGGTAGCGAGTCGTCCGAGCTTCTGGTCTTTTGCGTCAAGAGTGTGTTTCATGGAAGTGTGTTGGGTGCTTGATTATTTTACAAACTGGATGACGGCCATGCGAGCAGAGTCGCTCTTTCGTGCTGGGAGCTTGATCACTCGGGTGTAGCCACCGTTTCGGGTCTTAAACGATGGGCCGATTTCGGTGAAAAGCTTCTTCACCGCTGAAGCGGAACCGATGCGCGCCATCACCAATCGTCGGTTGAAGACGGTGTCGGTCTTCGCTCGAGTCACCATCGGTTCGATGAAGGGTCGGATCTCCTTGGCCTTAGCCTCGGTAGTCATGATCTGGCCATGGTTCACCAATGCGAGTGCGAGCGACTTGAGCAAGGCGCTTCGCTGTCCTGTTTCTCGTCCGAATACTCGATTTTTATTATGGTGTCTCATGGTGTTTGATTAATGACGCTCGTGTCTGTTTGGGTCTTTTCGGCGTTCAGATTATTTTAATGAAATGCCGTACTTGTTCAAGAACTTCTTGATCTCCTGTACGCCCTTGCTGCCAAGGCCGTCGATATCGAGAATGTCCTCCTCCTTCTTGCGAACCAAGCCGCCGAGGGTTCGAACATTTGCACTGGTGAGCGCATTGAGGGTTCGAGGTGAAAGGTCGAGAGTCTCGATGCGGGTCTTCAAAAGCTCTGGATCAATCTCCTTCTTTGAAGACTTCTCTGAGGCCTCCTCAGCGTCAGCCTTCGCTGCTCGCTCCTCTGCTGGTGCAATCTCCTCTTCCTTGAATCCGACAATCGCCTTGAGCTGCTCGATCATGGTCACAATAGACTGTTCAAGCGCCTCGTGAGGGGTGACGGTACCATCGGTCTCAATAAAGAGCTTGATTCGGTTGAAATCAGTACGGTTGCCGACTCGCATGTTCTCCACTTCGTAGTTCGCACGCTTGATTGGGGTGAAAATGGCATCCAGAGCGATAGCACCTATGTCTACGCGCTCCTTCTGGATAACTTCCTTTGGGACGTAACCAAGACCCTTCTGGGCAGTGATCTCAATTTCCAAAGTGGTGTTCTTGTCGGTGACAGATGCAATGTGCTGATCTTTGTTCACGATGACCACCTGGCCCGGAGCCTCGATGTCGGCGCCCGTCGCATTCTTCACACCCTTCACGCGGAGGGTCATGGTCTGAGGCTCATCGCTCAAAAGCTGGATGCGAATCTTCTTGAGGTTCAAGAGAATAGTGATGACGTCCTCTTTCACTCCTTCGATAGTTGAAAACTCGTGAGAAACGCCAGTGATCTTCACTGAAGTGATCGCTGCACCTGGAAGAGACGACAAGATGATGCGTCGAAGTGAGTTGCCGAGAGTATGTCCGTATCCTGGGTACAATCCATCAATTTCGTAGATGCCAACAGAACCATCTTCTTTGATGATTCGAGGCTTTGATGGAAGTACGATAGTCTGATCAGTCATGTGATTGTTGTTATATAAAATGATTGATAATTATCGCTTGTAGAATTCCAGGATGGCTCCGATATCGAACTGTGTCTCGCCAACTGCAAACTTCGGCATTCCAACGATCTCGGCTCGTTTCTTCTCCGACTCGCTCTTGATCCAATTGACCGCCGGCGCATTCTTCATCTTCTCCGCTGCCTGCTCGAACAGCTTCTTCTTTTGGCTACCATCACGGATGGTGATCGCATCCTTCTCAGAGATGGTGTACGAAGGGATGGTGACCCGGGTGCCGTTCACCAAAATGTGGCCGTGAGAAACCATCTGTCGCGCGAGGAGTCGAGAGTTGGCCAAGCCAAGGCGGTACACGACATTGTCGAGACGAGTTTCGAGCGCCCGGAAGAGTGCTTCGTCTGGGTGGAGCTTGGTCTGTGCAATCGCCTTTCGGACGTAGTTGCGGAACTGCTTCTCCATCACGCCGTAGGTAAATCGGGCCTTCTGCTTCTCGATGAGCTGGGTACCGAACTCGCTCTTTGGGCGAGGCTTCTTTTTGCCGTCCTTGCCACCACTTCGTCGGGCGACAGATGCAGCAAATTTAGCCGTCTGTGTTTTGTCGAACACTGCGGCTCCCAGTCGTCGTGCAATCTTGTACTTTGGACCAATTTTCATGTGAGTACGTGATGATTAATATTAAACGCGTCGTGGTTTCTTTGGCTTCGGACCGTTGTGAGGCACCGGAGTCACGTCTTTAATAGAGGTGATGGTGAAACCCTTTGATACAAATCCTCGAACGGCTGATTCTCGGCCAGAACCAACGCCCTTCACGATGACTGCCACTTCCTTGAGACCAAGGAGAGCTGCCTTTGCAGCCAAGGTCTCGCCCACTTTTGCTGCAGCAAAAGGAGTGCCCTTCTTTGCACCCTTGAAACCGAGAGATCCCGCTGATGACCAAAATACGGCGTTACCCTTTGGATCAGCAAACACCACTTTGGTGTTGTTGTAGGTAGACTGCACGTACAAAATGCCGCTGTCGAGCTTGAGCTTCGAGGCCTTTGAAGGTGCCGCCGCGACTACCTTCTCCGCTGGAGCGGCGGCCTTGTCGGTCTTCTTTACTTCTGTGTTCTTTGGGGTTGCCATATAAATGTATGTCGGTTATTTCTTTAGGATTACTTCTTCTCAACGGCCTTTCGTCCGGAACCCATGGTCTTGCGAACGTTGCCTCGAACAGTTCGAGAGTTGGTCTTGGTGCGCTGGCCGTGCACTGGGAGTCGGCGGAGGTGTCGGATGCCTCGGTACGCCTTGATGTCCTTCAAGCGCTTTACGTTGCCCGCGACCTCTCGCTTGAGGTCTCCTTCGATCTTGTAATCCTCGATCATCTTGCGGATCTCATTCTCTTCGTCTACAGTAAGGTCTTTCGCCTTCTTGGCAAAATCAACATTCGCTCGGGTCAAAATAGTGTGAGCGAGTGGACGGCCAATGCCGAAGACTGCCGTGAGAGCAATCTCGATTCGCTTGTCGTCTGGAATGGTGATACCTGAGATACGCATTGGATATACAGTAAGGATGATGAATAATTAACCTTGGCGCTGCTTGTGACGAGGGTTAGACGAGCACACCACGTACACATAGCCCTTTCGTCGGACGGTCTTGCATTGAGCACACACTTTTTTTACTGAAGCTTTTACTCTCATTGGTGTTTACAATCGTTTAGTAATTCGTCCTTTGCCGCCGTACGGATCAACCTCCACTTTCACCTTGTCTCCGATCAGGACTCGAATGTGATTCATTCTCATCTTGCCCGCGAGATAGGCCATCATTTCCGTCTCTTGGCCATCGAGTCTCACCTTAAACAAGGTATTCGGAAGCGCCTCGGTGACGACTCCTAAAACGCCTGTATCTGGTTTTTTCTCCATATATAAATCCTGTAAAAACAGTGAATAGCATCATAACAAAAATAGGCCACAAAAGTCAAGTGTCTGGCTGTGGATTGGCGCTACAGCTCTGGTTCTACGACGGTAATACGGGCGACGTCATCTGGGAACGTGCTCCGCCAGAATGGTCGAACTACCGCCTTCATCGGGGTGACTTCGCTGAAATTCGCCATGATTTCCTTGAACTGAGCCGTTTTCTGAGATACCAGAGCGGCTGAGATGTTAGCAGCATTATAGAGCCACACGAAGCTCGCCGTGCCAGAAACCGCCAATTTCACCGGGTCACGATCGAAGACCCCTATCGACATGTTCTGCGGGACGATTTCAAGACCTTCAAGCGTCGATAGGTCAATTGGTTTTTCATCGTAGCCATTCAATTGCTTCGTCGCGACAGCCATGGCGAGCGCCTTTCGTTCCATCACCAGTCCAGTAAGCACTACCTTCTGCGTCAAAATAACAGTATCGGTATCTTTGTTCTGATTCGGCAGCTGCTCGACATTAAACAGTGTCGCTCGATCGAAGAAAGCATAGCCAGCGGGAGTCTGCGCTGCAGCAGATGTTAGGAGACGAGCCTTGAGGTCAGCAATCATCGAATCACGAGCCGCCTTTTCATCGGCAGGCTTCACCACCCGAACTACCCCCTTGCTACCTCCGGTCATAGCTGTTTTTGAACGCGCGTAGATATTTTTATACTTGGTCGGACTGGTTTTAAATCCTGGAATAGTAAAGTCTGTGAGGCCGATGTTGTAATCGGAACCTGCAGTGTCGGCATAGACCGTGACCTCAATACTTCCGGGCACTGTTCCCTTCTTTCCTGGAACAGTGACCGGCTCAGAGATTCGGTAGATCAATCCTTCTGGTGTTTGGAAACGGGTATTACGAATGAGGCGCTGGGTGGATGCACTGTCATTATTGTAGATCACTATCTGACCCGATGCTTTTTTCTCCTCCATGCGCGTACCCTGTGCAAGCACTTCTTTTTGGAGTTGATCTGAGAGTGTGACAAGCTGATATTGCAGATCGGAACCCTTCACTGAAGCAGTCTTGCTGGCCAACAGCGTGGTATTTACCGCCACTTTCTGACTAAGTGGAAGGACGGTGATAGTGGCACCAATAAAAAACGTGGAGACAACATAGAAAAGCACGCCGATACAGACGACGACCAGTGCCCAAAGAATACTGCGACGGATTTTTGCATGCGAATCATGGCCAGTATCGTTTCCACCTCCGCGCGCAGACGGTGAGCGGAGTGAAGCAGGGATAATCCGAATACTTCGTCGTTCTGAAGGTCGCACATCATTGATAATAGGCCTCGACATATCGGTAGTATAGCAAATTTTCACGCGTTGTACCCGTGAAAAACTGTTGATAAAGGGTATTAAACCTCAGGTCACCTTATCCGATCTTTGAAATAAATAGTGCGCTAATGAGCAAGTTCACCGCGTGTACTTCTGGCGCATCCACTTCGTAGTGTTTCTTGAGAAAAGCCCGATCAAGAGAGATCACCGAGAATGGCGTACCGTCTGAGGCACCGTGACCGAGCGAATGATCAGAGACGAGTTCCGCAAAAAAGGATTGTAGTCGGTCTTCAGCGACAACAATCATCGTGCCTGGCACAAAACACTCTTCAGACAACAGGCCGATAGACTCCGAGACCGAGCTTTGCCACTCGCTCGAAGCTTTTTTAAGAAGCGGAGCGACTTTCGCCTTTGTTTCATCCGACAAAGCATCAAGGCCGTGTAGAGAAAGAACCGAAAGGGCCGTCTCTGGAGAAATACCCGCGCCTTTTTTCAGAGCACGGAGAAAATGCTCCGCTCCCATCGGCACGGTGATCGTCTGCATCGCCACACCCTTCTTCACAATAGTAAAATCCGACACCTCACCATCAACATCCACCAACAAAAAATGCTGCGGGATGGATGGCACATTGCGCACCACTGAAACAGTGACGAGCGGAAACGTATGGAAATCAATCACTGCTCGGCGAAATACCCCCTGCACCTGTGCTCGCACTTGTTTCAATAGCTCACTACCAACAATACTGAAATACAGAGCAACGTCCATTTCTTTGTACTTCTTCCCTTTTGGCTGAGCGGTCTCGTAGCCGTTTAAGGAAATTCCGACAATATGCTTCTCGACAAGCTCAAGCTCCTCATGAAAGCGTTCACCGAATTCGCTCGTCGCAAAGGCGTCGCAGAACGTATGTGCTTCACGCAGCACCAATTCATCGAGCGACTTCTCCGAAAAAGGCTCCGGGGTATCTTTCACTTCACGGATGATCTTTGTCTGCGACAGAAACCATGGCGAGGCGAAGGTGCAGTGGACCGAGAGCACGGCATCTGCTCTCAATGAGCCTATCTTTGTAAAAGTGAGGTGAGGGAGGCCTTCTTTTTCGATCCGCTCTATCACCTTTTTCAACACCAGTACGATTGCCTCATTCATATCCTCATTCGGACGATGTAAGGGAAAAGTCTCGTCGCAAGAAAAGAGGATCTTTGGAGCATGACACAGACCCGACGGTGAATGCATGTCGCCGCAATCTCGCAGTGCCAATGCACCGGAGACTCTCTCGCCCTCGATATGGATCAGGACGACCGGTTCTTTTTCCTTCCTCGAATGCGTACCAAAAGACAGCAGACTCATGCCAATATTGTATCACGAATCAAATCGTCCAGTTGTCACTAAGCCAACACGGCCTTGATCCGTCGCACGCCGGCAGACACGGCTTCTTCTTTGGCGATCTTAAACCTCCACGCGCCTGCCGGCCCGGCGAGCTCCTTGGTATTTTTCACGTGAGGGCCACCGCAGAATTCTTTTGAGTAGGCGGTCTGCACAGCATCAATACCGGAGCCCTGCCCGCCGATAAAGTAGACGGTCACCTTGTCACCATATTTGTCACCAAAGAAATGCAGGGCGCCCAACTTCTCAGCTTCAGCTTTCGGAAGCTCGATCACTTGCATCGGGAGTGCTGCTGAGATCTTCTCATTGATAATCGCCTCGACACGCTTCTTTTCGTCGTCGGTCATCTTGGTGCCATGAGCAAAATCGAAACGCAGTCGCTCTGCAGTGATGTTGCTACCCTTCTGCTGTACATGCGTACCAAGCACGTCGCGCAGTGCCTGATGAAGCAAGTGCGTCGCAGTGTGATACTTCACCGACATCTCATCGGCATCAGCAAGACCGCTTTTGAACTTTTGTGCAGCGCCTGCACGGGAAAGTGCTCTGTGTGCTTCGAGTAGACCATCTACTTCATCCCAACTATCGACTGTGATTTTTCTTAAACTCACTTCTTCCTTAATTAACTCCTTAGGGAAACCGTAAGTAGTAATTAATTTAAACACTTGTTCCGAAGTCAGAACATTATTATACGGCTGCTTGAAAAATTCATTCTTTTGTTCTTGCGTACTGACGATCCCAGACTTTATTCTTATAAACTCGTCAAATACTTTCAGACCGTCTTTAAGAGTCTTTCTAAAGCGTTCTTCCTCAGCTTCGATTTCTTTCCTGACGGACTCAGTCTTCGCCACAAGTTCTGGATACGCCTCCTGATACATTGAAACAACCACTTCGACGAGGCCGGAGAGAACACTTTTCGTGACACCGAGTGAATCACTGAACCGCACCGCTCGTCGCAACAGGCGACGCACGTAGTATCCCTGATCGGTATTCGAGGGAAGCACGCCATCCGCGATCAAAAAGACCGATGCCTTCATGTGGTCGGCGATGATTCGGAAAGCTTTTGTCTGAGCCGCATCAACACCATACTTCTTCCCGGAGACGCTTTCGATATAGTCGAGGATCGGACGGTGATTCACTTCGATGATATCGGCACAATCGGCAGTCGCCATCGCGAGCCGCTCCAAGCCGCCACCGAAGTCGACATTGCTTTTTGGAAGTTTTGAAAATGTGCCGTCGACATTCTTCTTGTACTCCATGAACACGTTGTTGCCAATCTCAAGGAAGCGGCCGCAGTCGCAGTTTGGGTGACAGTGCGGACCAAACTTTGTGTCGTGAGCGACGTCGGAAAATTCAAAAAACATTTCGGAGTCAGCACCACCTGGCTCGCCTGCCGGCATCTTCTCTGGCACGCCAGCGCGGCTCCACCAATTCTTCTTGGCGTCATAGTAAAAGATGCGACCGCCCTGCATGCCTACTTGGTAGCCATTTTCTTCGCTGCCGATCTCGACTTCTTTTGTCTCAATCCCTTTTTGCGCAAAGAGTTTTTTCCACAGAGCCGCGGCTTCGGTGTCTTTCGGGATGTGGTTTTTCTCGTCGCCGATGAAAGCGGTCACATAGAGCTTGTTCGGATCGATGCCGATCTCTTCTGTGAGGAATTGAAACATCCATTCGATCTGATCTTTCTTGAAATAATCGCCGAGCGACCAATTGCCGAGCATCTCAAAAAAAGTGGTGTGGCGATTGTCGCCGACTTCATCAATATCAACGGTGCGGAAAGACTTCTGCGAATCCGCAATACGTGTACCGAGCGGATGCGCTTCGCCGAGCAGGTACGGCACCATTGGCTGCATGCCGGAACCGGTGAAGAGAGTTGTTGGGTCGTTCTCAGGCACGAGCGGCGCCGACGGAACAATGGCATGGCCCCGCTTCTCAAAGAATTTCAGATACCGGCTGCGGATGTCGTGGGATTTCATTGAAAACAATACTCGGTTTAATTGGTAGCTTTCTTTAATGTATTCAACGTTCTTCGCATCCACTCCGGGTCTTGTGCGGCGCAGTGGTCAAAAATGAGATCAAAGCCGCCTTCTTCCTTGAGAAGCAGTTCCTTGAGTTCACGTCGCTCCACTTCAGTAAAAGACTGACTGCCCTCTGGGTTTGGTTGCGATGAAGTTTCCATGTGTATTCGAGGTATTTAGCGTGGTCGAATCTGTAGAAAACAGTATAGCAAAAAGGCCGAAAATCGGCCATTTTCGAGGGGTATTGACTTTTTACTACTTATTGTGCTATAATACATTTCAGGAAAGGACGGGCTGAGTAAACCAACAGCTCAAGCAGAAAAACATGAAAAAGTTCCTCGAAAAATGGCGCGCAGCTCTTTGTGCGATCGCCGTAATGGCAGTAATCCCCGTTGGCATCATTGCATATCCAATGCTCAAGCTCTCTGGCGAGAACAAGATCGTGGTGGAAACCCTCTACAGCGA
Organism: Patescibacteria group bacterium; assembly: GCA_038065315.1. Taxonomy (NCBI): domain Bacteria; species Patescibacteria group bacterium. Next base: position 186,393 of record JBBTRF010000001.1, read on the forward strand.
CGGCATCATGCCAGCCATGAACTCAGATGACGGCTTCACCGGTGAGATTATCAAGGTGGTAACGCCGACGAAAAGCAAGGTCGTGATGCTCGGCATACGGCAGTCGTCCGTGCGACCCGGCAGCGAGGTCATCAACAACGTCGCAAACGCAATCTTCTTTGCCATCGGCGACGAGACGATGCGGGTGGGCGAGAAAGTCCATGTCAGGAAGTATTGGCACGCGCCGCACAACCAACTCAGCCAAAACTACACCGTCTGGCTCGCTGCCAAGCTCGACACCAACCAGGTCGCCGAGAAGAAGTAGCCAACGAAAACCAAAGGTACGCCGACTACCTCTCGCAAGAGAAATTGTCGGAACAACTGCAACACTTGTTGCGGTTTTTTGTTTCCCTACTTAATCATCCCCGCCCCTTTGGCCAGCTTCTCGAGACGTGCGATGTCGTCCTCAATAGCGCGAATGCCGTCGGCGAAGAATTCGGGTTTGGTGACGTCGATACCGATGTCCTTGAAAATATCCTCTGGCGACTTGCTGCTGCCGGCGCTCAAAAACTGCTCGATCTTTTTCAGATAGCTCTTGTCCTGCTTGTATCGCTGATACAGCGCGCGCGAGATCAAAAAGCCGTACGCATAAGTGTATGTATAGAAGAAATAGCGAATATGCACCCACCAGACAAAGCGGTAGCCGTCGTCCGGATGCAGCTTCACATTTGGCCCGAGGTAGGCGGCCATTTCTTTGTTCAAGAGCGCAGCGATCTCAACACCCGACAATGCACCCTTCTCGCGAATCGCACGATGCAACGCCAGCTCAAAGTTGAAGCAAGCTACTTGGGTAAACACGGTCATGATGGCGTCGTTGATACGGTCATGGAGCGCAATGATCTTTTCTTTTTCAGTCAATGTCGCAAACACCTCTTCGAAAGCAAAGTTTTCAAACAAGGTGCTCGCCGTCTCGGCTACCGAGGTCGAGAAACCGCGCGACAGTATAGGCTGGCGTGCATTGCTGAGCTCGCTATGAATTGCATGCCCCATCTCATGCGCCAAAGTCATCACGCCATCCATAGTGCCCGAATGATTGAGCAAAATGAATGATGGCAACACGGTACCGCACGTGCAGAAACCGCCGCCTCGCTTCCCTTTGCGAGGAAACACATCGATCTGTCCATTCTTCAAAAATCGCTCGAAGATTTCGACATACTGTGGACCAACCTTTTCGAAGGCTCGCGTCGTGATCTGCACCGCCTCATCAAAATTCACCTTTCGCGACACCTTCCCGACATCCGCACCACGATCGGCAAATTCGAGCTTCGGCACCTTGAGCAATTTCGCCTTCAGCTTGTGGAAACGGTGCGCCACCGGAAAGGCCCTGGTCGTCGTGTTCACGAGATTCAAGACAGTCGCCTCGTCGTTTTGGTACCCGAGCAAGGTCGCGGTGTACGGCTCCTTCAAGCCGCGAAGTTCATCATTAATTTTCTTGTCGGTGCAGATCGCATTCATCTCCGCCTCAGCAAAAGCGCCGATATCCTTCAGCTTCGTTCGTACATCCGCCCAAAGTTTCCGTCGGGTCTTCAGTGGCAAGCTTGGAATCTTGTTGATCGCCTCTGCAATTGGAATAGTCTTCCCTGCGAGCTTCACCGTCTGCGCCGCAAGCAGTTTGGCATGACCATCTACCCAGAGCGAATAGGACGGGAGCGACTTCAGATTGAGAATTTTCTCCTCAGCCTCGGAAAGATCGTACTTACTCGTGTCAAAAATATGCTTCAAGTAGTATCGAAATTGTTCGAGCTTTTTGCTCTTGAGGAAACGCGCCTGTGCCTCAGGAGCAATCTTGCCGAGCATCAACGGGAAGAAGACAATTTTGTTGCCTGTCTTTGCCAACCGTGCCGAGAGCGCTGTGCTTTTCGCTTCGGCCACCGTATCGGCTGAATTGATCTCGCGCACCATGCCGAGATAAAAAGCTGGCTTGAAACCCGCACCGATCTCGCAGAGTTTCTGCCAATCGGTGAGCGCCACAAGTAACGCATCTTCGTCCGTCATGTATGCCGGAGTAGCTACCCCCTGAGGCTTGTACTTTTTTTCAAAAGAGTCATTCGCCGCCTCGAGCTTCTTCACATCCGCCTCGATACGCGGATCCTCGTGGGAAGAGTAGAACATACCCAGATTCCACTCAGTACAATATGCCGGCTTTTTTGCAGTCTTTTTCATGCCCTACACTATACGTCAAAAAGGCGGCGGCGCAAAACGGGCTAGCACACGCTCGCCAACTCCTCTTTCACTTCGGCGATTTTGCTGGACGAGAGGCCTATCGAGGTCAGTACAGACGGATCGGCATTGAGTGCCTTGCACAGTACGATGCCTCGACGAAAGAGTTCCTGTCGGTGACTGTCGCTGAGCGTGCTGATGCAGGTGAGCGGATGCAGGCCAGACTCCTCGATCCACTGTTCGAGGTTTTCTTTTTCTGGATAGTTCCAGCCGATCATTTTTAGGCCGGCACATTTGCCATAATCGATAGCGGTCTGAGTAAATTTTGTATTCGTCACCAGCCAGCCCTCGCCAAATGGACGCTTCTTGCCGCCGTAATCAAAACTCTGCGAGCGTAGGTCATCAAATCGTGCCTTCACATAAAGGGCAACCTTCAGGTCGGTCTTAAATCCGAGCTCGTTGTGGAATTTCAATTCGCACATGATGAGGTCTGGGCCAGCGAGGACAGCCGTCTCGGTCGCGCCGTCTTTGTACGCCACCACGTCCACTTCATGCGGTACACAGGCACCCCGCACTGTCTGGTCGGTGAGGGCAGTGTAGCCTTTTGCACGGAATACTTCGGCGATAAATTTCTCGAAGGGAAAGCCGGTGGGGCCGAGGCCGGCGAGGGCGCGGCGAAGAGAATACTTCGCCGCTACCGGCTTCTGGTGCTGCCGCAACAGATTGAATGCGTGATGATAGATATCGTTCGTCGTCACTCCTTCCACCAATTCACCTTGAATGTGCGCAACAATCTTCTCGATGACGGCATCGTCTGCTCCAACACGCTTCAACGAATAAACAAGCTTCTCCGGACGGAAAGCTTGTTTACTACCATCAGCCTTTAAAATATGTACTGAGGAATTCATTCCTGCTCCCTACTAGCCCTTGATATTGACGTTAAAACTGTCGAGATCTTGATTGTCTGGCACTTCAAACAAATTCAAACGGAGCTTCTTGCCATTGAGAGTCGCTGAGAGGAGAATATCCTTCACTGCCTCGAAAGATAGCTTGAAGGGCTTTGAGGTGATGACCTGGGCACACATCTCAGAGGTTGAAGTCGAGGTAAACACGAGAGTGTATCCAGTGGTGTTGTTGGCGTCTTTGTTGTATGCACTTGCGAGAGAGTGACATGGGGTCGGTAGGTCGATCTCACCTACATAGATGTGTCGGCCATCCTTGTACTGATGCTTCACATTCACCATCTGAACATATTCATCCTGAGCAACCGGTGTCTGTGTGGTATCACCCACATCAGGAGTACTTGGCGTCGAGAGCCAATAGATGCCGAGTGCCAACAAAACAATGACGACTACGCCGATAACCCAGCTCTTCATGTTGCTATTTGATTCCATGTGAATGTGATGGTGAATATGCCCGAGTGAATAATACCTGTATTATACTCCCTTCTCGATGATCCCGCCACCGACACAGACGCCGTTTTGATACAAAACCACCGACTGTCCAGCGGCCGCAGCAAATTGTGGTGCGGCAAAATGAAGCTGATATTGGGCACTTTTACCGGATATGGCCGTGATCGTGCATCGCTCGAGTGGCTGTCGATAGCGAATCCGCGCAGCACATTCAGCACCGTTTTTCACCGCTTGTCCAGTCCAACTGATGCTCCCGATGATGACAGTCGAGGTCGTGAGTGGGGACGCTTCAACATCACGTTGCGATACTGTAATGATATTTGCCTCAACATCCTTCGCGAAAACATACAATGGCTTGTCCGCAATCGTCTTTTCGGTGACCATGAAGCCGTGACGCTGTCCGAGTGTGAAGAATGTCGCGCCATCATGTGAGCCGATCGTCTTCCCTGCCTCATCCAACACCTTGCCCGCATTTTTTGGAATATAGTGTGCGAGAAAATCCTTCATATCCACCTTGCCGATAAAACAGAGACCTTGGCTATCTTTCTTCTCGGCGGTCGGCAGCCCAAATTTCTGAGCGAGCTTCCGCACTTCAGGCTTCGTGAGATGGCCTATCGGAAATAGTATTTTCGAAAGTCGCTCCTGCGTGAGCGTCCACAAGAAGTATGTCTGGTCTTTGTCCGTGTCGGCAGATTCGCGCATTTCCCACAAGCCGACAGTGCCCGCTGCGGGATTGAACATATTTTGTGCGTAATGCCCTGTCGCCACAGCGTCTGCACCCATCGCCAGCGCCTTTTTCAAAAAAGCACCGAATTTAATCTCCTTGTTGCACATCACGTCTGGATTCGGCGTGCGGCCGCGGCGATATTCTGCGATCATATAGTCCACCACCTCTTCTTTGTACTCTTTTTCGAGGTCAATGGTCACAAACGGAATATCCAGCACGGCTGCCACTCGCATCGCATCGAGCCGCTCCTCTTTCCAATTGCACGGCAAAAAATCCGGTTGCCACACCTTCAAAAATACCCCTGTCACGTGGTACCCGGCCTCTTTGAGCAAAGCCGCTGACACGGAGCTGTCCACTCCACCAGACATGCCGACGAAGAGCTTCTTGCCTAAGGGTTTCTGCCCCTCTTTTTGTCGATCCTGAATCATTTCAGGAATTGTGCCTTGTTTGCTAGGTGTTCGTCAAATGTCCGGCCGTAGTGCATGACACCTTTTTTGTCTGTGAGGAAATATAAATATGGTGTGGAAATCGGCGAGATGGTAGCGGAAATAGAGTCAAGACCAGGGTTGGTGATCGGGGTCGGCGGCAAGCCTTTGTGCAGATAGCTATTGTATGGCGACTCGATGGCAAGGTCGGCGGTGGTAAGCGTGTAGGTATTTTTGCCATTGATATACAAGAATGATGCATCCACTTGCAACGGCATGCCGAGTGAAAGACGTTTCCACAAAATGCCCGCAATCGTGCGTCGAGTGATCGTCGTACGACCCTCTTCCTCGACGATCGAAGCCATCTTCACCACATCCGAAAGTGGTTTGCCAAATTTGGTGATTTCTGACTGCAGAGTGGAAAGCTTCTGGTCGAATGTCTGCTGCATCAATTGCATCACCTGTTCGGGAGTGGTGCGTGCCACAAAGCGGTATGTATCCGGGAACAAGTACCCCTCAAATGGTGCGGCGATTGTCACGAAATGCTTGGCATCGAAATCGGGAAAGGTTTTCTTCATGATCTCACCAATTTGCTTGACGCTTGAACCCTCCGGAAAAGTCACCTCCTTGTATTCAACTCCGAATTCACCTTTCGCGATGCGCTTCAAGAGCTCAATAGAAGAGATGGGGGTTTTCACAAAATATTCTCCCGACAAGATTTGTCCCTGATTGCCCGAGATATACGCCGAGAAGGTAAAAAATGATGCAGAGCGAACCAACCCAGCCGCCTCGAGCTGCGAGGAAAGCGCGCTGAGTGACGTTCCCTTCTCCACGCTAAAAAACGACTTCACAGGAAATTCCGCCGGCGGCCGAACAAATGCCAACCACACGACAAGCCACACAAAAAGACAGGCAACCACAGTGGCGCAGCAGGCCAGAATCAGCGCCCTAAATGGCGGCCGCGAGATCTCCAATCCTGATTCCGGTGCCATATCCGTGTAGGTATCCATTATCGCTTTGATTAGATCGGGATTAGATCGGCAAATTGCTTGGGGCCTCTGATCGGCGTGACTCGATACGATCCAGAGAAGGCGTAGTCGCAGTCGCACCAGGAAGATGGAAAATGGTCGCCAAAGATTCGGTGGTCATGACAAACGACTTAGACTTCCAATGCTTGTAGGGATAGGTAAAGAACGAGCGGTGTTTGAAAGCATCCAAAAATGCCTTTTCATAATACGTACGGCGCATACGCCCAAAATCTTGCCACGGATAGTCGAAATCGGTAAAGAAGCCGAGCCCGAGATTGTTCAAATAGTTGTAATTGCCACCATACTGTCGGAAGGCGCCGATCAAGCCAGGCACGCGCACCGGCAGTTTGTTGGCTGCCTTTGTTGCAATATACATACCGCGAATAGCGGTATCGAACGGAAGCTTGTGCGCATTACGCTCAATGGCGGCGATCGCTTCAGCCTGACCCTTGGTAAGATTTGGGAAACCGGGATATTCAGAGTCAGTCTCCGGCGTGGCTGCCTTTTTGATATTTGCAATCTCCGTCTCACACGACTTGAGCCAATCGTCCACCTTCTTCAAATGTCCTTCTTGCAATCCAAGCTTTTTGTGCGCCTGGATGAGGATCTGGAACCAGGCCTGCTCTCCAGTTTGCAACGAACCCATCCATTCGAGCATCGAGTTTATTGGATCGATCTTGAATTCTTCCTTTTCCGAAGCCTTGTCCAAGCCAAAATCCACATAACTCTTGATCTGATACATATCCTGCGAACCGGGAGTCTTGCCCTTCTTCGAATGTTTAAAATACGTGCCCCACATCGGCATTTCTTCCGGATGAGTGAAGACCTGGTCGGTGTAGTCCGGTACCTCTTCAATCACGATGCCGGGATAATACGCATAGAGCTGTGCCTCAATGAGATCCTTGTATTTAGTATGCGTCCAAATATAGAAATGTACCTTGCCACCGATCGAGGCGATCTCCAGAGAGAACCAGTTGCGGATCTTGCCATTGATGTACGTATCGATCCAGCTCGCCGAACCTTTCTGCCAGATAGAAGCGAGAAAAATTTCCATTGCCAATGGCGACTTGGTAACCTCCTTCGGCAGTCGTATCTCGAGGAGCGTGCCACCCTGTTTCTCCACAAACTCACTGCGCACATAATGAAACCAGGTATAAAAGAAAATGTATCCGCAGAAAAAGGGTAGCCAGATCGGATACATCGACAAGAACGTCGAGATGCTTTGGTATAACAAACCACTAAAATCAGCGCCGAGAGCTGGGTCCATGAAGGTAATAATAACAAAAAAGTGCTGTCCCACTCAAGGGACAGCACTTTTTTGTTTGTGCGGCCCGTGCCGCTCCGTCTCTTAAGCCTTCGCTGTTGGCACCAAGCTGATGACTACCGAATACTTTCCTTCTTTGTCTTTCTTGAAATGCTTCGGGTTCTGGAGGTTCACCATGATGGTGTTTTCTTTCACATATCGCTCTTTGAGCACCTTCTCGATAATCTCGCTCTTGCTGAGTGGACCGCTCCTCTCGATGATCTTCTTGATCACATCCTTCACGACACCACTCATATAACCCCATTCTGCGAGCGCGTAGAGACCGCGACCGACAAGGACGAAACGAGGATCTTTGATCAATTCATTATGGCAGGTCGCAACATGCGCCTTGATATTGAAGATCTTCTCGATATTCTTTGCCACCTGTGTGAAGTGAATCGGCGAACCATGCTTGCGGATGACAAGGAAAGCGTAGTCACGCATGCCCTTGGTCTTGATATTTGGAGAATCAGCGAGGCCCCATTCACCGAGTGGGTTCTTAGCAACTTTCTTTGAGAGCTTGAGCCATCGTCGAACCACCTCTTCATTCTTGTGCTTTTCAGATACGTCCTTGAGGTGCTCGAGAAACTTGTTCACCATCTCTGATTCAGAAAGGAGATCGTCGTTTGAGATGCTCTTGTACAGCTTCTGGAGAGATGCTTCCACCTGCCTTGCAAGCTCTTCATTTACATGCCATCGATGATTGAAATGTTCGTCTTCTTTCTGTCGCTCAAATGTATCACCGAGCACCAACAGAAAATTGAGGTGATTCTGGAGAGAGACATCCTTTGAAATATGTGCGAGAAGATCGTCTTCCACTACAACTCCGCCGAGAGAGTGAAGTACCTGCTCAAGATCGGCAAAAATCGCCTTCTCCTTGCCGTATGCATCAGACTTGCGAATGTTTGCGATCGCGTAGTTTTCGATCTGTCGTACACGCTCTCGAGTGATGCCGTACTTCTTGCCAATCGCTTCGAGCGTGAGACGCTTCGCTTCTTTTCCAAGACCGTATCGAGCGGTGATCACTTCCTGAGCACGGTCAGGCAAAACGGCGATCAGCCGCTTGGTTACTTGTTTTGGTTTGAAGCTAATAGTGCTCATGTGTCGTAATATTGATTAACCTAAATTATCATTGATAGTCATAATAGTCAAGCTTTGTCAAAAAGTCAAGTGTGGAGCGGATTTTCACCCATTTTGCCCTTCCTCATGGGTATTATTACACCACACCACCACTCTTCTCCTACGCTACTCTTCCGCGACTACGACATTCACCAACTTCCCTTTCACCACGATCACCTTCACAATCTTTTTGCCCTCAATCCACCTCTTCACTTCCGGCAAGGCGAGTGCGGTCTTCTCGAGATCTGCATCAGAAGCCCCTGCCGGTGCGGCAAATTCTGCGCGAATCTTGCCGTTCACCTGCACGCCAATCTTGCGGCCAGCCTCTTGGATTTTTGCCTCATCACAGACCGGCCACGACGCGAGATGGATGCTGGTCTTATTGCCGAGCTTCGTCCACAGCTCTTCGGTCATGTGCGGTGCAAATGGCGCGAGCAGTTTTAGCAATGTCTCGTATTGCTCACGAGAAACACTCGCCTGCTCATCCATCGCGTTGAGCAACACCATCAAGGTACTCACCGCGGTGTTGAATTTCATCTCCGAAATATCGGAAGTCACCTTTTTCACGCTTTTATGCATCAAAGATTCGATCTCGACTGACACATTCGCATCGCCACCAATAGCCGGCGCATTTTGTACCTTCCCTGCGAGCTTCCAGATGCGTTCCAGGAAGCGACGCGAGCCGATCATGCTGTTGGTATTCCAAGCGATCTGCTGGTCGAATGGTCCCATGAACATTTCGTACACACGCAGAGTGTCCGCGCCATAGGTAGCGATAATCTCATCAGGGTTCACGACATTACCCCAGCGCTTCGACATCTTGCGTCCATCTTCGGCCATGATGAGGCCGACGTGCTGCAGCTTTTTGAACGGCTCGGTGGTCGAGACCACCCCAATGTCATACAGAAACTTGTGCCAGAAGCGCGCGTAGATAAGGTGGCGCGTTGCATGCTCGGCCCCGCCGACATACAGGTCTACAGGCGCCCAATATTGCTCCTTGCGCGGATCCACGAGCGCTTTTTTGTTCTGCGCATCCATGTATCGCAAGTAATACCAACTCGAACCTGCCCATTGAGGCATGGTGTTGGTTTCGCGCTTGGCCTTACCACGACACTTCGGACACTTCGTGTTTACCCACTTCTCAATCGCCGCCAAAGGCGACTCACCAGTGCCAGTCGGCTCGTATGACTTCACTTTTGGAAGCTTCACAGGCAGTTCCTTTTCAGGTACAGGCACGACTCCACACTTCTCACAATGCACCACAGGGATCGGCTCTCCCCAATATCGCTGACGTGAGAACACCCAGTCGCGGAGACGGAAGGTCGTCTTCTTCTTGGCGAGATTTTTTGACTCAAGATGAGCAATGATTTCCTTTCGGACACTTCGCGCATTCTCGTCGGCGAATTCCTTTGGCTCAGTCAACACACCAGCCTGAGCATCAGCAAAGCACACCTCCTGCGCTCGCACTTTCTCAGCCAGAGCAGCATCTTTTGGATACAAAACGGTCTTCAGTTTGATGCCGTACTTTTTTGCAAAAACAAAGTCGCGGTCGTCATGAGCCGAACACTTCACGATACCAGTTCCGTAGTCGGCCAAAGCAAAGCTCGCCACCCAGATAGGTAGGTCACCGTTGCCGAGTGGGTCGACAATATATCGGCCCGTGAAAATTCCCTCGGATTCCTTCTCTTCAGCAAATCCCTGCTGAGCACGTTTTGCGACGAGTGCTGCGCAAAAATCCAAAACTTTCTGCTTGTCTTTTGTTCCTTCAAGCAACGTCTGCAAGAATGGATGATCTGGCGCAATAACAACAAATGTATCGGCGTAGCAGGCTTCAAAGTGAGCTGAGAAGGTCTGGATAGTGAGATTCGTATCTTTGACCGGTGCAGTGAAAATCATGCCGTCGCTCTTTCCAATCCAATTTCGTTGGAGCTCTTTGATAGAAGTCGGCCAATCGAGTGCGGGCTTTGCGATATTTTTTTCTTTGCCAGTGAATACATCCCACAAATAATTCATGTCTGGACGATTCAAAAAGCCGGCGACTTCCGCGCACGACAACCACACCACTTCATGCAAAGCTTTTTCTTGCTCGTCGATTTCTTTCCAGGCATCATCGGTGAGCTCGAGGTATACGCCGGTGAAATGCGCGAAGCGATTCACCTTTTTGATCGCTTGATAAAACTGCGAGTCGAGCTTGGCGAATTCGCGAACAAAGCGAACATTCTGATATCCGGTCTCTTCTTGTACTTCGCGCACCGCTGCTTCGGCGAGCTGTTCGTTCTTCTCGACACCACCCACCACGAGGCCGTGCCAGTCATTGCTCTTCCAACGGAGACAGAGAAACTTATCTTCGGACCAATGCTTCACCACACAAACTACAGCATCGCGCTCTTCGAGTGGCATATCCGCACGCACCGCATCGGGACCCGTATCGCGGATCATGAGCGGCACCGCGCGCTCTGTCGCATCCAAATCCGCGAGCAATCGCTCCGCGTAATCCGTGATCTTCAACACCCACTGACGAATCGGCTTTTTCTCGACGACACTGCCGCAGCGCTCGCACTTGCCGTCCTCGAGATCTTCGTTGGCCAAGCCGGTCTTGCAGGATGGACACCAGTTGATCGGCTCATGCGACTGATACGCGAGACCCTTCTCAAGTAATTTCAAAAAGATCCACTGTGTCCATTTGTAGTAGGCAGGGTCGGTGGTGTTGATCTCGCGGGACCAATCGTAGTCGAAGCCAAACATCTCGAGCTGCTCTTTGTAGCGCTGCACATTTTTCTCCACGGCGATAGCCGGGTTCGTCTTCATTTTGATCGCGTAGTTCTCCGCGGGCAATCCAAAAGCATCGAAACCCATCGGATGCAACACCGAATGACCTTGCATACGCTTCATACGCGACACGACGTCGGTAGCGATGTAGCCCTTTGGATGACCCACATGGAGACCTTCGCCCGACGGATACGGGAACATATCGAGGGCGTAGAATTTCTTCGCAGCGGCGGTACCGTTCGCAACCACGCCTTTCTTGGCTTGCGACTCCTTGGTCGCGTAGATTTTTTTCTTCGCCCACTGCTTCTGCCACTTCGGCTCGATGGCGAGATGGTCGTACGGCGGCAGCAATTTCTGCGGTTTCATAGGAGTAAACTATACAACAAAAGACGAAAATGAAAAAGCCGACAACGTGTGTCGGCTCGGGAAGAGTGGCAAAGAGAAGGCGGTGCAGGAACTATTCTACCTGAGTCTGGTCCTGGACGCGGCGCAGAGTGTCTTTGAGACGACGTTCGTCTTCCTCTTTAGCTTTAAGCACCGGGCTGCCGTAGCAGCGCCACCAAGGGATACCGATGGCGAGGAAGCTCGAAGCGCAGATCGCAATATGTCTGACCGCCGTATGGTCGCCGACACTGAAGCAGGCGGCGCCAAGGGCCAAGAGACCGAACAGGAGGCCCAAGATGATGGTAACAAGCATCTGACAGAGCGAGCGGAACGAGGAGTTGGTTTTCATGCAGGAATCAAGGGGTTGAAGAGCAGGTTGACCGACCAAGACCGACTAAGTTGTGCAAAAACGGACCGACGAGGAGTATACCTCAAAAGCAGCCTTAGGTCAAAGTATTCGCGGAACCGAACATTGACTTTTGATAGTAAAAATGTTATAAATATGTTCGAACTTAGAGCTGTTTAACAACCTATGAAGAAGCAACGTTTCCGTAGTGTAGCGCCGCGCCTGGTGACAGCCGCGAAGGCAGCCCGTCGTCCCAACATCTTGTGGACGACCTTGATCATCGTGTTGTTGGCCATTATTGGCTTCTTAGCATTCAACACTCATCGCAAATCGCAACGAGGGGCGATCCACAAAAAGGCGCTCGCCCTCGGACTCTTCGGAGCCCCGCAGGAAGTAGAGGAGCGCCACGTATGGGTCAGTGAACACCCTCAGATCCCTGGAAGAAACGGGGAGATACCTGTGCACATCATGTTCCGCAAAGATAATCATGATTCATGGGAACTCACCGGCACCGGCGCAAGACTCGGCGGGAAATACACCAACTGGGTGCTCACCGCCTACCACGTCTTCGAGGGTCGTTCTGGTCAATACGGTTGTCGGAAAATCGGAACAAACGAGTTTACGGGCAAAGAACCCATCTTCCCCATTCTCTCGCTCCCGCCAACACTACAGGTGGACGACTCAATCATCTGCACGATCAACCCGGATGGACTGGTCTTCCCCCACCTCACTGCAACACTATCAACAAACGTGTTCGGCTACGATTCCGAGGACGCGAAACGCCAATACTCCGGCGAGACATGGCCAGCGAAGATTCATTTTGGCACCTACCCGGAAAAAACTATTGAGGGCCTATTCTCAGTGAAAGTTCGTGGCAACACGCACCATGTCACAATGGACTGGGCTCCAGTCCCCGGCGAGAGCGGGACCGTAGCTAGTGTCGAACATGAAGACCACAACGCCTATCTTGTGATCATTCGTGGAGCTCCAGTGGCCGAAAGACTGCTCGAGCAGCTGAATCCGGAAAATCGGAAGCGTTTCAAATGGTCGAAGGACAAGATCTACGGAATTGGGAACTTGGTCAAGATCGAGTAGCCCGGACAAGCGTGTCATCTCTTAAGCAAGCCACAGGCAACCCCTGTGGTCTTTTTTTATTCACAAAAATGGGCTACGCGACCTGCAAGATCTACGCCCCCACCTTGAATTCCAAAACATCCCCATCCACCACGACATATTCCTTCCCTTCTGTGCGGAGCAGTCCCTTCTCGCGCGCAACGGCGAAAGAACCAGCCTCAAGCAGCGTGTCCCAATGGATCACTTCGGCCTTTACAAATCGGTCCTTAAAGTCGTTGTGAATGGCGGTGCCAGCGATCGGCGCAGTTGAGCCTTTGCGAATAGTCCAAGCGCGCGTCTCTATTTCGCCCGTCGTGAAATACGTCATCAAGCCAAGGAGGTCGTAGCTAGCGCGGATAAGATTGTCGATGCCGTCATCGTTGCCGCCGAGCTCCTTGCGAAACATTTCCTTCTCCTCGCCTTTCATTTCTTTGAGCTCGTGCTCCACACCGGCGTCCACCACGACATACTGAGCTTTCTGCTCCGCGAGATGCGCGAGCAGCGACGCGAAGCGCGCATCCTTGCCGCCTTCGAGCTCGTCGAGATTCTTCCCGCCCGCCTTCTTATTCAAACAATAGAGAATCGGCTTCATTGTGAGCAGGTGCATACCCTTCGCAAAAGGCATTTCGTCGTCTCTGAACTGCAGCGAATTGGCAAGCTTGCTCTGGTCAAGTGCCGCTTTGATCCGCTCGAGCACGGCCGCTTCAGCCACCGCCGCTTTGTCACCACGCTTCACGTCGCGCACGAGGTTCACGAGGCGTTTCTTCACTGTCTCCTGGTCGGCCATGATGAGCTCGAGATTGATCGTCTCAATATCGCCCTTTGGATCCACCTTGCCGTGCACATGGATGATCTTGTCGTCCTCAAAAATACGGACCACTTCTAGGATGGCGTCGGTTTCCCGGATGTTGGTGAGAAATTTATTGCCGAGACCTTCGCCTTCAGACGCACCCTTCACAAGCCCCGCAATGTCCACGAATTCCACGATGGCCGGGACGGTTTTTTGTGTCTTGGAAAAATCCGACAGCTTCCACAGCCGTTCGTCAGGCACGGCAACCACGCCCACTGAAGGATCGATGGTGCAGAATGGATAGTTTTCCGCTGGCACGGACTTCAGCGTGAGCGCATTAAACAGCGTCGATTTGCCGACGTTTGGGAGACCGACAATTCCTATGGATAGCGACATGGAGTAAAATATAGCTTATTTATTGGTTTTTTGAAAGGTAATTGTCATTTTGGCAACAAAATCATGGTCAGTGTACACTTCGACATGACCTAACTCAGCCCCCTCAGAATCCTTGCTATTCCACAGGGTTTGTGTATACTAACACTGTATCAATACGAAAAAGGACCCGAACGGTGTCAGTGCCTAAGGGGCCTTTTTTATTTCTCCTTCTCCGCCTTTCTCTAACTTCTGTTTTTGGTCGTAAGCGATCTTTGCCCTCACATCTGGCTCTTCCAAGTAGTCGAAAAACTCGCCGCCAAATTTCTTGTAAAGCGACGAAGCAAACTTCCTGTTTGGAAACAACATCTTTCCGAATCGCTTTTTGCCGATAAGGTAATCGACAAGCTTGATGTAGTCGCCGTCTCCAGACACAATGAATATCTGCTTGACCGGTTCATTCTCAACCAATTGCTTCATGACGCTAAAAACAATGTCCGTGTCGACGTTGCCTTTTTTACTCCCCTTCAAAGCGGCCGAGTGCTCTCTGAACGATAAAATAAACCCGGCTTTCTGCAAGCTGTCATACAAATCTCCGACATTATCCGAAATAAATCCAAGGAAATAGTAGGCCTCGGTAATGTGATATTTTTCGAGTAAGTATGTTCGAAAACGCTTGTGGTCTATCGACCAGCCAGTTTCTTTGGTTCCAAAGTGAAGATTCTGCCCGTCAATGAAGGCAATGTTGTGTGTATCATTTTCTGCATCCTCGATGGAATTCGGCATTGTTCTAGAATTATATCATGAGCATCTACCCCTCCGCCTCTCAACTTCCTGAAAAAGAATTTTGGGAGTGTGGCAGACTACCCCTGCATCATCAACTTCTGGAGCTCCGACTGATGTACACGCATCACCTCCATCGAAGCGAGGTTCTTGTCTTTGCCCGCCTTGACCTTCGCATCCACCTCCTTTGCGATTTTTTCGAAAAAAGCAGGGTGCTTGGTGACTACGGCAATAATCTGCTCGCGCTGCGCCGCTGGCAATGCTTTGAGCTGCTTCTCCAGCATCTTCTTCATGAAAAATTCTTTGATCATATGTGTTGTGGCGTTTGGCGCCGTTTGTTTCGTCGCCCCATTCTACTTCATCTTTTCGCCAAAGTGAAGCGGCTTCGAGCCTTTCGGATAGTGCACGAGCGGCAGTGCTGTCCACAATTTTCGCAAGGCATCCACGCACTTCCAACTCGCCTCAATCTCGCCCTTTGACACAAAGCCTGTCTGTTCGTCGTGGAGAGCGTCGTGGTAGACCTTTTCATATCCGTCCGGCGCATTGTGCGTGTGACCCAAATGATCTTGAATCACCCGCCACGACATCATATCCTCTCGTCCACCAATATGGAAGGTGACCTGCGGATCTGGCTGAATGCGAAATTCAATACGGTCGCCATTTTTGAAATACACCACCACTTCGGTCACCGAGGCATCGAGACCTTTGCCTGCAGACAGAATAAAACTCACCCCTTTCCAGCGCGGCATGTCAATAGAGGTCTCGCAAGAGAAAAAAGTTTCCGTCTGCGATCCAGCCTCCACACCCTCTTCGTGTTCATACCCCTCATATTGTCCACGGATGAGGCGCGGCAGCTTTCGATTTAACTTTGGTAACGAAAGTTTCGAGATCACCTTCCGACGCTCTTCACGGAAGGCTTCACTGTCATCGGTCTTCGGCTTCTCCATTGCAACGAGGGCGAGCATTTGGAGCAAATGATTTTGTCCGACATCGCGAAGTGCACCGACATGATCATATAAAGAACCGCGACCTTGAATATCGATCTTCTCAAACAAATGGAATTCAATGTGGTCAATAAACTCATGATTCCAAACATCTTTCAAACTCGGCTCGGTGAAATGCATGGTGAGCAAGTCCCAAAGCGGCATCTTCATGAGATAGTGGTCGATGCGGAAGATTTGCTCTTCAGAAAAAATGCGAGCGAGGAGTGCATTGATCTTTTTTGCACTCTTGGCGTCGATACCAATTGGCTTCTCGAGTAATACTCGTGTTTTCCCTGGTCCATCAGCGCAAGAAAGGTGTAGACCAGCCTTGTGCATATTCTCGAGGACGGGCTCGTAGAAAAAGGGTGAGAGTGCGAGGTGAAAAAGCTTGTGGCTGCATTCGCCGAGGCGCTCATCGATCTCCGCGAGTATTGGCATGAGGCGCTCGTAGGCATCGAGCTGATCAAAATATCCTTGATGGTATCGAACATGCGAAATAAACTGCGACAACTTTGACTTCACTTCTTCGAAATCATGCTGGCCATCTGCACCGACTGACGAACACCACTCTTCCACCATCGCACCGAAAGCTTCGTCACTAAAAGGGCGTCGAGCGAAACCGACAATACAAAAACGATCTTCGTGGAGATAGCCGTTGAGGAACATGCGGAATAGCGACGGGAAGAGTTTCTTCTCCGCCAAATCGCCAGTGGCGCCGAAAATGACAATAGTGACAGGGGTATTGTGTTCCATTGATGATATTATCGAGACGAAACGAGAAGAACGAGGACAACCAACGCAAGCTGGCTAGCGATGCCGAGGAGTGTTTTACCTTCAAGACGATGCGAGGTGTGAATCCACCGATGAAACGCCTGAAGCTGCGCTATCGGCCCTTTTGGGTACTTACTATACACGAATTGGAGGAAATCGGGAAGGATTGCTGCAAGCGCTCCGATGAGCCAGAAGTAGTTTCCTATAGGGTGCCAAAAAAATACTCCAGCGACCACCAGACCAAGCAGCGCATCGCCGCCGATACGGACGAGATCAAGCATAAAAAGACGGTCGAACGTTAACTTCGTTGGCACATCAGGGTTTGCCGAAGCGGAAAGAATTTTGTAATCCCAATGAGGTAGCGCATCGAGCAAAAAGTGGCTGCCGAAGGCGAAAAGACCACCCAGGATCGGGTGGTTCGGAAGCGCGGCCGCGACGGCCGCGCCAACAACAGCGTGAGTCGATAAGGTCATTATGGCTTGGTAGGAGTCTGTGGGTCTTTTGGCGGGTCTTCATCGACAGACTCGTCCGGGCTCTCGATCAATCGCTCAGCGAAACCACGCAGTGACTTCACACTAAAATAAAAGGCGGCGAGAAAAGACAGTGCGAGCACTTGGTTGGTATAAAACAACACCTCGCGCACACCTTGCATACCGTACGTAGAGTAACCGGCAATCGAATGAAAGCCGAACACCAGCAAACCAAAGCCTGCCACAAGGACGTCGAAAATGAGAATCCACCGCGAATGCGGATTGGTGTAGCCAGCCGCAAATGTCACCGCAATAATCGCAAAAACAGAAAACGTCACAGGGATGGCGAGCTCATTCTTGAAAAACGGCAATGTCGCCAGCATCACAAAAGCCACAAAGAAGAAGAAGCGGCGGATCGTGTGGCCGAAGTAATGCGGAATCTCATCTCGGTGTCTCGAGCCCAGTGTCCACTTATTCTCGTCGTATGTTTCGTATTCAACCATATTGTTTGCCTATAGCACCCCGAGCACCTTCCCTACTTCCTCCAAAATATCATCCGGGGTGAGGAGAGCCTTCACCAAAAACTTCTTCGCGCCAAGCTCCGCACCTTTCTCAATATCACTCTTCTGATTCAAATTGGAAAGAAGCACGACAGGAATCGCCTTTGTCGCGGCGTCGGATTTTACCTTCTTCAAAATCTCGAATCCGTTGAGCCCGGGCAACAGTACATCGAGCACAATGAGATCTGGCTTCTCTTTCTCCAACACGGAAAACACCTCGTCACCATTCTTCGCATGGAACAGCGTTGGCGCATACTTCGCAAGCTTCTTCGTCATCAAATCGCTCAAAAACATATCGTCCTCCACCCACAAAATCTTCTTGCCAGCGAGTGCCTTTTCTTTCATCAGCCTATTGTATTACTTTTTCAACGGTAATTCAACTGTAAACGTACTCCCGGCGTTTTCTCGCGTGACAAATCGAATCGTACCACCGTGGTCCTCGATGATTTTTTTCACAATAAACAAACCGAGGCCGGTACCGCCATTTTCTGCCTTGATCGCGTTGCGTGCTCTGAAGAAACGCTCAAAAACATGAGCTTTTTGCTCCTCGGGAATGCCGATGCCTTGATCAGCAACATTCACACGCAGCATCTGTCCGGCAATCTCAGCCGTCACGGCAATGGCGCCGCCGGCACGACTGTATTTGATCGCGTTGTCGATGAGATTTTGCAATGCCGAATGCAGCCGTTCCGCATCGGCCCTTACGGTCGGTAGCGGCTGCTTCGTATACGCCAGAGACACCTCCCTCTTTTTGGCAAAAGCGGCAAGCTCTTCGATCGCATCTTCAATCACTTCTTCCACCTGCACCGGACCAAAAGAATAGCTGAGTTGGCCCACCTCCACACTGTTGGCATCCAAAAGATCGTTTACGAGCTTGATCATGTGATCATTCGTTTCACCCATCTTCTTCATGTACTGCTTCTGCTCGTCGGAAAGCTCGCCGACATCACCGGAATTAAAAAGGCTCAACGTCCACTTCAAAGCCGAAAGTGGTGTACGGAGCTGATGCGCAACGACAGAAATAAAGTCGGACTTTGCCTGGTCGAGGCCACGGAGTTCCGTGTTTGCTTTCTGCAACTCCTCGCTCTGCGCCTTGAGCACTTTCTCGGTCTTTACTTTTTCGTCGAGCAGCTTCTGCAGACTCTCGGTACGTTGAGCGACGCGGAATTCAAGCTCGTCGTTCATCTTTTCGAGCTCCCAAGTCTGATCTTTCACGCGTCGAGCGAGGTCAACCCTCGAAAGCAGCCTCAGGCGCTCTTCTTCGAGATAGCCATTCGGCAGAAGTGTCACCACGCTGGACATTCCCTGTCCGTCCGGATGCAGTTTCTCAAGGTCGGTAAAAATTCGTAGGAGATGTTGCGTCACTTTCTTGCGACCAATACTGTCTTCCAACTGTCCGACAAGCGCGCGAACAAAAATACCGACATGCTGATCGTGCGGGGCGGGCAGGTTGCAAGTGAGCCGCCCTTTTCGGTCGACAGAAAGATCATCTTCAGTATAGAAACGAGAGAGCACTTCAGACACTCGGCGGGCGCCGATCTGATTCGCCGCGAGAGCGACCACCGCATCGCCAAACTCATGGGCGAGGCGCGGAGGAATATCTGAATTCATGAAGCAAATTATACCACAGCCGTTTTCGCGCACGCTAGGCAAAACGCCGCGCCATCCGCCTCGGAACAGCCTTCGCAAATGATGAGGTGGTCGTGGCAGGCGAGATTCTTGCAGTTGACATACCGTTCCGATGGCGTCTCGCAGCGTCCGCAGCGGCCGACCACCTTGTGGGTCTTCGGATCATTAAAATTCATCGTGACGCGGCCATCGAAGACATACAAGCTACCCTCAAAATCTTTTCCTGGAAACTTTTCCATATACGTGACAATACCACCATCGAGCTGGTACACGTCCTTGAACCCTTTTTTGAGCAAATACCCCGAAGCCTTTTCGCAACGTACGCCGGCAGTGCAGACAGTGAGGATTGGTTTTTCTTTCAAATCAGCAATCTCTTCTGCTACTTTCGGCAAGTCTCGAAAATTACTCATCTTTGGAATATGCGCGCCTTTAAACTGACCGACAGAGTGCTCGTAGTTGTTGCGCATGTCGACGATAGAAAATTGTTTTCCCTGCTCAAACCATTCACGCAAGGTTTCCGGCTTCAGGTGAGTTGCAGTGAGTTCCGTCGGATTTACATCGCCTGTCTGAGGGTCGAGGTCATCGAGGTGAGCACTCACGATCTCCTTGCGAGCTTTTACGGAGAGACGCGGGAAAGCTGTACCGTCGGCAGTACCGGCGCTGCGCTTCCAGTGAATATCAGCAAAGCGCGGGTCCTGCTTCATTTCCATGACATAGGCCTCGACATTCTCGCTGAGACCCTCGAAAGTACCGTTGATTCCTTCTTCGGCAACGATGATGCGACCTTTCAAGCCCAGCTTCTCGCAAAGGGCTTTTTGGGCCAACATGAGGGCCCTTGGATCAGCAACATGGACGTATTTGTAATAAATGAGGATGGTGTACATGAATGATTTTTGTGCCTCTATTGTATATCACGATGCCGACAAAAAGAAAACGCCCGCCGCGACACAAGGTGCGCGACGGGCGGACAAAAACCCGAATAGTTGGAAAGCGGACATCATGCCGCAGCGGCAGATCGAGGAACCCACGGATGCTGGTGCCATGGCCGCAACTGGCTCTTAGCACTCGCCAAACGACCACGCAGATCAATCGCGCGACGCAGTGCCGAAAAAGCGGCGGCGATGTGTTCCGGCCCATCGAGATCATTGACGACGGTAGCCTGACATTCTGAAACGCACCCCAGCTCCTTTTTAGCTGATGCGAGACGTGCAGCAACCTCCTCTTCGGAGATGGGCTTTCCTTGCGCCAATGCACGAACCCGCAAGTGCCGTTCCACGGTTGCCATTGAAGCGTAGATGAAGATCGCCAACAGGCCGTGACGGATCAACTCATCATCATGCGCCTTGATCTGCCGCAAGCCTTGAATATCAATCGCGCAGACCACATCCTCACCGGCAGCGAGACTTTCCAGGATCGGCGCTTTGGGTGTGCCATAGAGATTACCGTGCACCTCAGCATATTCGAGGAATAGTCCCTCCTGCTGACGTTTCATGAACACTTCACGAGTAAAGAAGTAGTAATCCTTCCCATCTTCTTCATCGGGACGTGGAGCGCGTGTCGTGCAGGTGATCTGCCGACGACCATACCCTCCCTTCACCAACATGTCCACAAAGGTCGTTTTCCCGACTGCTGTCGGACCAACAAGGCAGGTGAACCTACCGTTTTGTGGGCTGTGTTTTTGACCAGGACTGGAACTTGCCATAGGCTTAGCTAATTTTCCAAAATTTGGGTATCAAAGATCCCACCCCCGACATCCGGAGGTGATAGAGTTATACCCTAAATATCATAAAGTGGCAATAGACATTTCGCCTGTCTACTTCTTCCAATCCCCACTATTGAAACGGTTGCCGCTCGCGTTCATGTGCCAGCTGTGCGGATGGGTACCGTGGATCTTGTGCCAAAATTGCCGCGCGCTTTCAGTGAACAGCTTGTTGTAGACGACGACCTTGCGAGACTCGAGCAGTTTGCCACCTAATTCATTGCCGCGCGAGTGTTCTTCCATCAGCTCTAATTCCACGTCTAGAGTGTCGGCATCTTTCACGATCTTCGCCTCTAGCGATTGACGCTTTTCGTATTCGGCAAGTAGTGGCAAGACCTCGGCAGCAAAAACAGTCCCGTTAAACATATCGTGTGCACCCTTTTCCTCATCGCGCTGAGTGTATTGGCGAGAAATATAGTCAACATCACCCGTGCGGCTCTCAGCGAGGTCGTGTGCCATGGCGATCTTCAGGATCTTTTCTTCGCTCATTTTCTTGGTCGCGCCACCCATCTCCCTTTCATGCTTCGCGAGCATCAAGGCCGTCCACATCACACGAAACGTGTGCTCCGAAGCATTTGCCACGTCAGGATTGTGAAATCGCTTCCATGTGCGCTGGACGTGCCGAAAACAGCCAATCTCGTAGAGAAGTTCGGTATCGCGGGTGAGGTCTCGCTGAATCGGCACCTTTTCTGCAGTAGCAACTTTCTTGTTCGATCTAGCTTTCATGAGGACAGTATATAAAAATGACAGGAAAGCCACAACGTTGACACCTCCCGCAACTCCTGCGACAAAATCTTTGCCGAATAATTGGCCGTGGAAGGCTGGTCAAAATGGAATTTGCCGTGGAAGGTCTTGCCCGCAAGCAGCAACGGCAGCCAGTGAATATCGTCGGACCACATCTGCTCGTAGGGGATCTTCGCAAGGTCGAACCAACACGGTGTCATCTCCTCGGTCTCCGCGGGTGTGCCGCTGAATTTCGTAGCCTCAAACACATGCACCTCGAGTATTTTCGGATTGTTTTCGAAACTGAATTCGAGGATACCTTTCTGCCGAATATCCAAAGTCTCGATACATACCTCTTCCCGAAGCTCACGGACCGCTGCAACATCAATCGCCTCGCCAGGTTCAACTTTCCCGCCAAACCCATTCCAGCGGCCAGCACCGAGGCCAACCTTTTTCATGCCGAGAAGGATCTTCGGACCTTGATGGACGACACAAGGGGTGAATAGCTTTCTCATGAAGATAATAGTAGCAAACAATGCACCGAAAATCCCCGTCGCCGGGGATTTTCGGTGTTCAATTACATTCAGCCTCTTACACCTAGAACCCAAATCGACCGAAACCACCCATGCCACGCTCGCCCTTCATGCCGTGGCCCTTGCCTTTGGCTTTTCCGGCATTCGTAGCGGCCTGAGTAGTAACAAAGCTGAGACGCTGATCAGCCTGGGCCTGCGTGATCACACCCTGTGACACGAGTGCCTGAAGTTGGCTGGTGAGCTGAGCCTTGCGCTGAGCTTCCATCTTGGTCTTCAAGACTTCTTTCGTGACGCCTTTCTCAGCGGCCAACTGCTCAAGAGACTTACCTTGAGCCCACGCCGCCTTCACTTCGGCCACTGTGGCACCAATGAGTGTCGCCTGAGCTTCGAACATGGTCGATTGCTTGGTCGCAATCTCCTGCGGAGTGAGATTCGCCATCGGAAAGCCATGAGCCGAAGCGGTGGTCGTTCCCGCCAGCAAGCCGAGTCCGAGGACCGGCAAAATTGCGTATAATGCGAGTTTCGTTTTGGTTTGTTTCATATGTTTTCTTTGTTGTATATTATCGAATAATCCGCGCGCACCGGCGAACCTCTGCCGGCACCTATTAATACAATTTCGGATACAACATATTTCACTATTTCGCCTCCTGCCCGCGTCGACCCCACATCATGCCGTGAGGTACTGGCGGACGCACACGATCATCGATACGTCGAATGCCAACTGCTTCGATAGTGCTACTTGCCCGCTCGCCCAACACCACGATCTCATCGCCAAGCTGAAGATCGAGACCGAATGGAAATTCCGTCTCAGAAGCAATGTTCACTTCGAATACGTCACCGCGCCGCGTGGTGAGCATCAGACC
The DNA here is from genome assembly GCA_038065315.1 of Patescibacteria group bacterium. NCBI lineage: Bacteria > Patescibacteria group bacterium. Next base: position 209,454 of record JBBTRF010000001.1, read on the forward strand.
TCCCTCAGTAAAGGCTGAAATACTGCCGCGATGCACACCGTCGCCGCGCGGCAACACGTAGCCGCGGTAAAATGGATCCATCACCGGCATCCCCTGCCGTTCGACAAATTTGAATACCTGTCCATGGAAGTCGATACGGAAGAGTAGCGCGCTGCCCAGCACTACCAATCCCAATACACCGAATAATGAATACAAGAGCGGCTTGCGATACCCGAAAGCGTAGCGCTTCACGAGCAATTCAAGGAGAAAGATAAATATCAGCGACACGAGAATCAGTATCCAAGGCAATGAAAAAAGAAACACGCCGACACCATGAAAACCGAAGCCGGGGATAAAGAGCAGACCCGCCTCGCGCAAAGCGAACAAAATGAAGCTGATCAGATACAGCGCCGCCATGGCCAAAATAATCATGCCCAGAATACCTAAAACAGCCTTCAATACGAAATGCCAACGCGGACGCATCACCATCTGCCCCTCCTTGATCTTGGCGAGCAATGTCTCTTGTAGTGTGTTGTTATGATTGTGTTCCATAGGTGTGTTCATAGATCTTTTTTAACTGCGCTTTCGCCCGCCGGAGTCTCACGCCGACCGTCGACATTGGGATCTGGAGCACTTCGGCGATCTCCTGATACCCCAACTCTTCATAATACGAGAGGATGAGCACCTCCTGGTATTTCGCATCAAGCTCGTGAAGGCATTTGTCGAGCAATTCTTTGTTGATCCTCCCTTCCGCTTCCGTATCTGCCGTCTCTTCGGCGATGGGATGCGGGAACAATATATCTTTATCAAAATCGAAGAATGGAAAGAACTTGAAACGATTTTTCTTCAGTGCGTTCACAAACTCATTGTGCGCGATGCGATAGATCCACGGCGAGAAACGTTTACTCGTGTCAAAGCTGCGAATATTCATGTACGTTTTCACAAACACTTCCTGCACAAGGTCTTTGATATCTTCCGTATCCTGCAGAAATTTTCGGCCGTAGCGCAAAATTTTCTTTTCATAACGCGACATCAGCACGCCAAAAGCCTCAGCGTCGCCGGCTTGAACCTTCCCTACAATTTGTTCATCGGTAGGTTCCATACAGCAAAAGTAGTCGGCTGAACCGATACATTATGTAATACAAATGTCAGTCGATTTTATTTCCCAGGAAACAGCCCGCAAACACTGCGCACAACCACCACCAACACCGCCCCAGATACATCCATCAGCATATCTTTCTGCGCATCCCAAATATCTCCCTGCGAGCCGAGAAAGGCGGCACCGGCCTCACCACCATAAATCGCCGCATAGCCCCACTCGATCCATTCATAGAAGACGGCGACAAAAGCGATGGCGAATACGGCGTAGGTGTTGGCGAGCCACTGTTTTGCCACCAAGCCACGCATCACGAGATATTCAATGATCGGTAGCGCGTAGAAGCCCACAACAAAGTGGCCGATCCGATCGAACATATTGCGCTCGTAGCCAAAAAAATCGTTGAACCAGTCGAACGGCACGAGTTCAAAGGTGTAGTGCCCACCGATCGTGTGCCAGAACGGCAGGATGAACATCAGGACGTAGGCGGTGCTGGAGAAGCGGATGTTTCTGATATAGAGAACCGTGATGAAGATGACGAGTGCGAGGATCGGCCCGTTTTCAACATACCAGACGGCACGGGAGTATGGGTGGATACCAGCGACGATGAATTCGATGGTGTAGGCGGCGAGGAGAGTATGTGGGAGGTATTTTTTGAGCATAGATACATTATACAACAAAAAAAATCTGCTTTCGCGGATTTCTTTTTTGGACATCACGATATTTGATTTTATACTAGTTTATATAACCCGCGTCTTTCATTTTGCCAAAAAATGTAAGTAGGAAGAAAATCAGAAATATGACTAGAGCAGCAAATTCTGGACTATGATCCAACCGAAATCCCAACCATATTAATACCCAACCCAACAGATAGGTCAATATTGGCGAAATAACTGTAAGAGAATACATCACCGCATAATTACAGCACGGGGTCTTTGAGTTTTTCATTTTATTATTTCTAATTTTCTTTCTACACAATCCCTAATCCATATATCATCATTAATGAAATTACCACTATCATCCACATAGCCTTTATTCTTAAGACCGATCATAATTAATTCTGGTGATAAAGTAGACTTATCGAAAAATTTGATATCCTCCTCCTTTTCCTCTCTGCATTCTTTCTGAAGAGTAAGTTTTAAATTCACTAGATTTTCACCATCTTGCTTTTCAATCATATATTTTTGTTTACTAACTTCTGTAGAATAATAGAAACCACCCAATATACATGCTGCAATTATAATTCTCCAAGATACTGGTAGTTTATTTAATTTATTCATAGGAATTTTAGTTATTTAATACATGCCCTCTTAAACATTTTTCATAACTAGACTTATCTAACGTTGTTAGCCTATCAGTATCAGATCCTCTGAGAGTATTCGGGGGTAATTTTATACATTTAGTTTAATTATACGGCAGTTTGTTGTTTATGGTCCTGTTCTTCTTCATCTTTATTAACAAAATACTGTCCAAGTATTCTACTTCCGTACGTTGTTATCATTCCTACACATAACCAGAAGAGGACGGTCCAAGATCCGTCAAATGCTGTGGCCAGTAATGACAAAGGTAGTATTCCTATTCCTGCAAACAATAAACCTACTACAACCCAAAAACCTCCCCAAATGATGTATGTAAACAACAGTGCCCTTAACCAGAGTTCCAAACCAAAAATATAAGAAGATATATACATTCCTAGTCCTGAATATCCACGAGTTTTTCTAACAAAACAAAGGGGCAGAAGAACGAGTAAGTTTACGAAGAAAAGAAAGCCAGAGATTATTTGTACTATGGGTAAGACTGTTGCGGTAAACCAAATTGCCCCCTTGAAAACTAGACCGATAATGAGACCGAATGCAACAATTATAACTACTCCCAACAAACCCGAAGACCATTCTTTTATTTTACTCATATTATTTTTTATTAGTTTTAATAAATAAGGACACAAAGAACAAAACCGCCCCGGTTACATCGAAAATCTGCCACATATCTTTTGAGAAATAAAATGGGAATATGGGGTTAAATAGTATCGCTAGAGCAATAAACAGCCACATAAAAACGGTCTTATGATTTTCAAAGTAACTAAAAGCAAGATAGGCACTGCAGATTGTTGTTAACCAACGAGTTAGCTGATAGTAGGAGTATGGGTGGTCTCCTAATGCCCCAAGCAATGTCCCAAATGCGATTATCTTAAACCAATTTCCTTTGAGAGAGTTCTTCATATAAAAGTTATATTTATGCTAATTTTACTCCACAAACCATAACCATACAATCAAGATTAAATTATGCAACAAAAAATCTGCTTACGAAGCTACGTTCTGCAATAAATCCCGCAACTTTTGAAAGTTTGAATCGCTCAAATCCTTCCTTAATTTTTTCTTTTGTCCATACATCATTCATATATTTAAAAATTGCCTTCCATTATCTTTATTATTCTTTTTAGTATTGGCATGTTTGGAATGACAGCATCAAGAACACTCCTTGAAAAAAGTCTCTTACAGTCCCCATCAGTTAGACTCCTTCTTCCGTTCAGGTGGTTACTCTGAAAGGACCGTTTACAGTCTGATGAAGATCGGTTTGCGTGATTTGTGGCTGGTTCGAGAACGGTCAAAAGCAGTCCTTCAATACAAGGACTGCTTCCAACCAATTCAAAACCCTTAACTTTTGCTTTATTTTTTACAGGACTTGTCCATTCACGATCTGTATCTAGCAATATGAAAGAGTGGTTATATTTCAGATTACCTTTTACACGTAGCGCTTTTTCCAGAATGTATGACACATCTTTTCCTCCAGCATAATCTACTCTTACGCTGGTTTTGTTTACCGCATACAGCGATCGAATGTGCTTTAGGAAGATTCTTTCAGCTTCTCCCTCTCCAAAAGCAAACACTGTGGTTTTCTGTGCCCTAAGAGTTCTTGCCATAATTTTAAACCTTAGGAATAGCCCCGTAAGCCCCAGCCATATACTTAGCGTAGAAGTTGTCGTCTGCTCTGACACCTTTTACATCAGCCAAGTTCCAAGCCTCACTGATACCCTTATCATTCTTTTCGACCAAAATGATCTGCTGTTTATCTAATTTGTTTAGTATCTGCACACTGTGAGTGCTGAACAAAAGCTGTGCTTTATTTGGATTGTAGGTCTCTGAAGAGAACAAATTGATGATTTCTGGAATCATTAGTGGGTGAAGATCATTATCCATTTCATCTAGGACGGCAACTCCACCACTTTGCAATACAACCAAGATGGTTCTAAGCAAGAAGAGAAGGTTCTGAGTTCCCCTAGATTCATACTGGAAAGAGAGAGAGTACTCCTTACTTCCATCGATGTACTTGTGAGATCCTGTTGGAACATAGATAACCCTTTTGTCTGATGTCTCGACCTTCTGAATATTTATTTTTGCTAAACCTAGATCAAACTTGCTTAGTATTTCTTCTGCTTTTGCTTTAATTTCGGGATTTTCCTGATAGTATTTTATTGCATCGGCGAGGCGTTCCATTGGGACTTTACCGCCCTCAAAAATGTTTGTCTGTATAGCACTGAGGTAGTTGGTAATTTCAATACTGTGCTTATGATTTATCTGGCGTGCTGTAGAAATAATTGAAGCGTTACTACGAGTAATTTGGGCAAAGTTTGCTGGAACATCAAACCTTTTAAAGTTGAAGTCGTATTCATTCTTTTCCTTATTCCATGACCTATCGAAGAGAATCTTGAACCTCTTTTCCTCTTTGATACTTAACTTCTCATTGATAATTTTCTTGGTGTTTAATTCAAGTTCGTATTTATATATCTTTTTGTTTGTTTCAAACTCAATATCAAAGAAGCTTGATCTTTTATCTGAGTCAGCACAGAACAAGAAGGGTTTGAATGCGATGTCTTTATCGGGGGTAAGAGCAGAGAATGAATCTACCACAAACCACTTCATAAAAGCCAAACTTTTTAGAAGATTAGTTTTACCCGAAGCATTTGGTCCAACAAATGCCATAAATTTAGTGAGCTTATTCCCAAACTCATCAGTAAAATATGCATCCGTGTCAGGTGCATTTTTGTTGACCACCAGATCAATCTCGGCACCCTCCATAAAGGAGTAGAAGTTTTTGAATGATAGTTTGTGGATCATGTGTTTGTTAGTACATTAATTACATTGTTATCCTAGCAGATTTAAGCACACTTTGCAAGCTTTTATACAAAATATTGTTTAAAATAGTTTAAAACATCCTATTTTAAGGCATTTTTGGCTAGATAAGATCTTTGTTCGGGAGCGATAAGGTGGATGTGCTGAGGCACATCCACCTAGTTTCTGATTCGAGCATCAACAGTCTCGTAGATCTGCATATTACGTTTGCAGTTTTCGTCAAAATTACGCTGAATTTCTGCTGGTCCGATTTCTTCTCTCAGTGCCTCAAATTGCATGTACGCACTTAAGGTATAGATAGCAAGTTGCCAATCAATACCATTTGTCTGCGGACATTGATTGGCATATAATCCGTTTTTATCTTCGTACGCTGAGGAGTAAAAATATAGAGGATTAATCTTGTCGGAAGACACTGATTTTTCTGCCGGTTTGAGTTTTAAAAAAAATACTGCTCCAAGGCAGACTAGTAAGACTATCGCTAACATTATATATTTGTATTGCTTAGTATTTTTCACAAATTGTGATTATTTAATATCATCTAAAAAATCTTTGATTTTATCATTTACCTAATTTCAAAAGAATCAACGAATTTATCATAATTTGCTGGAGTAGCATTTTCACTTTCAACACTTAGCAAATATATCGTTTGGCCATTTAAAATTATTTTTCCTTTTATAAATGTTCCGAAGCTTTTTGTCTCCATTGAAAAATCAAGGGAATGATTACCTTTGAAATTTCCAGAGTCAGAAGAAATCAGACTATTTCCGCTATCCGTCTTCAGCATATTACTTAGTGATCCTTTTAGAAGATTATCCGGGTTAGATACATCAATGGGAGAGGAATAAATAATTTTAGAAATCAGGAAAGCATACCCCGAAATTTTGGAGGTGTACATATCTTGGGTGTAACTCATGTTACTATCAGGAACTGGAAAATTGTAATTCTTGTGTTCAGGCTCGGAAGGAAGCGACACGTTAAAATCTGCACTCGGTGAACTATATGCAATCCAATAGTTATTTATATTTTGTTGAGTACTAGTACTATTTAAATGTCCAAATACAAAATATAGTAAGCCGACAACTAGAATTGCCCCGAAAATGGGAGAAAGATTAAAATCTTCTTTTTTCTCAATATTATTAATGTTTTCTTTTTCCATATTATTTCTTCCTAAAATACTTTATTAAATCTGCAGTTCCCGTAATTAGGCCAATAATAATCAAGAGATTAAATATACCGACAGCGGCGCCTATCGTAGTTGAAGCCCCTCCCAGTAGGTTAGATATGACATAGGCTACAATTCCTAGAGGAATTGCGTAATTCCACTTCCATATTTTTTTATCAAGGTCTTTTATGAATTTTTTATATTCCATGCCGATGTTTCTTTGGTGGACCCTACAGGACTCGAACCTGCCACCCCCTCATTGCAAATGAGGTGCTCTACCAGATGAGCTAAGGGCCCGTCTTTCCAACCGTCGCATCATACCAAAAAGAACCTAAAAAAACAACCAGTGGAATTAAAATATTTCCTAGGGGGACACTATACAAACATTTCAAAAAGTTGTATGGTTGATATATAAATGAAAAAATTACTATTTGTATTCGTCGGTTTGTCAACTTTATTATTTTTATTTTCCGTAGTAAATCCTCTGTATGCCTATGTTTCTGTTAAAGGCTACTACAAAAGTAACGGCACTTATGTTGCACCCCACGTACGCAGTAGTCCAAATGGCTTGAAATCTGACAACTACAGTTATACTCCGAGCCAGGGTGCGTATAATAAAACGTACGGCACGAGAGGTGCGGAATGGGACACCCCAACCTACATAACGGATCCTAGCTACTATCAAGGAAAGTCGTTGTATGAATCTGGGAATAATAATTACGGAAGCTATTATCAATACCCGACCACACCCACCTGTCCGACGAATTCATATTACGACGGAGTATCTTCCTGTAAGTGCAATTATGGCTATATTGTGAACGGAGGAAGTTGTGTTAATGCTAATAATTATTGCTCAGGTCAGCTTGGGATAATGTCTCAGTATAATAGCTTGTTAAGTAGATGTGAGTGTATGAGCGGCTATGAATACAATGGGTCGAGCTGTGCTTATAAAAGTACAAGCTATTCGAGTTCCTCTGGATATTCCGGAGCATCATCTTACGCTTGTCCAGCAAATTCACACACATCACTAACTGAACCGACAAAATGTGACTGTAATTCCGGATATCAAGTCAATTCAACAAGGACAGCCTGCGTTCTGCCAAATAATGCTTTGAATAACCAAACCTGTATAAATTCATACGGCGCATACAGTAATTGGGACGGTACAAAGACAGCCACAGGACTAATAAATTGCGCTTGTCAGGGTGGATATGATTGGAATAATTCAAAGAGTACCTGCGTAGCAATCGTAGCCAAACCACAATATCAAAATGATGAGCTTATTGGAAAAAATTATTATTTAACCAATCGTACATGCGTCGGTCTTTCTGATAATCAATATTCCTATTGCATTGGCTACGCATACAACCACTAGTTCAATACTTCCCCCTCGCCAACCCCACCAAATGCTCGACGAGCTCAGTCAGCCCAGAGCCCACCGCCTGCATCGCCCTGGGAAACAGCGAATGTTCGGTGAGGCCGGGAAGCGTATTCACTTCCAAAAAATACACGCCGCGGCGCGGGTGCACAATGAAATCCGAGCGGGAATAATGCTTCAGGCCGAGCGAACGATGTACTTCACGAGCCATGCGCTGAATCTCGGCACTCTCGGCCGCAGTGAAATTACCGGGACAGATCTCCTCGGACGCACCGCCGTATTTGGCTTCGTAGTCGAAGAAAGCGGACGCGCCGCCTTTCCGAATCTCCACCGGCGGCAAGACATAATGCTTCTCGCCACGGAAATGGTCGATCACCCCGCAAGTCGCCTCTTTGCCAGCGATGTATTCTTCGATTAACACCGTATCACCGTGCTCAAATGCCGAATGAATCGCCTTCTCCAACTGCTTGAGCGTTGAGACGATCGACACACCAATCGATGAACCCGCACTGGCCGGCTTTACCACAGCAGGATGAGGAAACGTTTTGAAAATCTCGGCTGCTCTTTTTGAAATATTTTGTATTTCTTCTTTTCGCAACACCAGATGCACCGCGGTTTTGATCTTCGAACCAGCGTGTTGGGTCGCATGATGCGCCAGATGCTTCTTCGTGAGCACTTTGTTCATCGCCATCGCGGAAGCCAGCGCTCCCGAGCCGGTGTAAGCGGCCTTGTATGTATCGAGCAATGTCTGAATCTTGCCGTCCTCACCGAACTCGCCGTGTAGCGCGTTGAAAATCACATCAACATGCTTCAGGATCTGCTCCGGCTTTTTTTCGACGCCGTCAAAATGCCATTTGCCGTCGCGAGTGATGAGAATATCGTGCACGCGATATTTCGAGGCTGGCAGATGCTTGATCACCGAACCGCCCGTCTTGAGCGACACCGGATACTCAGAAGAGGTGCCGCCGCGAACAACGCCGACACGAATCTTTGAAGCTTGTGCATGCGAGCCTGCTGACATGCAAATAGTATATCACTATCGCAAGCGCCCGCGTACCTTTCGGTGGTATTTAATCGCAAAACGATGCGCCTCGCTGTTGAGCAGCAAAATCTCCTTTGAGAACTTCTTTATCAAAAATTGATGTCGTGGCGCGGCCAGGATCCGCTCTGGCTTGTGCTTGTCGTTCTTCACCACCGCCACCACCGCGATATCAAAGCCGGCTTCACGCAGCACTTTTTCTGCGGCACGCTTTTGTGCAGTTGAACCATCCACCACAATGAGATTTGGAAACGTCCATTCCGCATGCGTGAGGCGGCGCGACAAGATCTCCCGCAGCGAGGCGATGTCGTCATTGCCACCCGGCACCTTCACTGCGCCTGCCGCTGTATGCGCCGGCGCCGCCTGCTTGATCTTGAACATTCGATAATCACTACGCTTCAGCTCCCGATCCTCCAGCACGGTCATCACGCCAACCGTATTTTTGCCAGACATGTGAGCAACATCATATGCCTCGATCCGAAACAAAGCCTCTTGTGCTTTCGGACCACCGTGTGCGGTGACGGCCAAAGGTTCATCCTGGACGACTGGCGTATCCTGTTCCTTCACAAGCGCGATATCCTGAATATGATTCAACGCAAACAGTGTCCGCTTGATGCCGCCCGCCTCTTCAAACCGCCGCTCTTTCGCCAAGGCAAGCATTTCTCTTTCGAGTCGGCCAACGAGCAGCCCTTTCTTGCCTTCCAAAAACAATTTCAATCGAGCAATCGTCTTTTTGTATTCGATAGAAGAGATCTCGCCGGTACAGACGCCGGGGCAAAGACCAAGCTGTCGGTTGAAGCAGGGTCGACACGGAGTATTGTTGGTTACATTTGCGCACGGAAGGCATCGGTCACGAAATGGGAAAATTTTGCGAATGATTTTCAATCCCTCTCGGAGCACTGCACCATTCGCATACGGACCGAAGACGGCTTCAAGCCCGATGCTCTTTTTTCCCGCGTTTTTTTCCACATCCTTGCTGCGCATAATGAGCACACGCGGAAACGCCTCGCGAGTGACGACAATGCAGTTGAAACTTTTATCCGACTTCTCCTTTGTGTTGTATCGCGGCTGATGCTGCTTGATGAGATTGGCTTCGAGCAGGATGGCTTCAAGCACTGAATCGGTTTGCACAAAATCCACCTTGTCTGCATGAAAGACCATGTCCACGACGAGTGGGCCTCGGGTGTGGATAACGTCATCGTTAAAATAGCTGCGCACGCGGTCGCGAAGCGAGGTGGCACGGCCGATATAGAGGATTTCCGTCTCTTTTCCGGACTCATTTTGGCCATTTTTCAGGGTTTTGACGGATTTTGGACCAACAAAAAAATAGACGCCCGGAGCATCTGGCAAGGCCTTCCACAGCTCTCCTTGACTGGTCATGGCTTGTATAGTACTATATTAGGTAGCAAAAACAACCGCAACGTCTGTTTCCTCACCCGCACCCATGAAAAACCTGCTCTTCGCCACATTGTGGCTCACCGTCGCCGTGGTCAGCTACGTGCTCGGCCAACCCATGATCACCCTCGCGATCGCCATCCTGGCCGCCACGGAAATCTGGGCCCAGTTCCGCACTCGTCGTGGCACTTCCTCGGCGCCCCGCCAGAGCACGATCTCCCAGGCTTTGGCTACCGGCACAACCGGCAGCCACCGGCACGACTGGTTTGCACTGCGCTGAGCACTGCAACCCCCGCGCTCCGGCGCTTCCCTTCACCCCCGCACTCACACTGCGGGGCTTATTTTTTGCATAAAAAAGAAAACGCCACCGACCGGAGCCGGAGACGTCTTGAGTAATGCGGATAGGACAATGTCGTCGATCACAGCGACCGCTGCAACTTTCGATCGGCACTCGGAATTCCTTTTTTGCTGTCCCAAGCGAGTCCAGAGAGCTCCATCAGCCTGATGAAGACGTAGCTCGCGTCGAGCCAAGGATAGTCCATGCCATGCAGCGACGAGTTCGGGAAGCCGTGGTGGTAGTTGTGCCAACCCTCGCCAAGAGCGAGGAAACCGATCAGCCAGCTATTCTGGGACCGATCGCTGGTATTCACCGCGCGACTACCCCATAAATGGCAGTAGCTATTCACCATCGAGGTGACATGCTGATGAATGAACAATCGGATCGCACCACCCCACAAAAAGCCGAGCAGCGCCCCTTTCCACGTGCCCTCGTGCCAAAAGCCGAGGCCGGCGGGAATGAGGAGACCGAGCAGAATCCACAGGGCGATGTGTCGATCCACGAAGGACACGACCGGATCAGCCGTGAGGCGCTTGAAGGCAGCGTTCTGCGGGATCGGAAGCCCTTTCAACATCCAGCCGAATTGTGCGTGCCAAAAGCCCTTCCACAGATTGACGAAGGAGATCTTGGTCAGCTTCCCTTCTGGATCGAGGCAATATTTCCATGGGGAATGCGGATCGCCATCTTCGTCGCTGTGCGCGTGATGATGTTGGTGTATCGAACACCAGGTGACAATCTGCCCTTGAGCAGCCATCGCACCGGTGATACCGCCAAAGTATTTCATAAAGCGCTGCACTTCAAACGAAGCGTGCGTGAAATAGCGGTGATACCAGACAGTGGTGCCGAGACCGGTCACCACGTAACAGCCGAGAAAGAGCCAAGCGTAGAACCAGTCGAAGCTGCCTTGCCAGACCTGAAAGGCGATAGCGCCGAGTAGACCGATGAATGGCGCCAACCAAAAGACGATAATCGTGGCTTTGTCGGCGCTTTTGTAGACGGGCGGAGTGGTCGAGATTTCAGTGTTCATAGGTGGAAAAGGGCAAAACCGGTGTCGATTATAGCACGCAGTTGACGAAAATCCCGAAAGTTGTAGCATTATCAGCAGTCGGTCAACCCTTAACCTTGGAGGTTCAAATGAAGTTCATTAAATCGGCCAGTGCGCCCCTTCGTCACCTGTGGAATGGAGTCGAGGTCTTCGGTGGCCTCGTAATCTGGTTGGTAATCGTGGCCGTGGTGAGCGCAATTTTCTCCTGCGTCATCGGCGGCCTTACCGCCATCGCAATGCTCTTCCTGCCCCACCTCTTGTCGGGCACGACCGTGCTGATCGTCGCCAAGTGGACATTCGGCATCGTCGCGGTCGTCTGCGCAATCGTCACCGCATACCTCGATTGGATCAGTGAGGACATGGAGAGACCAGAAGAACGCTTGGAGGGTGGCTTTCTGTGACGCATCGGATCAACTCTAGTTCTGGAACACCCAGTCGGCACTCGTCCTCGACGACTGCCGTTTTTTATTTTCTCCGCGTCGCGTATTCGCGCCGTTCGCGCACTCTTACTTATTCAACATCTTCTTCAAATACTTGCCTGTGTACGACTTCGCGTTATTCGCCACTTCTTCGGGAGTACCTTTGGCGACAAGCTTGCCGCCGCCAGAGCCGCCTTCAGGGCCGATGTCGATGACGTAGTCGGAAGATTTAATAATATCGAGATTGTGTTCGATGACCATGACGGTGTTCCCTTTCACGACGAGCTTCTGAAGAATCTCGATGAGCTTCTTCACATCTTCGTAGTGCAGACCGATGGACGGTTCGTCGAGCAAGTAAATAGTCTTCTGCATGTGCGGACGATAGAGCTCGGAAGAAATCTTCACGCGCTGCGCTTCACCGCCGGAAAGAGTGGTGGCCGATTGACCGAGCTGGAGATATCCGAGCCCCACTTCTTGCAACGTTTCGAGACGATCCGCGATCGAAGGGATGTCGTGAAAAAACTCTAGAGCCTCGTCGATAGTCATAGTGAGCACGTCGTAGATCGACTTCTTTTTGTATTTGACCTCGAGGGTTTCTTTCATGAAACGCTTGCCGTTGCAGACATCGCAGGGGACGTAGACGGTCGGGAGGAAGTGCATTTCCACGGCGATTTCGCCGTTGCCCTGACAGACTTCGCAGCGACCGCCCTTCACGTTGAAAGAAAAACGGTTGGCTTTCCAGCCGCGAGCACGGGCTTCCGTGCTCGCGGCGAAAAGGTCGCGGATGAAAGTGAAGGCGCCGGTGTACGTCGCAGGATTCGAACGCGGGGTGCGACCGATTGGCGATTGGTCGATGAGAATGGTGCGGCCGATATATTCAGTGCCGGTGAAGGACGAGCAATTGTATGTTTCGTTGCTGCGGTACTTTCGCTCAAAACGCGCCTGGAGATTTTTGTGGATGACCTCATACATGAGTGACGACTTTCCGGAACCCGACACGCCAGTCACCGTCACCAATCGGCTGAGTGGCACATCCACGTCCATACCTTTGATATTGAAAATGTTCGCATTGCGGATCTTCAGCATGCCCTTGTCCTGGGTACGCCGTTCTTCAGGAATCTCAATCGCCACGTCGCCACGGAGATAATCGAGGGTCACCGAGCCGCTCGTATTTTTCTTCGCAGTGAGAAGCTCGTCGAGATATCCCGACACCACGACTTCGCCGCCATGCACGCCAGCCTTTGGCCCGATGTCCACAATGTAATCGGAGGAATAAATCGTGTCTTCGTCATGCTCCACCACGATGATAGTGTTGCCGATATCGCGCAGATGGAGCAGGGTTTTGATGAGGCGATCGTTGTCACGTGAATGCAAACCAATGGTCGGCTCGTCGAGCACGTACATAGCGCCGACCAGACCGGAACCCAGCTGCGACGCGAGACGAATACGCTGCGCCTCACCACCAGACAGCGTATGGGCGCGTCGGTCGAGCGAAAGATATTCGATACCCACGTTGATCATAAATTGCAGACGCGCGTCGATCTCCTTCACGATCACTTTGCAAATGCTTTTTTCATTTGCCGTGAGAGTCTTGGTGAATCGTCTGAAAAAGAGGTCGCAATCGGTGATCGACATTGCGACGATATCGACGATGTTTTTGCCACCGTGTCGCACGCCATTTTTGTCGAGTTCCCCGCCGAGCAAAATATGCAAAGCCTCTTCGCGCAGACGCGCGCCGTTGCACTTGGTACAGGTCTCTTCACCGAAAAATTCCTTGGTGCCGAGGCCGTTACATTCCGGACACGCGCCATATGGCGAGTTGAAAGAAAACATGCGTGGCTCGATCTCGGGATATGAGAAGCCGTCGTATGGACAGAGGAATTTCGCCGAGATGAGGCGCTCTTCGATACCGTCCTGGAGGATAACAGTGCCCGATGGTCCACGCTCACCTGCCTTCGCCTCAGGGTTTGGCAGCTCGATTTTAAGCAGGCCATTGGCTTCTGCAAGTGCACGCTCAACAGACTCTGAAAGGCGCTCGTGCCAGATCTCTTTCACCTCCCCCTTTTCAGTTTTGCCTGTTGATTTCCCAAATTCGCTCACGAAAAATTCGTCGACAAGGACGTCGATATCGTGCTTCTTGTTTTTATCGAGGACGATCTGCTCGCGGAGTTTTTTGACGACACCGTCGATCTTCACCTCGCTGTACCCTTTGCCGAGGAGATCGTAGAGCATCTGATAATATTCGCCCTTGCGACCGACGACGACGGGCGCGTAGATTTTCACTTTCAGATTATTCACGGCCACGCCCATCACTTTTTTGGTCGCCTTGGAGAGGTCGACAGTCTCGACATGTTCGACGATGGTCTTCACGATCTCTTCATGCGATAGCTTTTTGATCTCACGGCTGCATTCCGGGCAGTGCGGCTTGCCGATACGTGCGTACAAGATACGGAGATAGTCGTAGATTTCGGTGATAGTGGCCACGGTCGAGCGCGGATTGTTCGAGCGTGACTTTTGGTCAATAGAAATGGCTGGCGAAAGACCAACGATCTCGTCGACATCGGGCTTCTGCATGGTGTGGAGAAATTGACGGGCGTATGCGGAGAGCGACTCAACATAGCGGCGCTGTCCTTCGGCGAAAATAGTATCGAATGCGAGCGATGATTTTCCCGAGCCAGAGAGACCGGTAAAAACAACCATTTTGTTGCGTGGCATCTCTACCGTGATATTTTTCAGATTGTGAGTACGCGCGCCCTTCACGATGATCGCGAGATCACCGCGGGAAGTGGTTGGAGATGCCGGAAGCGGCACGTGAGTGAGGCCCTTGGCGCCTTTCCCTGCCTCAATTTTTTCGTCTTTTTTCATATAAACGTATGCGCCAATTGCCCCGTGGTCTGGCCATGGGGGTTGGTACGACCGCCACACTATATCACGCAGGCAGGCGCGGTGGCAAGAAATGTGAGAATAGGTGCGCAAAGAGAGCCCCAAAGAAGCGACGGCGAGGGTGGGTGGCGAAGCAAAAAAGAGTAGGGCGGATTTTTCATACTTTTTCATACATCTTCATACAAAGTATGAAAAATCCGCAGGTACTCGAAATTGGCGGCGGACACCTCCCCTCAGCCTGCCTTCGGTCAATTCGGACACTGCCGACCCCTACTTGATCGCCCCTTCGGCGATGAGCAGCGCCACTTTCCTTTCGTGGCCGCGGTTGTAGTGGCCGAGCTTGCGGGCGATCACTTTCGAATCAGCGGAAACGAGTTTGTTGGTGCCCAGCACAAATGCCGAGCTCGGCACGACACGATGACACGGAATTGCCGGATCATAATTGCGCTTCATGATGCTGCCGACAGCGCGAGCGGCATTCGGCTTCCCCGCCTTGCGCGCGACCATTTGATACGAGAGGATCCGACCCTTTGGGATGGCTCGAACGACTTTTAAAACTTTTTTGCTAAAACTAGAGACCATTTGCACCACGAGTACTGATACCGAGAATCGAAGTCTTCACCACATTGGCAATTTTTCGAGCGTCCTCGATCGAAAGACCTTGGATAGTGATCCCCATCGGTGCAGTTTCTTGGCCTTTGGAATTCGCGATCACGACTTGAGTCGCATCGAGGATCGTCACGTTGGCAAGACCGAATATACGATTGATGATGCCCTGACTCACGCTCACATCCTGCACCGACGTATACGGCATGTGTCGTTCATTCAGACTAAAGACGCCGTCCTTGTAGTAAATATAGTCTTCCAAAAAATCAAACCGATAATTGCCTTTCCAAATAGCCAACGTGATGAGACGCCAGATAGTGAGGACAACAAAAATGCCGATGCCGAGATACAGGTTCACCACGGTCAATTCCGTGTTCTTTCCGCCCCACCACAATCCGAAAATCACCGACATGAAGATGTTGCTGAGCACGATGCCGAGCATCGATACCCAATACCACTTGGTCGTGAGAGGATACTGCTCATTCGAGATCTTTTCCGAGAGAGTTAGTTTTTTCGTAGCCGGCTGAGCCGCTGCTGCCATAGTGCCGGTCTGCGCCGTAGCTGAAGATGTGCTGCCGACAGCACCGCCACGAATAGAATTGAGTAAGAATGTTTTTAGACCTTCTGCTGCTGCTTTTTCTACACCATCAATATGTGCCTCAATACCAGAAGAGACAGTCGCACTTGCAATATGCACATCATACAAACCAATGAAACGATCGAGAAGGTCCTGATCAACATACACATCTTGAATCTTCTGATATTGCACATGGATTTCGGTTGGGGTGAAGACATTTTTCTTAATCGTCAAGAAATCTTTGTCGGCAGAGTAATAATATCGCTTGATGTAGGTTTTGAAATACCAAGCATAGAGGCCCATTACAACAAGAAAGAACAAAAGGAAAAATCCGACAGCAATAGCCACAGAGCCGATCCAAGCATTATCCGATACCCCATCTCCAGAGGAAGCGATGACAAAAAGGACCACTCCCACAACCGCACTGAAGAGGACACTGAGAAGAAAGACAGAGATCGCCTTCTCCAACATTTTCTTCATAAACTTCTTTGAGGCGCTCAGCGGAAATTGAGTCTGCAGACTTGATGGATTCATGCGTATGTTGGTTGTGTTTGATTGAATATGAACAAAATAATACCACGCAATGAGCCTTTCTGGCAACGAGACGGGCCTCAGCAAAAATAAAACGCCGGAGCTCCTCGAAGGAACTCCGGCTGCCGATCAGCGCAGTGCTGTTGCAGGCGCGATTGCGATGATCGACTTGTTTCGCGGCAATGAGGACGGGGCGCTAACACCGCATGTGACGGGCCGTGCCACGGAAACCGTGGGGCCGATGGGAGCTGGGACCGTTATAGTTACGGCCGACGATGACCCGGTCCGAACCGCGATTCGGACTAGGGGTCGGTTCTCCCGCGGTGTGCGCTGTCCTTTGCCGGATTCTCAGCCGGGTATCTAATCCGGCGATTTGAGGCGGCCTTGCGGCGAATCCTCAGTCTCGATATCTACGCTTCGGAGCTTTCCAGCCCTGTCTGCTACACCGAGACGCTAGTATGTAGCGTAGCATGTTGTTTCGACTCCTGCCAGTGTTTCAGCTCTTCTCGGCGGGTGCGGTAGTCCGGGATTGCCAGTGCCACCAAAGCCCAAAACGCCGGCGAATGGTTGAATTGCCCGAGATGACAGAGCTCGTGCACGATGAGATAGTCGGCGAGCCGTGGCGGCAGGAGCGCGAGCTTGTAGCTAAAGTTGAGATTGCCCTTGCGCGAGCAACTCCCCCAGCGAGTGCGTTGGTTGCGAATGCTGACGCGGCAGTAGGTGAAGATGTGCGGCGGAGTGAGTGCGGCATAGAAACGTGCAAAATGTTCGAGCCGTGCATGCGCGATGCCCCGAGCGGCTTCTTTGTGCAGTGCGAAAGCGCGGCGACTGGTAAGAGAAGCTGGGCGGCGGGTACGGCGAAAGCGACGACGCAGACCAACATGTCGACGCACCCTTCGCAGTATACCGACTCGCCTATTCTTGAAGATGATTTTTAGAAAAGTCACGCCGTGATGGCCTTTATTATGACCTCTTGCTTGGGATAGTCAAAGGTGATCGAGTGGAATAAATCAAAGAACCCTTTCTGTCCGAGCAAGCCGTGTCCATTCCGAGACAATGTTTTCATGAAAGACATGTCGACACGGTACTCCCACCCTCCCACCGACAAAATCACTGGTATCGTATACGTTGCCTGGCTTTCCCCTGCTGTAATCCCGCTCACGGTTCCTTTCTTACCGGATTCTAAGTCGAGACCAATCGCTTCGGCAATATCGCTTGAGAACAAATTCATATCCGCACCCGAATCAATCAGTGCGTGGCACTCGATGTGTCTTCCGGTATCCTTTGGATTTTTAATCGCAACTCGAATAATCGGTCTAAACACACCAAGGGCAACTTCCTTATAGCGAAACTTCATTGATGCCGACAAAAGCTTCTAATTTTGCAGGCACGCGATGCACAATGGGATGCTGATATCCTTTCTTTTCTGCACCAGCAAGAGCCTGCTTAAGGGTTGCGCCAGAGCCAACGACGGTCTTTTCATCGTCTTTCAAGGCCACCCACAGACCAGCGTATTTTTTGTAGAGGCGAGTCCAATCCATACTCAACATAGTAGCAAAATATGACATATTCTTCAATTAATTACCAAATAATTTCCGATCATCCCCTATGTGCCGCAGAGAAGGGTAAATTGTTACCTAGGATGAACCCTTCTATGCGAGTGTTGAGCAATTTGTTAGTAATTTGCGCTCGCTTGCCGGACTACTTACTCCTCCGAGCTTTCACCCACGCCTTAAGGTCCTCAACAAAGGCCTTTATTCAACCACTGCGGCACGCAAGGGACGATCTCAGCATGATGTTCGACGATCATCATGTACCGATAAGTATACGAAAATGTGCAAGCAGATCGCAAGCAAAATCTTCATAATTATTTTATCGGTTTCCAAACGGTCGCTACACCAGTTCACGAAAGAGGAGTAAAACGTCACGAAAAGTTGCATGAGAATGAGCTTTTTATACTCGCGTTCAGATGCCTGTAGACAACTTTTCTTAGGGCATTAACTCAGCGTTCAAAAGGTTGACTTTAAAATCGCAATTTGCTATAAATAATACATTCCTACGAAAAAGACCCTTATGCGGTTCCGTCCGCATCGGGGGCTTTTTTATTTATGGCAGGCTCCAAGATATTTTTCTGGTCCGAAAGATAGGCGATCGACACCCCGGTTCTTTTGATTAGAATAGAGCATCTTCCGGCACCATAAGGAGACAGTACGGCTAGCATCTTTTCCTTTTCCAACAGGAAAGAAATGAGGCCTGCATAATCGCCATCACTCGAAATCAGAACAGCTTTATCAAAAAGGCCTTCGTATGCGCCTCGCATCGTCTGAACCACAAGGTCAGCATCACAGTTACCCTTTACTCTTCCATCAATATCGTAAACGACCTCCTTGAAGACGAGAATGTACCCTTTCTCCTGAAGATCCCTGTATAGATTGGAGTATTTGGGGATAAGACCGAGAAAAAGATACGCATTTTGAACGGAGTACTTCTCGCGAAGCCAGATTCTCAGACGACCATAATCAAGTTCCCAGCCGAGATGATCAGCTCCCTTGCGAAGATTTGCACCATCGATAAATGCGGCATTATTTGGTTTCTGTGTATTTTCTGGCGACATGCACCGTCGATTATACAGAGCAGGAGTGGTCAAAAACAAGCAAAATCTTTAGAAAGATTTCATCGGTTTTGAAACGAGGCTTCAGGCAGGCCGCAGCGCGCCAAAATTCGACACTCATTTCGTCACGGTCGACTCTTAGCCATCCTGTACAGACCCATCCCCCTCCTACACCCCCAACCTCCTCACCATCTCCAGACAATCCTCATACGCCTCGGCCTTGCCGCCGATGAATTCGTTGAAGCCAAACTCCTCAATATCCTCGCTCTCCCACAGCCCTTCCTTCCAATACGCGCGATACACCTTGGCCTGCCCAGCGATGTATTCCTCGAGGGACTCACCGGTGATTTTCTCAATAAAACCCTTCGCGAGCAGACGTGTCGTGTCCGTGTCGAGATGTTGTAGGTTTTCTTGGAGAAAGAAGGAGTGAACATGCCCATCTTCCCCTGCCCGGCCCATCACCCGAAACGGAAAATACCAACTCCGGTGAGTATTGAGATACTTCAGTATTTTTGTCGCCAATTCACGACTGATTTCCATTCCCCGATCTTTGATCGGAATGGAGAGGGTGTCAAGCTATTGACCATTACCTCGACATAGAAGGTGCGGTGAAATGGGATGACGTTGGAGTGGCGCGAGCGAGAGGGCACGGGAGGAGAAGGGGGTCATTTCAACAAAAAAGAATAATTTTATTTTAATTGTTTTTTATAAGAAATATATTGATGCAGTAAACCTGCAATGGCCTGGTTCATATTCTCAACAATTGCGACAATGTCGCTAAAATGGCTTTGTCCGGGATCAATCGTGAGATGCTCTTTTAAATATTCTTGCACAGCAGCATCACAATAATAAAAGCGTGTATCTTCCATTCTACTGCCAATAGAATAGTAGGCTTTTTGATTGGCGGATGTCTTTTTTTCTTCATTAAACTTTTTCAAAAAAGACGCGGGGATTTCTTTTCTCGATTTAGAATAGTGAAATACAATATTACCTCGAACTCTAGCGACTTTTGATAAAAAGTCTTGGCTCGAAGTATCTTTACTAAAAGTTATAGTTAATATTTCAGACCACGGCTTCTTCATCTTTTTATCGAGCTGCTTTTCGAACAATTTAAATCTTGGATGATTCAGGACTTTTTCATTTTCTCTTAAAAATAAGATGAACTCACTTATTAATCCAATTATCAATCTGCTAATCTGTAGATTTAATCCACTGAACTCACCAAGATGAGCTGAGGTTGTCTGACCAACAGACTCTTCCTTCGACAAAGGTCGGTAGGTATTTTTGAGTAAGTTGGAGAAAAATAATAAACCTTTTAAGTCGTTAAAAATCACACCAAGCATTAGAAAAAAGTTATCCAACTCAGTTTGATTGTCTTTATCGAGAATCTTTGACGGAACAATTCCTTCGTATTTTCCTTCAAATTCTTTCATTCAATTATTTTAGACGAATGAATGGAGCGACTCTCCCAACCTCTTAATCACCCCCACCACCAATGCGTTTCCCATGATAAAGGCTCGCTTCGTGTCAGGTGCCACCGTACCCCCCACCATAACCTTAGTGTGGTTATCTGGAAACATGTTCAGGCGTTCAAGCTCTACCGGCATCAAGCGACGCAATCGTCCAGACTTGGTCTTGATGACATGCTTGAAACGAGACGGTGAACTTCCGCCTTCGCCGGTCACAATAGTACGAGAAGGCTTCTCCAGCGGGTCAGGAAAGACCATTGGGCCCTCCGAGTAATGATACTCGTAACCACTCTTCGACTTTCTCTCCTCTTTCTTTCCGCCCTTCAAATATTTCCACTGCTTCAAATCAGAATCCTTGATATAGAACTCAGCCGGAATCTTAGCCTCATCGTGCTCAACAACATCTTTTAATAAAATCCTCTTACCTTTGTAATCCGGTGCCGTCTTTACCGTATAAACCTCTCGATCAATCATTACGCCAGAATTTTCAAACGGGCTTGCTGATGGTTTTTCGGCAGAAAAATTCTCTGAGACCTTCTTCAGGTCGCCCTCAATAGAAAATTGCTCAAGCTCAGAAACGGTCTTTTCCGTAATCGGAAAAGCTCTAGCAATAGTTCCACTCTTTAGAATCCAGTTCTTGATGGACTTTTCCTTCTTTATCGCTGAGTAAGGCACGGTTCCCTTCTTATATCCCAAGATAAACACTCTTCTTCTCCTCTGAGGCATGCCGTAGTCAGCAGCATTGACGACTCTCCATTCGACGATGTATCCAAGGTCAGCAAGCGAAGCAAGCATGACAGCAAAATCTCGACCTCGTTGAGAAGCTGGTGACTTCAGGAGTCGGTCCACATTTTCGAGCATCAAAAAGTTCGGGGCCTTCTTTCCCTTGTTCTTCAAGATGTTAAAGATGGACCACCATAGGACACCCTTCTTTCCATACAGACCTTTCGACTGTTGCAACGTGGTAGCAACGGAATAATCCTGGCAAGGAAAACCACCAACAAGTAGGTCGTGGTCAGGAATCTGCTTGAAGTCGTTCGCAATGACTTGTTGTATATCTTCACAAGAGTGGCCCTCCTTGCCGAACTTATGGATGTAGATATCCGAGGCGTGCTGCGTGCTCGCTCCAGGCTCCCATTGGCTACTCCAGACCATTCCGTAGGCATTGCCACCCTTTACGGCTTCCAAGCCAAGCCGGAATCCACCCACACCCGCAAACAGCTCGACGACCTTTAGTTTTTTCATTCCGTGATTATAGCAAGAGCCAGTAAATCGATCAAGTCGTTTTTGTTTCCTAATTTTCTATCGCTTTTTCGATGTATTTTGCGTTGAGCCAGAAACATTTCTTCATCTCCTTGGTTCCCTGAGGAGTTTCGACAGTATCGGAAGAATCCTTGCCGTGCGGGCGGACGTGAACAATGGAGCTATCCTTCATTTTTGGCAGGTCCTCGTATCGCCCCTCATTTATTGCATCAATAGTCTTCTGCCACACCCTCTCTGCCTCTGACAAGTCTTTCATCGGGAAGTTCCAGAACATAGTCTTTCGCAAAATGATATCGTCAGAGTCTTTCACCTTCTGAAATACAACGAAGAGAAACTTTTGCGTTTCTAGAAGAGCGTGCAGGTCAGCCATCTCCTCTGTGTCATCATCCTGCCAAACCTGAGTGACCAGGTCCTTATAGTCGAATGCGGGGAATGAAATAGACTCACGGAGAGTTCCTGTATGTTCAAGCGTTAGCACCTTGAGAGTCACGTTCGCCTTTTCGAGTTCCTCGATTTTATTTGACTCAACACCAAAAATCCGGTTCACCAAGATTCGCTTGTAATTCTTTGATTCGCCAACAGACTTCCAACCTAATACTGCTGCTATTTCTTTATCGGTCTTACCGATAAAGGGTGCGAATTCCTCATGAACCACAGCTTCGATTGTCTTCGCTTTAACTTTTTTTGCTCGTGCCTTCTCCAACAGTGAGTCCGCCTCCGTTTTGTTCCCCAGGAGATCTCGTTGAATTAGGTAATTTAGATATTGTTGCTTGAAAGAAAAAGCTCTTGGCTTCGCTGGAATACGTGAAGTCGGCTGATCTCGAAGGATACGGCTATTCTGTGCCTTAGTACAAGCCCCGAGATAGTACGTATCCCCCTCTGAAAGTAAGTGGGCTTCACCGGCTTTTATCTTTGCGACAATGAACTCCCAATCCCTCTGGATTTGCAAGATATCGTCAGCGGAAATATCGTTCACATTCAACAAGTCGAGTTGTTTAATGAACTTGAACTCGTGATCAACGATACTCTGTCCTTGCATATGAAGATAGAACATCAGGAGTAAGAACTTGTTTTTCTCTAGAAAAGAACTGCTCCGCCAGACCTCTTTTATCACCTCGTCATAATCAATCATTGAAAAAACGAGTCTCTCCTTCGAAGTGTATTTTCTGGTTGGGTGTTTCTTAAGAGGATTGGTCTTTAGCTCGACGCCGGCAAGGTAAAAATCAGCCTCGTTCTTATTGTCCGGCTCTTTACCAAAGACATAACGTTGAATGTAAATACCGAGCAACCCCTTCATCTTTGAACCATACCTACTCACTTCCGCCTCGACAGAACCTATCTCATTCTTAGGAATAATGGAACGTAGATTCTTCTTGAGTATCTTCTGTGCGGCCGCAAACACCTCTTCCTTGGTCTTGAATTCTGTATTATTCATCTTGGTTTATATGATACTTTATTATGCTCAAATATGCATTTTTGGTCACAATAACATGATCAGTGAGATGAATATCAAGTATTTTGCCAGCATGAACAAGCTTCTTGGTCATTTCAATGTCTTCTCCGGAAGGCTGCGTGACTCCGGAGGGATGGTTGTGAGCCACGATAACACTCGCGGCACGTAAAGTGATGGCTGGTTCAAATAATTCACGGGGGTGAGCAAGGCTTGCGTTGAGCGTACCAATCGAGATGACCTGTCTCTCTATTAGACAGTCCTGTGTGTCGAGATAGAAAGCGACGAAATGTTCCTTTTTCGAATCTTTTATGTCCGAACAGAGTTTCCAGACATCAGTAGGAGATAGTACTTCCGTTTTCTGAACGGTAAAACGGTCCGTTAGTTCAAGGATGGATAAAACCTGAGCCGCCTTCGCCTTACCCAATCCCCTAATCGATAAAAGATGCTCGAGGCCAATCTTTTGCTTACCGATCTCGGAGATAAGCTCCAGTATCTTTTTTGAAAGCTGCAAGACATTCGAACCTTGGATACCGGAACCGAGAACTACAGCAAGAAGCTCTTGATCGGTGAGTCTTTTGACGCCATACTTCTGCAATTTCTCACGAGGAAGGTCGACCTTTGGTAGTGACATCATTTTCATACGTTCAGAAAGTATGTCACTTCCGATACGAAAAAAGAAGCGAAATCTTTATTAAGATTTTATCGATTTTTAAACAAGCCTTATTTTCTCTAGCTTTCCCGACAATCTTTTACTCGAAAAATAGCACTCCCGCATTGCGAAAACCCTCCACCCGAGTCGTCTCAGTGCCTGGATATTTCGTTTATCTCTCTTTATGTTCCTCTCGAACTTTTTCCTCCAAAATGCTTGGTTATGTTTAGGCAGCGGTAATTTAAACCTCGAACACGCATACCAGAAACAGCCATGGACGAAGACGACAATAACAGCTAACCATTCTCTAATTCGAATAGCTGGTCATCACTTAAATCAAGTACCCCTCGACAATCCAAAAGTTGCATACGTAGCTCTTCTCGTTTAAGCAATTCTTCCGGGTCAATATGCTGAGGGGTCATCTTTTTCCCAGACACATAATTCCCAACTATAATTCTGGTTTTCTGGTCAAGTTCCAGGTACTCTTTATACAATTCCTCACAACGTGTTTTTTTGTCAGACATGTTTTTATATTTTCTCGGAAATATGTTCTATGGCATAGACGACAGCTCTGAACGTTTCAAGATTATCTCGCACTTCCTTTCTTGTTATTGGTCTAACCTTGCCGTGATGCTTATTGCCATAGTATACATCATTTCTGTGAACAATTGAGTCTCGGCGTTCTGCCATAGTGGCAACTATCCCTCTAACATCCGCCCTTCTACCCTTCTTTTTCCTACCCGGCTTTATTGAAAGAAACTTATTAACCTGTTTCCAACCATCATTAATTTCCATCATTGAAAAGGCCATTTGAATTGACTCAGGTTTTTGAAAGGTAACAGAACCAAGAGACTCTTCTAAAAAATTTATCAATCTTTTGGTCGGATCTTTCTGAATAATCAGATTGGTCAATTCCTTGTAACCATCCTTATCTTTAAATTTACCCCTTATTCTTTCCACGCACCTTTCCGGAACTCGTTTTTTATGATGAATTATCTTGGTAATAATCTCGATGGTACGTTTATGGATATACGCATCCAAAGCGGCGACGGTAAAAACAATTACGGCTCGAAGCAAATCAGCAGTCACCCCCTTGGAGGCAGGTCTTCCAATTGGAAACTTTTCCTCATGAAGCTTTAGCAGCTCTTCGGAACGCTGTATATTGAGAATGAAAAATTCAATAGCTCTCATAGTTTTAAGCCCTCTTCTTCCTCCTCACCTCCGTCACCCGTTTCGCTGCGGCGGCGCGCTCCTTTCGGTCGCCCTTCACCACAGCCCCAATCCGCTCCTCCAGTGCCTTCACTTCGTCGCGCAAAATAGCGGCCGTTTCGAAATCCAACACCTTCACGGACTCCTCCATTTCGGCTTCTTTGCGCTTGATCACCTTGCGAATCAGCTTTTCGGCCTCCGCAGCATCGGTCACACCAGCAAACTCCGCCTCGTCCACCGCGAGCAAGCCCTTCACCGCCTTGGCATGGTCGGTCTGGATCTGGTCGGTGATGTCTTTGATCGCCTTGATAATCGTCTGCGGCGTGATGCCGTGCCTGGTGTTGTATTCTATCTGCAGGGCACGACGACGCGCCGTCTCCTTCATCGCCCGCTCCATCGAACCGGTGACCTCGTCGGCATACAAAATCACGCGGCCAGCCGTATTTCGCGCCGCACGACCAATCGTCTGAATGAGCGCCATCTCCGAGCGCAGGAAGCCCTCCTTGTCTGCATCGAGAATACCAATGAACGTCACCTCCGGCAGGTCGAGGCCTTCGCGCAAGAGGTTCACGCCCACGAGACAGTCGAATTTGCCGCGACGAAACTCTGTGAGAATCTGAATACGATCGATGGTCTTGATTTCGCTATGCAAATATTCGGCCTTGATCCCCTTCTCCTTCAAATATTCCGACAGGTCCTCCGCCATTTTCTTGGTGAGGGTCGTCGCGATAACTCGCCCACCCTTTTTCACTTCTTTTTGGGTTTCGGCAATGAAGTCGAAAACTTGACTGGAATAAGAACCCTTTTTCTCAATGATTGGGCGAATCTCCACTTCTGGATCAAGGAGGCCAGTCGGTCGAATCACCTGCTCCGCGATCTGCCCATCGCCATCAGGACCGCCCTTAACGCTACGCTCGAGCTCATACTTGCCCGGCGTGGCGGTAGTGTAGATGCGCTGGCCGAGGCGTTCTTCGATCTCGTCGAATTTGAGCGGCCGATTGTCGCGTGCGCTTGGTAATCGGAAACCATACTCCACGAGCGACTGCTTACGTGATGCATCGCCAGCAAACATACCGCCCAACTGCGGAATCGTCACGTGTGACTCGTCGATGATGGTGAGGAAATCCGGCTCGCCGAGATTGCCAACCGCGCTTGGAGCACCCTTCTTCACCGCCTTATGCGGAAAATACGAAATGAGCGTATCCGGCGGTGCGCCCGCAGGCATCCCGCTGAAGTGGCGCGAGTAGTTCTCGATGCCGTTGCAGTAGCCGACTTCGCGGATCAGTGCCAAATCATAGTTGGTGCGGCGTTTCAAACGCTCCGCCTCGAGATTCTTTCCCGCCGCTGCGAGCTCTTTGAGCCGCACATCCAGCTCGGCCTTAATCGTCTGCAAAGCCCGCTTCTGCCCTTCGTCCGTCGTAATGAAATGTTTAGCCGGGAACAAAAAGAACGCGTCAACGTCGCCGATGATGCGGCGAGTGGTCGCGTCGATCTTCATGATTTCGCCGACCACTTCCACCGGCACTTCGGCGCCTTTGCCCGCTTTTTCCATTTTCGTCTCGAACCCAATCCGAAACAGCGCGCGCTCGTTCACCGGCATGATCTCGATCGAGTTGCCCAGCGCGCGGAAGGTACCTGGCGTCAAATCAGCGTTGGTGCGCTCATAGTGTATGTCGATGAAACGGCGCATCATGTCGGCACGATTGCCCTTCATGCCGCGCGCGATCTTCATGTTGACCTTCTCGTATTCAACAGGCGAACCCAGACCATAGATACAAGAGACGGTAGCGACGATGATGACATCCTTGCGCGTGAGCAGGGCCTGGGTCGACGCGTGGCGCAAGCGTTCGATCTCTTCGTTGATCATCGCCTCTTTTTCGATATAGGTGTCGGTGACGGGCATGTACGCCTCGGGCTGGTAGTAGTCGTAGTAGGAGACGAAATAATGCACCGCGTTGTCCGGGAAAAACTCTCGATATTCCTGCGCGAGCTGCGCCGCGAGCGTTTTGTTGTGAGCAATGACGAGCGTCGGCTTGCCAATCTGTTCGATGACATTGGCCGCGGTGAATGTCTTGCCCGAACCGGTCACACCAAGCAGGGTCTGATGTTTCATCCCCTTGCGCACGCCCTCGACGAGCATCTTGATCGCCTTCGGCTGATCGCCCGCCGGCGTGTGGCCACCGGTTTTGAGTTTGAAGGGTGAATTTGCGGCCGAATTTTCGTTTTTTGACGCGGCTTTCATTGAAAATGGATTATAACGTATTTTTCGAGGTTCGTAAATAAACCTGGCGCGATCGGCTGAGGTGCCGCGATATTTTTGAGTACCTACGGATTTTTCATACTTTTTCATACAAAATATGAGAAAGTATGAAAAATCCGCACCTACTATTTTTCGCTGCGCCACCCCACCCAGACGAGCACCTCTCTCCGCGACAAGAAAAAACCGCCTCGCCAACCCTCCACACGGGAGAATCGACAAGGCAGTGAGTAGCGGCCGCGCAATAGCGGCGACAGAGGTCACATCATCGGGACCAAATCATGGTGCCCAAGCGCGAGGTCCGTCATCGTCCTCCGGTAAATCGCCCGACCTTCGCCGAGCAACACCATGAACTGTTCGTAGCGGCTTTTCAGCGCCTGCTTCACCGCAACGAACCATTTCATCTTGAGTCCGCGACGGATGGGCCGACGTTTCTCCAGGATCTTCGCAGCCTCGTCGAGCGCAACCACGGCACGCTTCAAGAGGGTGCGAGTAAGATGGCCGTCGTAAACATTGACGATGAAGTCAAGGACGTCGCTCACCGCCCGGCTGGCACGATTGAGGCGCTCGATCTTTGGCCGGATAGGGTGCCGACAATAGTAGTTGCGGGCATTTTTCAGGTTGATGATGGCCTGCCTTAGGGCAGTCAGGCAGGGATGCGGAGGCTGCGGCTTGGGATGCTGTTTGAGGAGCTTCATAAGATTTCAAGCTTGGGAGCCGACTAGCACGAGCGTGGTTTCGGAGGTGGCGCCAGTCTTGGAAAAAGCCTCGAACCATTTGGTGGTGACCCCCATCACTCGGCCGCCTTCGCGCAGCTCCTTTCCCGGAAAGAACACCAGGAGACGATTTGTCTGCCTGTCCGTCTCACCGTCTGCGAGGACCGCCTTCTTGAGCACGGCCAAGCTCGCAATATAGGTGCCGGCTCCGCGCTCGACAATGGCACTCTCCACGATGTAGAGCACTTCTGGCTCAAGCGCCGAAGCCATGATAGGTCGGCCGGCCGCCTGAAGGGCCTCGACCAATCTTGCGCCAAAGTAACCAACGCCGCAGATCGGCGCGAAGATGCACATGAGCGACCACAGAATGTGCAGTGTTCCCTCCCAATTCACACTGAAGCCGATAGGGATAAAGGTGTGGACAGCGAGTAAGGCTGCGCCAAACAGGAAGACATTGAGGACCGCCGTGCTTTTTTTCATACGCAGTGGTAGTAGACCGTTTTTGATGGTTGATTGTGACTGGTTGACCGACATGAGTTTTCAATGACCGCAGTTGACACTAAAGTACCCGTTTTCAAGGGAGTTGTCAAACTTCGAAACGTATTTAAAAAAGGGCCCCGGAGCGCGACGCGTCGCGCTCCGGGGCTTGTGCAATCAACCAACATCAACCCAAATGGGCATTAGCTGCCAGTGTGGCTGCTCGTGTGAACCATGGCGACATCGCCGCGATCGGTTTTGACTTCCCCGAACTCAAGCTGTCCGCGCCCAGGAACCACCCCTGGCTGCGAACCGAGCTCAAGCTCCGGATGATGTGCCGGCGGCTGAGGTGCCGCTTCTGCAACAGTCACGGTATTCATAGCTGCCAGGCATTATAGCCCTACTTTTGGCAGATTGGCAAGCGCGAGGCGTTGTTGCTCAAGCCATGAAGGCCGTTCAGACGGAAACTTCACGGGAGGGTGTGTCGGACCCTCCGACGAACCAAACACGTTGGAAACGAATTCGTCGTCACTCCGAGCAAGTCGGAGACGACCGTTGCTGTCAGACCCCCGCGAACCAGACATACTCGTGGGAATACCGAGAGGAGAAGTTTCGTGCATAGAAAACAGCTACACTGAAGGTTGACCAACCCAACAAAGAGCGAGCTCCACAGGCGAGCCGATACCCATTTATTATACCTCACCTCAGACGGCTCGCGGGTTTTGCTATCCCCAACTACTTCGCTAGATACGTGGACAAGAATTCACGCTTCAATTCAAAGAAGGTGCCGTCCTCAATTCCCTTTCGCATGCGATCAACAAGATTCACGATGAAATGGAGGTTGTGGGTCGAGGCAAGGGTGCCGGCGAGCATTTCGTCAGCGCGAAACAGGTGCGCAATGTAGGCGCGGGTGTAGTGTGCGCAAGCATAGCAAGCGCAATCTTCTTCGATTGGGCGCATATCCTCGCGATACTGCGCATTCTCGATATGCACGCGTCCATGCTTCGTATAAATAGTGCCATTGCGTCCAAGGCGAGTCGGCGCAACGCAGTCGAAGGTGTCGCAACCATTCTCCACTGCCTCAAAAATATCTACAGGGTCGCCGATGCCGAGCAGGTGGCGTGGTTTGTTTTCCGGCAAGAGCTCATTCACCCAACGCACCGCCTTGCCCATATCTTCTTTGTCAAATGACCCACCAATACCGAAGCCGTCGAAAGGCATCGCGCCGATGATACGCGCACTTTCCTTGCGCAAGTCCTCGTGACGCCCACCCTGCACGATGCCGAACAGCGCCTGGGGTGTGCCGTTGGCCGTCACTTTTTTATGCGCCTTCAAACAACGCTCCGCCCAGCGATGCGTGCGTGCCATCGCCTCCTGCTGATATTCTTTTGGCGCGTGCGGCGAGGTGCATTCATCGAACGCAAAGATCATGTCCGCACCAATCTGCTCCTGGATCTCGATCGAACGTTCCGGCGTGAAGCGATGCGTACTGCCGTCGATGACGGACTTGAATGTGACGCCCTCTTCGTCGACACGCGCGAGACGCGCCGCCACATCCTCTGTCGCGTCGGTGCCGCTTTCGGCGAGGGAGGGCTTCGCCGAAGAAGACTTCGGCATAAGTGTCGCAGATGTAAGTGTCGCTGTCGCTCCCTTATCTGCTCCCTTAGAAAACTTATTAATCCCCTTCCCAAACGCCACGCCGAGCGAAAACACCTGGAAGCCGCCAGAGTCGGTCATGGTCGGACCGTGCCAATTCATCATTTTGCCCAAGCCGCCAGCCTTCGCGATGATCTTCTCACCCGGCTGCAGATACAAATGATACGTATTCGCCAGGGCCACCTGAGCGCCGAGGTCTTTCACGTGGTCGGGCGTGAGCGACTTCACTGTGGCTTTCGTCCCCACCGCCACAAACGCCGGGGTATGCACCACACCATGCGGAGTCGTCAAAAGTCCGACACGGCCGAGGGTCGGGGTGTCGTCAGGCTTCGTGAGGCGCTTCTCCACCACAAATGAAAGTGGATTTTGTGGGGTAAGATGCGACTTCGCACTGTTGATATCGGCCATATCATTCTTCATGTCTCACGAGCATACCAGATTTGACCAAATTGTGCATTTCTTGTGCATTTTGGAAAATAACGTATAGTAATAGCCATGAAACCGGCACCAAAAAAGGTCATACTCCTCGCAGCGGCATGGCCAATGCGCATCAACAAATATCTCGCCCACAAGGGATATTCGACGCGCCGCGGCGCCGACGAGCTGGTCACCGCTCAAAAAGTACTCCTCAATGGTCGTGTAGCCGTCCTCGGAGACAAGGTGAAGGAAACAGATGTCGTGGAGGTCTTGCAAGCCCAGAACAAAGCTGAGGGTAATTCGACCGGTAAAAAAGCTCCCGGAACCGGCTCGGGAAACGTTCATGGCACCACCGCAGCGGATCGCGTGTACTTCATCTTCCACAAGCCGGTCGGCATGAGCGCGAGCGACAACGAGATCGAGGCTGTCATTGACCAACTCAAAAGCCAAAAAAAGTATGCGTACCTCGTCGGCAAGAAACTCTTCCCCATCGGCCGACTCGACAAAGAGTCGAGTGGCATCATGATCCTCACTAACGACGGTCGCATCACCGATCGCCTGCTCAATCCCGTATACGCGCATCCGAAAACTTTTTTCTGCACCCTCAACAAGGTGCATTCCGCGAGCTTCATTCGCATTTTGTCTGATCGACTCCTCAACTTGCAGGCCGGTCCGGAGAACGCTGCTGAAACCGTAGACCAACTCCATTTCAAAGTCACCCTCAACAACACCGGCAACGCCCACCTCGAACACATCTGTGCTGAACTTGGCTTCACCATTGTGGAGAGCCAGCGCATTGCCATCCTCAACATCGGCCTAGGCAACCTCAAGCCAGGTGCTGTCCGCGAGGTGACAGAGAAAGAACGCGAAGCATTTCTCCGTTCGCTCGGTCTCTAGTTGGAATCTTGGCCAGTTGGGTTGTGGTGCAGAATGTAGTAAAATAGGCGAATGATACACAAATGGTTCAAGCGCAACACGAAGCCTCACACCAATGACGGCTTTCTTTCGATTGGTGACATCCAAAAAGATGAGCGGTACGAATTGAAAGATATTCATGACGAATTCAAGCGTGGCTTCGACCTCATCAAAAAATATCCGAAGACGGTGAGCTTCTTTGGTTCAGCCCGCTTCACTTCGGAACATGAACATTACAAGCAAGCTCAAGAATTGGCAGGCAAGATCGTGAAGGAGCTCGGCTATGCTGTGGTGACTGGCGGCGGGCCGGGCATTATGGAAGCCGGCGCGCGCGGAGCGAAAGACGCCGGCGGCGTCTCGATCGGCATGACCATTCGCCTCCCCCACGAACAGCGCGACAATCCGTACATCACTGAAAGCGCCGATTTCAAATACTTTTTCAGCCGCAAGACGCTCCTCACTTTTGAAGCCGAAGCTTTCATCTTCTTCCCTGGCGGCTTCGGCACCTTGGACGAATTTTTCGATGTGCTGACTCTCGTGCAGACTGGCAAGATCCCGAAAGTGCCAATCATTCTCGTCGGCCGTGACTATTGGGAGCCGCTCGACGCCTTCATCAAAGCGCAGATGCTTGTCGCTCACAAAGCGATCAACCCAGACGACATGAAGCTGTACCATATCACCGAAGACAGTAAAGAAATCGTCGAGATCATCCGCAAGACCCCCGTTACCAATTGGTGGAAGCACTTTCAGGAGTAGTACGATATGGGCCGCAGCAAGAGTGGCAAAAGCAATCAAAAGAAAACGCGGCCGCCTGAAAAGGGGCCGCGTTTTTCGCTGTGTGAGAGAAATACATCCGAGGAACGATCGGCGTGGACACGATTTTCATGCCACCTTCGGGAGGTGACGGAAATAATCGAGCCCATCAGAACGTGCCAAGCTGGCAACGTGTTCGAGCTGGTCGCGCGTAGGGGCTGGAGTGAGCTTTTCCACAAAAGCCACGGTCGCCGCCGGATCGCTCTCGAACGGCAGACGCTGAAAGGATCGAAGGTGGATGAGTGAAGCCTTCAATCGCTCCATCTGCACACCCTGATACCCGACGATCCGAGCGACTTCCAGGACCTTTTCTAGATCAGTCTGCTGCACCACCGCAAAGCGTTTCGGGTCCCAGTTGCGGATCGCTTTGATCATCGGGACGGTCTCGCCCAGAAACTGGTGATGCCAACGGTGCAGGAAGGTGGTAATGTTGTCATCCGCACGGCACAATTCCTTCCGGCGCTGCCCCAAAACTTGTGCGAGGCAGATGCCGAATGGCTGGCACAAAAGAATTGAACGCGCAATGACGTGAGTGCCCTTCAATTCTTCCAGGCGACGCAGGACGGCAAACTGAAGATCGTTCCGCGGAAACCCATCGAGCAGGAAGGTTCTGACACCGGCCTGAAGCCGCTGCAGGATCCATTCCAACACGACGACAGTGGCGAGCTCGTCTTCGACCATCTCGGCGCATTTCATCTTTTCTTCCGCCGCCGCGCACGCATCGCCGACTGGGCCAGATTCTTTGGCGCGGCGGCGGATGGCGGCACTGCAGCTCAGGTGATGAAATGACACTGAGCCATACTCCTGCAACAGTTTGCCGACAAAGTCCTTGCCCGCACCCATGCCGGCCAGGAGAAGAAAGAGGTGGAAATTGCTGTAGCGGGAAATTTGCAGTATCAATCCTTCGATGTGCTGTGTCACGACGCCTCCTTAGGTAAGGGGTTTTTGTGGTAGCTCCGAGTGTTTCTTTCACAATGTGAAGAACAGAGCCAGAGGGCTTTATATCAGAAAAACAGCCGAGCGTCAACGAAACCTAGACCAACACGAAGTAGAGGAAGAGTCCGAACATGAGCACGGCCAAACTACAATTCACCAACGCGCCCGTCGCTGAGCCGATGAGTCCGGCAGTAGCGGCTTTGAGGGCTGCTGCGTTACTTTTGCGTGCCACTACTTCTCCCGCAAAGATGCCGACGAACAAACCAACGATGCCCCCGAGTGGCGGAAAGGCGATGAGACCAACAATGAGTCCGAGGAATCCGAAAAGAATCGAGCGTCGATCTGCCCCACCATATCGTGCGCCAAGTATGCCGGCGAAGTAATCGATGAAGAAAGATACGATGAGAATACCGCCAAGTACCGCAAGATTCTCCCAGGTGATGTGTACGAAGCGATCGGAAATCGCAAAAAGCAATGCAATAAGAAACATGTACGAGATCGCCGGCAGAAACGGCACGAGCACTGCCGGAATACCCAGCGCCATGAATATCGCTGCAACCGCGAGAAGAATTGGGTGTTCAATCATTTCTTCATTTTACCATAGCCGCTGCCGTATCCATATTCGTATTCATCCTCCTCGTCGATCTGGTCGTGCAATACGGCAACATCCTTCGCCAATGAGGCCGTCTCTGCATCTTCATCATCATACGGGTCAGAAGATGGCCCGGGAACAACAATAGACACTTCGTCGAGCACGTCATACAGAATATTTGAGGGACAGGCTACGGGGATCCGATGAGACAAACACACGGGCTGGCTTCCCTGCACAAACACATCCAACGCGCCCACGACGACACCAAGTATCTTGCAAGAATCGACGTCGATCAGCGGCGCGCCGCCATCGGCAAGCCAAGGTGCGCCGTCTATCTCGAGCAGTTCTGGCACGCCATTTTTGTCTTTCTGGACCGCACCGATCGAGCAAAGGTGTGTAAAGACTTTCGGCTGCCCTGCAGCGACTCGCTTCATATCAGCCTCATCCACCCCATTCCGACACCTTGTTGCTGGGAAGCTGAGCGTAAACGCCTCCACCCCAGCGGTGAGACAGTCCTCGTTGGTTTCGAGATCATCCATCGAAAAGCCGACTTCCTGGCGTTGCTCGAATCCAAATACAGCCAGCCCTCGTACGGTATCGGTGTCGATGAGCATGAGGTCGGCGGTCTGGTATACATCGACCCCGGCCTCGGTCTTTTGATACACTCCCGCAAAATACTGCCCGGCCGCCTTCTCCATCGCCTTGAAAACACTGAGTGACGTCACGGCAAACTGTCCGTCTACCGCAAAACCAGTACCTTCGAAATGCACGGTTGATTGCTCAACCCCCATTTGTCTGGCACCGAGAAAGAGGAGGTTGCGACGAACTGAATCGATAATATGTTGTGTTGGCATGCGAATATGCTTATGAGTAATACCCATAAGTAAAGCAAACCAGTGATAGAGAAACTGCTAAAAAGTGTTCAAGAAAAGACTAATTTCCGATAAAGAAATCGTGAAAAAGTTCTAAAGAAAAAATGAAGGAGAGGTAAAAACAAAATCAAGAATCGGGCGGACCATTTTTACAGAGACAAGTTTCGCAAGACAGTCGCATCCACAATGTTCGGCTGTGCTTCGCGAATCGCACCATAGAAGCGCACCTTGTCGCCCTTGATGAATCGAGCGATCGAAAACACCTGTCTTTTGTTGTTCAAAATACTCACTCCATCAGCGAGCGGCAGCGTGTAATCCACCCCGCCTACAGTGACAACCATGTTGAGCGGCAATGTATTGCCATCAATACTTTTGATCACCCCTTCAAAATTACGTGGCTTGAAAATCGACATGTCCTGATAGATACGAATTGTCTGCGCCTCAAGCGTCTTTTTGAGATTGTTGTACACGCCGGTGGCAGAAGTGATCTTCGTGCCGACACCGAGTGTATTCGTGCTCAACACCAAAGTGCCCTTGTTCACCGGCGTCGATGAGGCTACGAGCAGCGTGATCTTGCCGCGGGTCTTTGAGTTGAGAATATACGCCAATGCGGTCGGCGTACTGGTACCGAGCTCGGAGATACTACCGGAAAAACCTTCCTCCAATGTTTGTAGAGACCAATTCTTCACCTTCTTCGCCACCACATCGAGAGAGTTCGAGCCTTCAAACAAGTCACCGGTGACTGAAATAAAGTCGCCGACAGAAATTTCCTTCACGGTAATAGCCTGACCGAAGCGTTTTTCGAAAGCGGTCTTGTCGCTGGTACGGACAGTGACACGGATGAAGGAAACTCCCCAATACACCTTGCAGAAAAGGGTCGTACCCGAAACCTGCTCCACACGAGCACCCTGGATAGAGACGCTGCCATTATCATTCACATGCACCTCGAGGGTGGAGCCGAAGGGCCGCGGATCGTAGTTGGGTGCGAGCACTTGAGCCTGCGCCATTTGAGCAAAACCGCCCAAAATACCGGTCGAAAGGCCAAAGATGACCAAGGCATTGATCGCTTTTTTCATCCCAGAACACTACCACAAAACAGCATATTTGGCCATCTTTGGCCAAATTAAGCCATCCTAAGGTATTTGGCCCGCTGGGAGGCCGAAAATCGCTCAATGGCATATCGGAGCATCGTCCTCGGCATGGACACAGCATGCGTATCCAGAAAGCTCCTGAGGGTTTTTAGACCTATTGGGGAGCGTTTCCCTATCTCGCGAAGCATCCAACCGCAGGCTTTGTGGATAAGGTCGTGCTCGTCGGAAATGAGGATCTCGCAGATACGAATAGTGTCAGTGAATTCACCTTGTTGGATGAAAAAATAGGTTGAAATGATAGCGATGCGCCGCTCCCACAGATTAGCCGAACGTGCGAGGCGGTCGAGGATGGCAGTGTTCCCTTTTTGGTAGAGGTATGCCCCGAGGATGTCGCGAGCGGAGTTGTCGACGAGGTCCCAATTGTTAAAACAGCGAGCATGCTCTAGATACCACTTGGCGAGGCGTTCTTGTTCGGCGAGGGAGTCTTGTGGGGTCGGCGATTTCTTTGCTAAGGCATATTTCAATTGCAAGATTTCCGTGCAGGTGAAGCGATGCTCGTGAATTGGACTTTTGGCGAGTGTGGCAAGGTCGGAGAAAGACAAGTGGGCATACGCGCGGGCGATCGTGCGCTGTTGTGGCACCGTCAGACCAAGGAAACGATCGCCCGCGCCATATTCACCCGTGCCCGTCTTGAAATACTTGGCGAGCGTGGCAGATTTCTTGGCGTTGGCGTTTGCTTTCAGCTCGCGCACGAGGTCTTTGAGATTTTTCTTCATGATGGTCAGTGTCAGACAGTATAACAGAGAACGCTTAGGCAAGAAAAACCGACCCAGGCGATGAAGCGAGGGCCGGCGAAGTGATCGGGCGAAGTGATCGGCGAAACGGCCTACCACTTCCGTCTGTCGCGACGATAACGCGGCGGCACACCCGGTTGGCTATGACGCATGCTGTCGGATGGCGGCGTTTGGGACCGAGCGCGAGTCGAGGGTAGCAGGATGGCAAAATCCGAAGGCTTGAGCGGGACTTCACCCAGGTCGAAGGGGGACGGCAGCTGGATGGCCATACTATCGAGCGCCGCCCTCAGTGCTTCTTCAGGCTTTTGCCCATCCTCGAGGGACAGCGCAAAATGTGGCGGATCATCGCTGTTGATGTCTTTGACATACAGATCAAAGCCAAGAGACAAGCGGATGCGGTTGGCAAGCAATTCGTCCACCAGCCAATTGGGACAAGCCCACACATTGCGGCGACAGGGCTGACCGACAATGTCGCAACAAGTGAAATCGAGACATTCTTGCGTGGTCACCGCCTGTGCGAGCTGTTCGGCGATGAAGGCATTGGTCCTTGCGTCGCCTTTTGGATCAACGTAGCAGACGAGGCTGCTATGGATGGGACGAGTGAGACTTAGCATAAGTAACTCCAGGGATGTGATGTCGGTGTTCCGACTGGTTTTCAAACAACGCGAATGGAATAATTAAACCGCGACACGGTCACTTTGTCAAGAAAATATCCGGACGATGTGAACAAGTGGGTGGGTCCGCCGACTTTTTTGAGTAGGTGCGGATTTTTCATACAAATTCATACAAAGTATGAAGAAGTATGAAAAATCCGCACCTACTGTTTTCCGCCGCACCACCCCTGCTCCACCTGCTCTAGACGAGAAAAAGGTCCTGATTGTATTCCCCAACACCGAGATATCTCGCTTCGCCACGCAAGATAGCTTCGTATGGCGCGCAGGCGAAGCATGGGGAGCCGCCCGCGATCACCCGTGGACATGCAAATTCACCTTTCTCGCGGGCGGCCTTCACTGCCCGAGCCACGGCGAGCACTTTTTCTCGCGCGACGTCCAACGAGGGCAGTTCCACCGACTTCGGCTCATCCTCCCGATCGAGATACCAATAGCTCGCACCCGACACTTTTCGCTTCTGCAATTCATTCAACAGCAGCAAATAAATCGGGAGCTGCAGCGACTCGCCATCCTCATCCCGCTTCCCCGTCTTGAAATCCAACACTCGCACGCTGTCGTCTGTCGGTACAAATTCGAGCCAATCAATCTTTCCGCACAAAATAATATTTTCCTCCTCAGACAAAAAGAAATTCGGCAACATGTCATCCTTCCCACCTTTCAGCTTCAACGCCTTCTTCACCAATGGCCCCGGATGCGCGATCACCCGCTCAATCATCACCTTGCCCCGCGCCTTCCATTCGGCTTCCTCATCGGCACTTTTGAAACCGCCTTTCTCGCCCGACACCTTCGCCCACTGCTTTTCGTATTCCGCCAATAAATCGCGTCCAGAAAATCGCTCTTCGGCCTTGAAATCCGCCAACCCCTCCACCACACCGTGCACCGCAGTTCCGAGAGACAAAGCCGGCCCAACGACACTCATCTTGCGGCGGGTCTTCGGATCCTTGTACATATTGTGCAGATAGTACGCGCGCGGACATTTCAAAAAATCCCCCATCGAGGAATGCGACACCCAAACTGCGCTGTATTTGTCTTTCGCCATTATCCGACTATTTTACCATATCGGACAACGCAGACTGCACGCCAAACAAAAAAGCCGGCCATCGGGCCGACTTTTTTGTTGATTTGTTTGCTGCTCCGAAACGGAAAATTATGAGAGATGCTTCGAAACCAAGCTAGTCATTTCAAACATGTTGACCACGCCCTTGCCGCCAAACACCACCTTGAGAGAAACATCAGCATTGATATTTCGCTTGTTCTTTGGATCCTGGAGATTGTTCTTCTTGATATATGCCCAGAGAGCCTTCACGACCTCAGATCGAGGCATCGGTCCCTTTCCTACGACAGTAGCCAGCTCTGAGCTGATGGTCATTGGCTTCATGAATGCTGAATTGGCTTTCTTCGCTGCTGGTTTTGCTGCTTTTGGCATATTGATTATATTAATTGCTTAATGGACACCATTATATCATATCCTCTAGTGGGCCGCCACCCTAGCCAATCGGTTGGCTACTTCCCTCGAACGAGCTGCAAAGATGCCGCTCCCTTTCGACAATCCGAACGGCTTCAACACCTCATCAGTATGCGCCTCCTGGAAACGGATCAGTGCACGCTGAGTCCTGGCGCCGAAATATTCCGACTCATTCCCCGACGAACCTGGGCCCTCGGTCGCCAAAAGAAAGCCTTGGCGATTCAACAAACGCTGCAGTTCGAGCACGTCAGGACCAGTCGCCCCCAGGCGAAGGGTACGACTGAAGCCGGAAAATACTGCTTGTGAGGTCAGCAAAGGTGTCTCCCGAACGGATTTTGAAACAGCGGCCGTGGCAAGAGGTGTCTGATCATGATATACCACCCTGCCGTCCGGATACACCGTCTGTGCCCGCGGTGCGACATATCCCAACAGCGCGGAAACCGAGCCGGTGAAGATCGGACCATTCGCCGCACCGGAAGAGCTGGAAGCTGCCGCAGAAGCCGTCGAGCCAAAGATCGCAAAGTCGGAAAAAGCGGTCGTGCTGCAGGTCACCACTCGAGAAGTGGTATTGGTGGAACATCCAGACAGCGCATGCCAATCGGAGCCGTCATATCGATAAATGACCAGAGTGGAATCATCAAGACTCGATACATCGGAAGCAGAATACGAAAGCGAAACCGTGAGCGCCTCAGAGAAAGTCGAGAGCGTAGTGGTCGCATCGATCAAGGCTTTCAAATTAAAAACCTTGTCACCAACACGATTCTTGCCAGAGGGCACGGAGACGTTCAAAAAGAACGCCGTACTATCGAGCTCATGAGCCTGGAAGACGGCCGAGGTCGTCGTGCCACTAAAGGAAGTCGGCACAGTAAGAGACAGGACTCCTTCTGTCACGGTGCCGCCGGCGGCAGTGGTGATAGCCTGTGATTCACTGGCGGTGATAGAGGCACTAGAGGTACAGCCAGTGGTGTAGAAGGTGTCATCTGTAGAAGTCCCGATATTCCCGACGGCATCAGTGCTGGATGCTTGAAAATGATACTGCGTGCAGGCTGTCAGGCTAGCAAGACTGACAGAATGGCTCGTCACTCGCGGCGACGTGTCCGTCTCGACCGTCGAAGTGCCGTAGCTCGAAGACGGACCAAAGTTCACCATCGAAGAAGCCGCCTCGTCGGTGGTCCAAGTGATGGTGGCGGTAGTTGTGGCGGTCGAAGTAGCGACTGAGGTCAATACTGGGGCAGCATTGTCGACCGTGAAAGAAACGGTGCTCGAGGTGGCGTAATTGCTCGATGTATCACGCGCGACCGCAAAAGCGCTGTGCGCGCCGCTTGTAGTGGCGGTGGAATTCCAAGT
This sequence comes from Patescibacteria group bacterium, assembly GCA_038065315.1. Lineage (NCBI taxonomy): Bacteria > Patescibacteria group bacterium. The sequence goes on from JBBTRF010000001.1 coordinate 249,704, forward strand.
AATCCCGTAGGTCGAAGTGGCATCCTCGCTCCCTTGCAGGGTACCGTCCACGTAGAAGGAGACGCCAGCGAGGGCAATGTTGTCGCTCGCCGTCGCAGTAAGAGATACTGCACTGCCGCCCACGGTAGCAGCAGCCGAAGGTGCCGTCAGAGACACGCTAGGAGCCGTAACATCAGCAATACCGCCAGCACCGTATTCATACGCACCAATATCCGTACTGCCGCTCCTCGTGCCGCCACGCTGGTCGGTGCCGGGAATAGACACTGTGCCATTGGCCGAAGTGTTGCCGGCATCGATCGCCACCGAATCGCTCGACAAGGCCAAGGTCTGCACACCATTGGATGTGCTATTGTCGGCCAAAGAAGCGCTGAGGCTGAGAGTCGATTGATCGCCAGTGAGGTTACCAGTACCGCTCCAGGTCTTGTTGGTACTGTACTCGACCACGTTGTAGCCGTTGTCGGTGATGCGTCCCGCCGAGCCGGACACGACATAGAAGTCGTTCGCTGTACTGTTCCCGGTGTTGTTGGCAAGGATGGTGTTTTTCAAAATGAAATTGTAGCCGTCGGTAACCGACTCGAACATCACGCCGCCGGCGCCGGCTGTGGCCGTATTGTTGGCGATAGTGCTGTTTGTGACCGTAAATGAGTTTGGATAATACACCTGCAAAGCGCCGGCGTAGGAATTGGTGCTGTTGCCGGAAAAGGTGGAGTTGGTGATCTTTGTTGTCACAAACCGAAAGACGCCAAGCGCTCCAGACGGCTCGGCATAGCTGTAAGCAAAAGTCGTTGGATTACTACTACTCGCAACATTGGCTGAAAAAGTGGATGCGGTGATATTGATCGTGTTGCTCTGGCCTGAATAAATACCGCCGGAACCGTAATATTTTCCGTTGAAGGTGTTGTTTGCGATCGTCGAAGTCGAAAGATTGAGAGTGCCGCTGGCGTCGTGTTTCAAAGTGATCGCGCCGGCACCGTAATAATTGGTGGTGGAGTTGTACCAATTGTACGAAATGGTCGAATTTTGCACCGTAAGCGTACCGCTCGTAGTGATGCCACCAGCCGTCTCCGTGGCCGTACTCACGCCGTAGCGGATGGTGACGTCTTTAATAACCACAGTCTTGCCAGAGCTCACTGTAAACACGCCTCGGTCAGCCGTATTCTCCGAACTCGCTGCCTGGATAAAAGTGACGCCCGCTCCCTGCCCTTGAATTGTGAGGCTTTTCCCTAGCGTGTAGCCGGTGCCGGAAGCATCACCCGTCTCACCGGCACTGGTCCAATCGAAAGTACCCGAGAGATTGAGAGTGTCCCCAGAAGCTGCCGCCACGGTGTACCCTTTGTGGAAAGTCGCGTAGGGCGTACCGGAAGAGCCGTCACCCGTCGTATCGTTGCCGGTCGAGCTGTTGACGTAGTAGGTTGCCGCAGAGGCCGCCGCCGGGAAAAGAAACATGCAGAGTAAAAAAATACTGGCGAACAGAACGCTACGAGCGCGACTTTGCATACTCCAGGCCATGTCGAGATATTGTATCATCTGATGAAACGGCGACAATGCACAAAAAGCTCGTGCGGGAAAAGAAAAAAGCGCCGTCCCTCGGGGCGGCGCTTCGCGAACACTGGACCAACAGACCGCTTAGGCGGGGGCGGAGGCGGAGGCGGTCGGAGCCGCTTTCCTCGCCGCAGTGCCCAATCGGTAGAGGAGCCGCTTTTCTTCGTCGAGACTCTTGATGAGCTCGGTGAGGATAGCAATCTGCGCCTTGCACTGACCGTTCAGTGACTCCACAGCGATGCGGACTTCTTCCTGAGGCATCTGTCGCAGGTTGGTCGCTGCTAGACGCAACGCCATCATCCTCCGCTCAAGAGCAGCGGAGTAATCGCTCGGCTTGACCTTCCGTGTCCGCTTGTGGACGACGAATTCTTTGCCGAGCATCTTGATCGTCGCTCTGATGAGGCCTCTGGTGGGCTGCTGTTTCGCCTTTTCCCAGATTTCCAACTGCCTTGCCGGGTCGATCCGAGAGAGCTCGACAGCTTCCGCTAGACGGATGCGGTCGGACTTCGGAGTCGGCGGGTCAAGGAGCGGTTTCAGCTCTGGGACGAGACGCTGCAACGAGTGCAGATTGCAGACCGTCACCACGCTTTGGCCGATAGCCGCAGCGATGTTGGTGAGGGACACGCCAACTTCGACCTGGGACGCGATCGCGTTCGAGATCTCCACGTGCGTGTGGCCTTCGCGGCAGAAGTTCTGGATCAAGGAACCCATATGCTGGTCTGCCTTCGACTTTGGACGAGAAACCGTGATGGCAATATGCGTCGCGCCAATCATCTCAAGGGCGCGCCAGCGACGTTCGCCGTCGATGAGTTCGAAATCGAACCCATCTTCAGGCGGCGTGAGGCGCTTGACCATGCACGGTGTCCGCTGACCATGCTTCCGGATGCTCAATCCAAGCTTCTTCAGCTTATCGGGATCAAACCAGACCCGCGGCTGGCCCGGAAAACGAGGGTCGTTCGACGGGGCAAACGGCCGAACCTTCCCCACCGGCACCACCAATGCTTCAGTGACGTCTGGCGGTGGCGGCACAGAGGTATCAGCCTCTTCGACGGCAGCCCGCTTGATCCGCCTCTTTCGATACTTGCGTGGCGCCTTCTCCATCATCGCGTTTGGCGGTGCCTTTTCGACAACCGGTTTGGTTTCTGGAGGAGGTGTAGCGACAGGTGCCGGCATGGGAGCTGGCACTGCGGGTTTGCGCGGCGGCGGAACGGCGGCCGCTGTGGCAATCGGTGGAGCGAGACGCGGGGCGGGCCTGATCGGCACTACCACTTCGTCAGGTTCACCCGAAGAACTGCGACCATCCGAGCCTACGCTTCTGTCTGTAACATCAACTTCTTCTGCCCCAGTGACAGTCAGCTCCGGCCTCCAAACACCACGTTCGGTCGGCTTCTTGACGGCATCGGGCGTGTAGGCACCGAGCCCAACTACCGCCGGATCCGGGACGGCCATCGCATGCGGCATCTGATTTGCCTGCAAGACGAATCGAGGAGAGAAAACGGGCGGCTCGCAGCCAATGCCTTTGAGCAACCCGAGCTTCGTCACTTCAACTCGCGGATGTCTGTCGCAGACATAAAGCCACATGACATGTCCGGAAGACACCAGGAAATAGGTGAGCGATCTGTCGGCACGGAGTGTGTCCGTATCGACGATCTCTCCCTTCTGAACCTCACGTTCAGGACCGTTGCAAGAAATGACTTGAAATGGCCTCCGACGAAGTGACTCACCTGAGGAAACGACTTCGTGACGGAAGACAAACATGCCGTCTGTCGGGAAGCCGCTGGCTCCCACGAATCCTGCACTCTGAGACAGGACCTTCCCTCGCTCACCCGCATCATTGCTGATAGCGAGGACGCGGAGTTCAACCGTTTGCACCGCAGATGCAGAGGTGGCTTTCCCACCCTGCTGTTGGTTTTTCGACTTCATAACTACCTCACTTTCGTGTTGTTCTCGGTGAGAGAAGAGCTTGTTGGTTGTATTGTCAAGCCTGGCGAAATGATACACGAGCGAGCGACAACATACCACTTGACCGACGAAGCGGTATGTTTCAGAAAAATTTCAAGACTACTCCCAGATTCCAAATGGCAGCCCAGCATAATGCACCACGACGTAGAGAAAGATGCTGTAGCCAACAATCGCCACGATGAGTGCGATGAGCGTCGTGTTCACGATCTCCTGTCGGCGCTTTTTTACTTCATCGAGTGTGCAGATCCCCTTCTGTTGACGAAAATACAGCACGAGGCTCCATGCGAGGAGGATTAAGCCAACAATACGAAAGGCCCAGCGGTAGTCGCCATAAAAGGTATCTGCGAGGGAGGAGGCAAAAGCCGCCGTCGACAAGCCGAAGGCAACAAGGATGAGCGGACTCAAGCAGCACAAAGACGCTGCCAGCACCGGCAGACCCGTGAGCTTCAAGAGATCTTTCGCTTTCACTCGCCTATTATAACAGATGATAGAATAGACCCATGAACAAACAGCGCATCTGGACAATTGTTGGTGCAGTCGCGACTATCGCTACCATCGGCGCAGCAGCCCAGTGGGGCTACGGGTGGTACCAAGGTCGTTTTGCACCGAGTGTGCTCGATACATCGGCTAAATCGACTGGGCCAACCTTCAGCACTTCACCATTACCAGCGACGACGACCACTGCTCTCGTCTATTTCGCCGGCGGTTGTTTTTGGTGTGTCGAGAGTGATTTCGAAAAGCTGCCCGGGGTCGTGGAGGTGGTATCGGGCTACACGGGCGGCACCACAGGCATAGACGGTCCGACCTACTCCGAGGTCTCGAGGGGTGCGACCGGCCATCGCGAAAGCGTGAAGGTGGAATATGATCCACAAAGACTGACCTATGCTCAGCTGGTATTTTGGCTCTTGCGTCACAGCGACCCGACCGATGCGACGGGTTCCTTCTACGATCGCGGCCACCAGTACACTTCGGCCGTGTACTACCAAACCGATGTTGAAAAACAGGCCGCCGAAGAGGTAATCGCAAAGGTGGCTCAACTAAAAATATTTTCGAAACCAGTTGTGACAGCCATCGAACCCGTCAGCGAATTCTGGATCGCCGAAGACTATCATCAAGATTTCTACAAGAAAAACACCACTCGCTACGAACACTATCGCCAAGCCTCCGGCCGCGACGCCTTCTATGCATCAATTTGGGGCAGCGGGAAATACGATCATTTGTTTGACGCCGTGGCGACGTCGCCAGCAAATGGTTGGACCTCATTCACAAAACCCGACGACACAGATCTCCGCGCCAGACTGACCCCACTCCAATACGAAGTGACCCAGCAGGCTGGCACTGAAAAGCCATTTCAAAACGAATACGATAGCAACAAGCGCGACGGCATCTACGTCGACATTGTCTCCGGTGAGCCTCTCTACTCTTCGCTCGACAAATACGAATCTGGCACTGGCTGGCCGTCATTCTCCAAGCCGATTTCTCCCGAGGCTGTGACCTTGCACGAAGTCAACGGCTGGTTCACCAGGCGCACCGAGGTCCGCTCCCGCTATGCCGACTCGCATCTCGGCCACGTCTTCGAGGACGGACCCGCCCCAACCGGCCTCCGCTACTGCATGAACTCCGCCGCGCTGCGTTTTGTACCCAAGGAAGATTTGGCAAAAGAGGGCTTGGGGGAATACCTGAAGCTGTTCTAAAAATTGACATTACCACCGTAAAAATGGTAAAAACTGTCCAGGAAGAAATTCCTGGACTACCCTCTTGAAAAAAGAGGTGGTTGGACCCATTTTGTCCAACCGTGTTTCAGGATCGTCTCAGCGGTCTTTGAAACAGTGGTTGTCGGAAACAACACAACCGGGCATAAGGAGCGCCCAGTGAGAGAAATTTTCTCTCCGAAGCAACGACAGTAATGCAAGACACCCTCAAGATCCACAACGCCGTATGGCCGGGCCTCGTCGGAAAAGGCAGCCCCGGTGCCGAGCCGTTCATTGACCTCGACACCATGCTCGACCTCACCGCCAACGCGGAAGTGAACGGCGTGAAATTCGATGGCGTTGACCTGTTCGCCTACAATCCGCACATCGACATCGACATCAGTGACGATGGCATTAAGGCTCTCGCTGACAAGATCAGGGCGAAGAACCTCATGATCGGCTCCATCGTCGCACCTGTTTGGTTTGACGGCAACGCCATGGGCGGCTCCGATAAGCGCGCCGGCTGGGTCACCGCAGTCAGGAAAACCTGCCGCATCGCTCACAAGCTCCGCGAAATCGGCGCACGTCCCTGCGGCATCGTCCGCATCGACTCGGCCTGCAATCCGGAAGACTGGAGCAAGGATCCTGCCGGCAACACAAAGCTCATTGCCAAAACGTTCCAGGAAGGCGGGGCTGTTGCCGCCGAATACGGCGAACGTCTCGCTGCCGAGGGTGAGATTTGCTGGGGCGGCATGCATTCGTGGAGACACATGGTGGACCTGCTCGAGGAAACCGACCGGCCAGGACTCGTCGGTTTCCAAGCCGACATGGCCCACACCCTCCTCTATGCCCTGGGCCACAATGCCCCGGAACACCGGCTCCTCCCGCTTGGCTATAACTGGACTGATCCTGGGCAGCTCGACGAGGCGCTTCGTGTCATGACCCGGTCACTCCGTCCATGGACGATCGACTTCCACGTCGCTCAGAACGATGGCACTGTGAAAGGTGGCGGCAATCACGATAATACGGGCAAGCACTGCCCTGTGGATGATCAGAACGGCAAACTGGACATCGTCCGCCACGCCGGCTACTGGATGCGCAACGGCGAAGGCTACCCAGTCCAGTCCTTTGGCCACATCTGCTGGGACGGCTGTCTGTTCCCCAACGAGGTTCTCCTGAAGCAGGAAACCTACAACAAGATCCTTACCAAGATGATTGCTGTGCGCGAAACCCACGGCTGGTAGCAGCTGATGACTACGCGAACTACGCAAAGCCATCGAAAATCACGAATCGCCGGATGAGTCAGTCTGGCGGTTTTTTTATTGCAAAAAGCATACCGCAAACAAAAAATCGCCTTCCTTTCGGTTGGCGATTTTTTGTTGTCTTTCAGAGACTCAAGCTTACGCTCGAGATACCTGTGTTGCAGAAGGACCCTTGTCTCCCTGTACCACCTCGAAAGTGAGAACATCTCCCACCTTCAACTGATCAAACATGACTCCTACCAACTCCTTTGAGTGGAAGAAGAGGTCCTTTGTCTCGCCTTCGCGAGCAATGAAACCAAATCCTCGGTCGGTGAGGGTCTTGATTGTTCCTTTCATCATTTTGTGTTGTTTTTTGTTTTTCTATTAGCTGCAAAACTCGACTCGGTTTCCCAGATAGTATACACCAGATCGGGGAAAATAGCGAGCGGCAAAAAAAGCCGCCTTGTCTGGCGGCCTTTTTGCTACTTGTTTCGTGCTGCTCGCTTTGCACTCTTCACCGCTCGACGCTTCGCAGTCTTGCGTGAGCGTGAGGTCTTGTTCTTGATATCCTGTGCTGCTCGTTTTGCCATGTGAATGTGTGTTGAAAATGAAATAAAGGCTTGTTTGCATATTATACAGAAAAAAATCTGAAAAAGATATGGCTTCTGTGAAATCTGACTTAAAAATCACCTCTACTTTGATAAATCCACCCACTCGCCAGTCTCAGAATCACGTCTTGCAATATTCCCAGCAAACGACTCTTCACCTTCCGCATCTAGGTCGACAAAATTCACGGCCGTCTCAGCTGAACTCATCCCCGGAAACGTGCCGGCTCGCTGATACGTATACACGCGAGTCTCGCCGTCTTTTCCAGGCACAAACACTTCTCGCAAATAGATACCTTGCTGGTCAGACAATTCTCTCAAAAAATCTGCGCCCTCCGCAAAACGCGCGAGGACTTCTGTCACCTGCTCTGGTGTGAGAATGTTTTCAGCCACTTGTTCAGGCGCAGTTGCGGTTTCCTCCGGCGGTACCAACGATTCAGGACTCTCGAAGTTTGGTTGCATGCACAAATATTAGCACATCTCAATCAAATAACCTGCACCTCCTTGCTACGTCCCAACTCCCTCTTGAAATGCTTCAGATACGCCACCAAGATGAAGCTGATAATGACCATCAAAAACCAGGATGTTATTTTGCCGGTGGACACCATGTTCCACACATGGACTTGGTCGGGATATTGCCAGGCGCCGAGGTAGGTGGAGATATTCTCGGCTATCCAGATGAAAAAAGCGACGAGGAGGAAGCCGACATTCATGTGCATCCAGCGCACTTTTGTGGCGACGGTGAAATACACACGCGTCTTCCAGAAAAAAGCGAACACCACGGCGATCAGAAAGTAGCGGAAATCGTAGATGTAGTGATTGGTGAAAAAGTTGAGATAGATGAGGAGGCAAAGCACGGCGCTCGCAGCATAGTGCTCGTAGTTGGTCAGGTGCAATTTCATAATCTTCCACGATTGGCTGATGTAGCTGCCCACTGCCGCATACATGAAGCCGCTGTAGAGTGGCACAGTCGCGATCTTGAAGAATGCCGCCTCGGGATAGCTCCAGGAGCCGATCCCCGGACTAGTTTTGTACAGCTCGAGAACGAGGCCGATGATGTGAAAGAGGAAGATAACCTTCACCTCGTCCTTGGTCTCGAGTTTGGTGAAATAGAGGATGGCTTGGATCAGCACCGCAGCAACAAAGAGAAAATCGTATCGCGCAATGCCGAAAAGCGGAATGTGGTTGGACAGAAAAAGCAACAGAAAGAACGAACCCGCAAAGACGCAGGCGCGGGCTTGTTTGAGGCCGAAGAGGAGGAATTCGTGCATATGCCTAGCTTCTATAAAAATCTATTTAAGTAACCACTTAACAACTCTTTCCGCCATTAACTGCTCTCTTCCAAAATAACTATGGGATGCGCCCTCGATAATATCAATTTCAAAATTTGGAGCATTTATTGCTTTATTTTTTATGAGTTCCAGAGCCTCTTGTTGAGGAAGGATGGCCGCATCGTCTTTTTCGCCCAAAAAAGCTAGAGTTGGAACTTTTATTTCCGCGATTAAGGAGGGCTTAGTTTTGTCATATGTATTAAAAATATCAACCGGCTTGTCTCGGGTATTCAAATCTACATATGTATATGCAGATAAATAATAGTAATCCCAAATTTTGACAGGCAATAATTCTCCACCCTTCCCACCCAAAATCATCTTCTCAGCCTGAGAAAGTAGGTCCTTGTGATTACTTTCCTTTTCTGCCAAACCAACCATGTCTGGTGGGGACATTAAAATTAATTTTTTAATTCTTTGATCCTGCGTTTTGGCTGCGTAATACACAACCTTCACGGCCCCTAAACTATGTCCACACAGGGTTATTTCTTCATATCCACTTTTCTGGAGATAATCAACTGCAGATTTAATATCAAATATGCATTCCTCAAATTTTTCGTATGCATTTCCAATTCTTCGATATTTTTCTTCTGAACCCGGAATTGGGAAATCGGCAACGATGTCATGACCTCGGGTATTTATACTTAAAAAAGTCTGCTGTGCCTGTGTAATGTGCTCGGCCATGACATCAATGAATCTATTCTCATAGAAGTTACCGCCCATGCCATGTATATGCAAGAAAGCTTTTCGGCTCAATACATCTGGACTATAAACCAAACCTTGCAGAATCAACTGATCTTCAGTTGTAAATCTTATAAATTCTGTTTTCATGACTTTATTATAGCAAACCAAATCATCCATTCCGTATTCCAATCACAATCCCCCCCATCAGTAATCCTGACTAAACAATGACTAACCTCATTAGATGAGGAATTCGTCCGTAGGCAAAAACCTACGCGAACAAGCTCGCCAACAGCGCGATCAGCATCACGGTCAGCAGGTTGGAACCAATGTCCGAGAAGAAGCGTGGCCAAGCGATCGCCCGATCGCCATTGCTCCAGAGGATGCCGGAACCGATGGTCGGCACAATAAAGCACAGCCAGTTCAGTGCCACGAAGCCGAGGGCCATCCAGAGAGTGAGGCCGTTCTTTAGGCTCGTAGTCACGATAAAGACGGTTGCGAAAGCAGTGAGAAAAGACAAGGCAAGCTGCCCAGCGTACATCTTTGGCATCATGGCCTTCCCTTCTTCCATTTTGCGTTTCATCTCTTCTTCCGACAGGTCGCCACAGCCGAGTGCGCGCATGTGGAGCTTCCCCATTGGTGTGCTGCCTGAATACCAAAAGGTGCCGACAACAGCTGCGATCACGGCTCCGGCGAGGGAGAGTAAGATGATGGTGGTCATGGGGTGATGGTTATGTGTATGGGTGAATTATGCTTAGGGGAGATTATAGCACGGGCCAACATTCTCTACTCCACCTTAAATTCAAACATCATTCCTGCTTCTAAATGCTCCGAGATGTGGCAGTGGGCCATCCACGCGCCAGGATTCGATGGGTCAAGCACAATATCTACCGTCTCGCCCGACTTCACTAAAACAGTGTCTTTCCAGACAAGATTGCTCTGCTTCACGCCGTCACGAGACACCACCAAGAATCGCTGACCATGGAAATGGATCGGATGCTGCATCGGATGCATAGAGTTCGAGTCGTTGAAAATCCGAATCTTCACAGGCTGGCCATTTTTGAATGACCAGTCAATATCCATATTTTCCCTGCCGGTATCCTGATCGACAATCTTCCACTTTATCGAATCCTTGTTCGACATCTCGTTCATCATTGAATTCGTGTCATTCCACTCAATACCATCCGAACTTCCGGACATCATCGATCCGCCCATCATAGTGCCGTCCGGCATCATGTGCGCACCATGGCCCATTCCTTGCATATTCATCATGCCGCCGCCCATATCGAGTGTCAGTGCGATTCGCTTTTGCGGCACGGTATCGAAAAATGCACGGAACGGCTCGATGCTTTCAGTTACCGTGCGATTCACCTGAAGACGGTCAAACTCTTTTTGATATGACTGACTGACTTTTTCTGAGCCAACAACGAACGCGCCCATTGAATACCGCCTCTCGGGAGTGTCATTTTGGATGCTATATGCGCCCGCACTCGGAAATAGTACGTCCACGATCGCGCGTTCCGATGGTCCAAGCACTACGCTATCAACGAGCGTCGTTTTTTCATACGCGCCGCTGTCGCCACCGACAAGCTTGAGCTTCAAGCCACTGATCGCAAAGCGAAACGGTCGCGCATTCGCCGCATTTATCACATACAGGCGCACGACTTCCCCCGTCTTTGCCTGAAGATTCACCTTCTCCTGCCCATTCACCAGCAATATGTTCCCATAATGTCCCATGAGCGAGTGAGTGTTGTCGCCTTTCTCGATTTGGATCCTGCCATTTTCAAGCGGCAAATCGGAAAGGAAAAGCGGCAGTTCCCTGTTCACAGGTGGAAAATACGAGGTATCTGTCGGAGTCACGATGAACGCGCCATAGAGTCCCAGTGCCTGGCCATAGACTTCCTGCACATGCGGATGATACCAAAATACTCCAGCATCCGGGAATTTCAGTTTGTATGAAAACGTCTCTCCCGATTTCATTTCCCGCTGCTGTGTTTGCGAACCATCAAAGGCATTTTCCATGCGCACACCGTGAGAATGGAGCAGAGCTGGCAGGTCAGTGCCGTTTTTAAAATTGATGGTCACTTCTGCACCTTGTGCGACCCTGATCGTCGGACCAGGGATCGAACCGTTGTACGCCAACATCTTTTGCTCCTTGCCAGCGAGCACTTTGGTGACATAGCTTGCGATGAGGTCGTATGTATCGCCATTTTTGAGCTCAACGACAGTGCTCGCCGCTACCGCTTGTGTTGGAACACTGTATTTATTCGCCAACAGCGCATATCCTCCGGCAAGGACGGCGACCGCCACAACAACAGCAAGAATTGTTTTGTGTTTCATGTTTATATATGTTTATTTTTAAGCAACACGGCATTGATGGCGACGATCACCGTACTTGCAGACATGAACACCGCAGCGAGCCACGGCTGAAGGATAATCCCTTTCGACGCAAGCACACCTGCAGCCAGGGGTATTGCGACCACGTTGTACCCAGTCGCCCAGAAAAGATTCTGGATCATTTTGTTGTAGGTAAGTCTCGAGAGATTGAAGATCTTCAAAATATCTCTTGGATCATTTTTCACCAAAATGATCCCGGCAGATTCGATCGCTACATTCGTGCCTGCGCCGATCGCGATCCCGAGGTTGGCCTGAGCCAGAGCCGGAGCGTCATTCACCCCATCACCCACCATCGCCACGATCCGACCCTTGCTTTGGAGCAGTTTCACCTTCTCGGACTTTTCTGCCGGACGGACGCGGGCAAAATATTCTTCGATACCAAGCTCTTTCGCGACCTCTTTCGCCACTTCTTCTGAATCTCCCGTGATCATCGCGACGGCGATGCCTGCTTGCTTGAGCTTTGCCACGGCCTCCTTCGCCTCAGGACGAACGATATCGGCAATGACGATCGTGCCGATCTGCACTCCGCTTTTTTCGACCACAATATCTTTGCCACCACGATGACCGACAAATACACTCACGCCGTCAACCTTGGCCTCTGCGCCCGTACCGGCAATTGTGTTGAAATCTCGCACTTCGCCGATCTTGAGACGTCTCTTCTGAGCCTCCTTCAGAATTGCCTTGCCGATAGGATGTTCAGAATGCGTTTCGACGGCAGCAGCAAGCGCAAGCACCTCATCGGAAGTTACCGACACGACGCCGAATTCGCCTTTAGTGAGCGTTCCTGTTTTGTCGAATAGTACAGTGTCGATTTTTCTCGCACCCTCGAGAGCGACGCGCTCACGGATCAACAAGCCATTTCGTGCTGCCATGGTCGTGGAGATGGCCGCCACCAGTGGCACTGCGAGACCGAGTGCGTGAGGACAGGTGATCACCAATACAGCCACCATTCGCTCCATGGCGGTGAGTGTTCCCGCGCCAGCGAGGAGCCAAGCGACAAAAGTGATGCCACCTCCAACGATGGCGACGATGGTCAGGTAGAATGCGGCTCGATCAGAAAGCATTTGTAGTCGAGATTTCGAAGACTGCGCATCGGCGACCAATCGCATCACACCTGCCAAAAATGTTTTCTCTCCAATAGTGCTGACCTCCACCTTGAGACTACCCTCGCCATTGATAGAGCCGGCAATTACTTCATTTCCCGCATGTTTCTGTACCGGCTTTGACTCGCCCGTGAGGATTGACTCGTTCACATTTGATTGGCCTTCAATAACTCTGCCGTCGGCGGGGATCTTTGACCCTGGCTTGATCAATACGATGTCGCCAACTCTCAAATCTGTAAGCGGCAAGGTCTCCGTGAGATTTCCGCGGACCACTTCTGCTGTATCTGGCAAGAGTTTCGAGAGCTCTTTCAACGCTCCTTGTGCACCCATGACCGACTTCATTTCGATCCAATGCCCGAGCAACATGATCGCTATCAGCGAGGCCAACTCAAACATCAGATCGTGCATCCCGCCCGAAAGGATCGAGAAGACACTGTAGCCGTAGGCGGCGGTGACGGCGATGGCAATGAGCGTCATCATACCCGGCAGCCGCGCCTTGAGCTCGGCATAGGCGCTCTGGAGAAATACCCAGCCGCAATAGAAATACATGACTGAACCGAGAAGCAAGAGGACATACTGCCAGCCAAAAAACTCTGGACCCCTGACGTTGAATACCTCTTTTGCCATCTCAGAATAGAAAAAGATTGGAAGCGTGATGATCAAAGAAATCCAAAACTTCTTCAAGAAATCAGCCGTATGGTGGCCAGCATGCTTATCGTGCGATTCCGCGTGCTCGTGATGGTGCTCGTGCGCGCTCGGGTGTTCGTGCGTGCACTGATGTTTGTGTTGGTGTTCCATATTATTTTTTCTTCTGAGCAAGCTTGTAAATTTTCAGGATCTCTGCCGTCGCCCGTCTCTCTCGGCCTGTTTTCATCTGATGCAACACGTGAGTCTCCAGGTGATTCTGCAAGATCAGGTCTTCGACGCCGGCCAAAGCCTCCTTGATCGCGCTCGCTTGGGTGATGATATCAACGCAATACTTCTCTTTCGCCACCATGTTCACCAGTCCTCTCAATTGCCCCTGCACGATATTCAGACGCCGCGCCACTTTCTTTTTGATTTCAGCTTTCATCTCTACAGTATACCCCCCATGGGTATACGTGGCAAATGAATAGGTGTATACTATGAGCAGTCGGTGGCAGTATTACTCATTTTAATACAACACTTTTATGATGACATATGGATACAGCGGCATGATGGGCGGAGCGGGATTGCTCGGTGGACTCATTTGGCTTGTGGTTGTCGTCGACCTCGTCCTCCTCGGCGTCTGGCTTTGGCAGCAGGTTGCGAAGAAGTAGCGAAGGTACCGTCCACTCAATTCAGCTCAGCAACCGAACCTACAAAAACAGCAAATCCCTATCCAAATCCTCCGCGTCAGTACCCTTTTCTTCCTGTTGGAGGGCATGATGAGTTGAGGCCAGGTACACTGTCCGTTTGCCGAATTTGCCTTCGAGGAGATCGATTCGGTCGTGCACAGCTTCAAGCTTGCCGGCCGCCTCCCCGCCGCCAAACAAGTCCGCCTGATGTGTGCCCGACGGTACCAAGTCGTGCAGCGTCACCCCCGTAGTGCGATACAGGGTGCGCTTGGCGTAGATTTTCGGAAACTCCTTCAGCGCCAGAGACATGATGATCTCTGGTGCATTCGTCGGTGAAGCGAGCGTCACGGTGGTGTTGGCATACACAAAATCTTTTGTCTTGAGGAAAAACGACACTTTTTTCGGAGCGAGCTTGAAGTATCGCGCCTTCGCACAGACATCCTCGATATGCTTGGAGAGCTGTGACATGAGAAAAGTCGCGTCGTTGGTACTCGGATGAAATGACCGCGTTCTTTGCATCGATGAATACGTGGTCTTTTTCTCCGGGTCAATGGGCACGACGGAAGTGCCGTTCAGCTCCTGCCAGATCGTGAGGTACGGCTTCGACAAATGCGCCTGGAGCCACGAGAGGTCCTTGCGAGCGAAATCTCCGGCCGTAGCGATCCCCTTGCGCCGCAAAAGCTCGGATGTCCGCGGCCCGATTCCCCAGATCTTTTCGATCGACGTGTTTTCGAGAAAGTCGAAGATGGCGGCAAGGTCGATGACAGTGAGACCGTTGGGCTTCATCCATTTCGAGGCAACTTTCGCGAGTACTTTGGTGGGTGCGAGGCCGATAGAGACGGACAAACCAAGCTCTTCGGTGATTTCTTTTTTGATTCGCTTCGCGATCTGCAAGTAGGTCATTTTCAGCGGCCGATCCAGGCCGGTGAGGTCGGCGAAGCACTCGTCGATACTGTACTCCTCCACATCGTCGGCGTAGCGGCGAACAATATCAAACATCAGCTGCGAATACCTCACATACGACGCGTAGTCGCCGGGCAGGATGATGACCTGCGGGAATTCTTTTTTGAGCCTGAAAATCGGCATACCGCGGATGACCCCAAGTGCCTTCGCCTCGTACGACAGCGCCGACACAATCCCGCGCTCCTCGCCCGTCACCACCGGCAGGCCCTTGAGCTTCGGATTCTTCGCCACCTCAACGCCCACGAAAAAAGCATCACCATCGATGTGGAGGAGGGTTTTTTCCGCGGCGTTTTTGCTCGGCTGGTTCACTCATCTATTATAGGTGAACGATAGTTCACTTAACAAGGAGTATCTAGCCAAACTTCCAATCTAAAACGTCTTCTCGTCGCCTTCATTCATCACGACAAAATCAATACCAACCTTGGTCAATTCTTGCTGAGGCAAGCGGTGTGCCGGACCAAGACGATCCGCGATCAACATGCCGTCGTGCACCGGGAAAGCGGCTCGCGGTTTCATCGCCAAAGCATAATCGATGCATTCGGAGAGCGTCGCCCAAGGGCCGGCGACTGGTAGCGCGAGCACGTCGACGCTTTGGTCCGGAGTCGAGAACGAATCGCCTGGATAAAAGAGCTTCTTGCCGATGAAGTACGCGGTGTTCTCGACAGGATTCACGGTCTTGTACATTTTCCAATGATCCTTGCCGAAGCCTGAGATCTCGACACCTTTTCTTTCCACT
This sequence comes from Patescibacteria group bacterium, assembly GCA_038065315.1. NCBI lineage: Bacteria > Patescibacteria group bacterium. Next base: position 265,269 of record JBBTRF010000001.1, read on the forward strand.
CTTTGACCTTCGGCCACGATGGTGTGTGCGATGCCCTCTTTGGCCAATATCACGCCGACGCCGGAATTCGTGATCACTTCAGCTTGGGGATTATTCACCAAAACCGCCTTGAGCGAGCCGATATGGAGATGGTCGGCATGCTCGTGAGTGATCAAAATAACATCAATGCCCGTGAGCTGATTTTGAGACGTAGAATACGCGCCCGGGTCGGTAAGGACGGTCAATCCGCCCTCTTTGATCAACAAGCAGCAGTGGCCGAGTTTTTTGATATTCATAGTATTGAGTAGTATAGCGCACCTTCTACTTCCGCAAAATCTGTTCCTCTAAATAACGTTTACATCTCTCGCCGCCTCAAGAATCGCAATGTCTCTTGGTACCATATAGCCCATCGCTTCGATCAGCTCAGTCTTGCTTCCCTTGAGCCTGCGCAACGCCTCACCATAGGGGAACCAAACCTCCTTAAAATCTTCTTCAGCCTCTTTATCAGTGAATGCCGGCACGCCTTTCTCCCCGACTACTTTCGCCACATAGCAATACGAGATCTGATGAAGAGTGCAGAACTTGCGCCACTCCTCTGTCTGTCCAAGCTCTGCCAATACCTCAACATCACAACCGATCTCTTCGCGACACTCGCGTTTCAACGCCACAATCTTGTCGGTATCGTCATCGAGACCACCGCCGGGGAGCTTGTAATAATCGTACTTCCTCGCATGAAGGAGTGCGACGTTTCCATCTTTATCGAACACGACTGCCCGTGCCGCTTTACGTACGCGATACGTTTTCACTTCTTCCGAGGAAACATTTTCATGATTGATAAAGGCGAGCTGTTTCATTGGGGTAAGTATATCTTATTTCATAGCGTCTTAACGAACCTCGGAACACTAACTATTTCTCCCAGTAAGCCTTAAAATTATCTATCTGATCAACCAATTCTTCTGCCTTCTGGCCCTTAAAGCAGACAGATCGATCGTCTACATACACATATGCCACAGGCTTTCCGGGATTATCTCCTTCCTTGTCTGGCCTTCGATTAATGTAGTCAAATGGAATGTCGTATTGCGAGCAATAACTGCGAAGAAACTCATTCCCACATGTTGAATGAAGAAGAATTTTGAATCCCTTTTCTTTAAGCATCTTGATTGCTTTGATGGTTTCTAAAATTGGTTCTTCGACGTGATCTTTACCCTTAAAGCCCGAGTAAGTTGCAATAACTCCATCAAAATCGAAAGCGACCGTTCTTCCTGCTGGTTTTTGTGAATCATTCATATTTGTGGGATTATTGTACGCCTCGAAGTCAGAACCTATCTCAAGTTGGCTGCGGGACTTGGGCTCGAACCAAGATACCATGCGCCAAAGGCATGTGTCCTACCATTAGACGATCCCGCAATGCTTTCTACGCCATTACTGTAACCCGAAGAACGCTTCGACACAAGTTGCAGATTTTTATATCTTTAGTATTATTTACTCGTGCCTGTGGGCGAAAGCCCCTACTCAGCTACGGGATTCCCTAAGCCGATAGCAGGCATAACAAAACTACCGCCTTTGGGCGGTGTTTTTGTTTTTGGCGTTATTCGTCTTCTATGCCTTCGGTAAAGATTTTCTGTTTTCCATTTTTCATCTTTGAATAAAGCATTACGCTCCAAAAGGTAATATTTCCGTCACCGACCCTCCTCAGAATCGTCTTAACGCGTGTCTTTTTTCACCGATAATAGCGACCATTCCCCAATACTCAATTTCCTTCATCGGAATAGCGCCGTCAGTGGCGGATTTTTTCCCAATTGGTGACAGAACTTTTCGATACTCTTGAATAGTGCCAGACTTTTCGATAATTTCCAGACCAAGAGGAAGGAGGCTGAATTTAAACAACTGTTCTTTTTGCTCCCTAGGCATTCGGCCGGAAAACTGCAAATGAGAAAAGCCATCGGAGTTTAGTATGACCTTTGTTTTAAAATACGGACTATATATTTCCCTTCTCGCAAGATATATTTCTCTTGCCCTATGTCTTCTTTCATTAAAATAGATTGGATTGATCTCCATACCGTACAGTATAGAAGATGACCGATAGAGAAATTGCTAAAAAGTACTCAAGAAAGTACTAATTTTTGTTAAAGAAAATCTAAAATCTACTTCTTCTCACCACCTTCCCCCACCAACCGCAAAACCGCAAGCTCCAACGGCAACTGAGGAATCGGCGAGCTGCCCGTCTGCTCAAGTGCAGTGAGCAATTCGAGCACAACCTTTGAATTAATTTTTGCACCCGCCGCATCCCCCGCGCACTTCTTCAAAAACGCGAACTCTGCTTCGGAAAATTGCTCCTTTGCAATCTTCTCCATCTCTGCAGACATACGCATGAGCAAAATGAAGCGGACCTTCTGCAGCACGAGCGTCACAAACACGCGCATGTCTACGCCATGTTCCTGCATCTGTCGAATCACCGCCAGCGCTTTTTCAGCACCACCCGCCGACCCCTCGCCGAGACCGAGAATGAAATCTTGCACCAGCTTCGCACGCGGCGCGGAAGTAACACGCTCCACGTCTTCGAGCGTTACGGATTTTTCTCCCACCGCCCCCAACACTTTCTGCAGCACACCAAGCGTGTCGCGATACGAACTGTCGCCAAGCAGGGCAATGAGCTCCGCCGCTTCCGCAGCCACCTTGAACCCTTCAGCCTTCGACACGCGCAGCACACTCTCCTTGAGCAACTCCGTCCCCGGCTTCTTGAACACAAAGGTCTGACAACGCGACACCACCGTCTGCGGGAGCTTTTCCGAATCCGTCGTCGCCAAAATAAACACAACATGCGCCGGCGGCTCCTCGAGCGTCTTCAGGAGCGCATTGAAGGCCTCCTTGGTGAGCATGTGCACCTCGTCGATAATGTACACCTTGTATGGCGACTCAAAAGGCAACGTGTTCACCGCCTCACGAAGCTCACGCACGTCGTCGATGCCACGATTCGATGCCGCGTCGATCTCGTAGAGGTCGTTGGCCGAGGTGCCGATGGTTTGTGCGAAAATGCGCGCCACCGAGGTCTTGCCCGTGCCACGTGAGCCGGAGAAGAGGTAGGCGTGGGAGATGTTCGGGCGGGCGCCGGACGAAGCGCCGGCCTTCCCAGCCGCGCCAATCGCCCCCTCCAGCGCCTTTACCACCTGCTCCTGCCCGAGCACGTCGGCAAAGCTCGCCGGGCGGTATTTGCGGTACAAAGCGCTGTGGGAAGCGATGCGCGTGGTCGCGATCGCAGCATTGGCCGCTTTCTGGCCATCTTTCTTCGTCTTTTCCTCGGCTTTCATGCGGAAAGTATAGCAGAAAAAGAGGCTTGTACAGAGCCGCGGCCTGGCTATTGATTTTTAATACAATTTATGATATAATACACTCCAGCACAACTTGGCTTTTTGACAACTCAGCAATGACTATGTGCGACCGTTTCGCATGTACAAAAAGCCACACACCTCGGAACCAACAAAATGAGAACGTTTCTCTTGTTCACAGCGGCATTCCTCGCCTGCTTCGCCCACACGCCGCTGACACAGTCCGTCTGCGGTGCAACGCTCTCCGTGAGCACGACTGGCCCGGCGTATCAGACCTTCGTCCCGGGTTCTCCGCAAGGAACCTACCTGGCAGTGACCCTCAGCGCATCAGCGGAAGAAGACGTTCGCATGTCTGCTCTACCGCTCATGTTGACCGTCGCCAACAGTGCGATGCCGACACAGCTCAGCAACATGAGACTGTGGGATGGCACGGTGGCACTGAACACTGGCGCAAATACGTTGAACCCTGCATCCACTGGGACCAACACCACAACCTTTGATCAGTCTCTCGTCATCCCGAAAGGAACGACGAAGACGCTGCTCCTCAAAGGTTCAGTCTCCTCCTCCGCGGCCGGCACCTTTCGCTGGAGCCTCGGTTCGGGGCTAATCGCGACAGGTATCACAAGTTCTCAGCTCGCCAGCATTTCCATCGATACGGCCGCAAACCTGTCGACGACAATGTATGGCAGTCTGGGGACTCATCCGGCGATCACCTCGTTCACCCCACAGCTTGGCGGAATCGCCGTCATCTATCAGGTGAATGGTGTCGCCGGATTGCCCTTCGCAATCTATGCATCGAGTGATTTGGTCAACTGGACAAGGCGCGCCTCGCTCACATTCGGAGCTAGCGGACAATTTGTTCTCTGGGATTTTCCGGACGCACAGCGGCAGTTCTACAAAGCTGTCACCGAGTGGCCGAGCCGGCTCGCCATCTCCACAAGTTCCACCAGTCCCCGCTACAAAATAGCGTCGGGTGGTGCGACCAATGTGACGATGGCGGCCTATACCGTTCGCACCGAATACGAGGCGGTCAATCTGGACAGGATCGGCCTCCGACTCACACAAGGCAGCGCAAGCGACCTTGGACAAGTGACGGTGTGGGATGGCACAAACCAGATCGGTTCGACCGTCTTTGTCGGTGGCAATGTCTACGCGGTCTGCACGTTCGCGAGCCCGCTCCTCATCCCCAAGGATGGAGAGCGGACTCTGACGATCAAGGCAGATGTCGAAAACATCCTGTTTATCGGCGGCTATGGAGTCGTCGGTCCTTCAGGACACCTCATCGCCATCGATTACGACGACTCGAATCTGCAGCGGACTGTGGGGACGGGTGTGGAATCCGGACAAACCATCACTGCGTCTGGCACAACCGCCGTGGCCGGAGTGAGGATCTTCAAATCCCACCCGAGCTTCGCCATCGACCAGCTTCCGGGAACGGGAGTGGCTGACGAACGGCTCTTGCGCTTCAAAGTCACCGCGGACACAGCGGGTAGCGCGAGTCTCCACAAGCTCTCGTTCTTCGTCGAAGCGATTGGTGCATCGATGTGGAACATGAACTTGTATGCCTACGAGGACTCGAGCTACTCGATCCCCGTGAGCGGAGTGGGTGCTGGCGGCAAGGTCTCCAACACCAACTTCTTCGCCGGCCTCGTGGAGGTTCGGGCACAGACGTCAACAGGTGCCGCCTCAGCCATCGTGATCCCGGCAGGCCAGACCCGCTACTTCGAGCTTCGGAGTTCGGTGCTTAACCAGTCGTCCACAACAGTGGTCTACGCCAGACTCCTCTCGGACGACTACTGGCCACAAGGTCCGACGATCGACGCCAGTTTGGACAGTGCGCTGTTCTTGGACCAATACAGCTTCCACAAGAACATCCTCTGGTCTCCAGACACGCTCGGTCCCGTTCAACCGGGCACGAGCTTCGACTGGACGAATGGATATGGATTGCCTGGCCTCATGCCGGCGACCATCGTCCAAGTGCGCACGCCGTAAAGAAGTATCGCACACGCAGATCACCGCCGCAGACAGCAGGGCCCCGAGCTCTCTGTCTGCGGTTTTTTCTTGCTTACAAAATAAAAAATATGAAAAGAAAGAGACCCAGCCAGCGAATGCACTCGCCAACTGGGTCCACCAACCAAACCGCGCGGAAACAACAATCGCGCGAACCATCACCGACAACCGACCCCATACGACCCCACCGTCCCGAGAAGACGGCCTGGCGTAGAGCGACAAGGACACATCACCTGATGTCGGCATTACACCGAACCGGTACGGAACCGGCAGCCCTTGAGATAATTGATCACCCCTTTCTCACTGCCCCTCGAAGGCAGTTTCGTGTTCAAGGTTGAGGAAACCTGAACCGTGACCGCTCCGGCCATCTGGTGGCGTAGCGCTCCGGTCCCCGTTGCGTTTACTGGTGTGGCGATTCCACATGTGTCGCTTGGTTTTCCTTCCGTCTTGTATCTATCGATCTTTTTTGAGCCGGTCGAGCTCGATCGACTGAGTTGTTGTGACCTCTGGCCGCTTATTATTGTATACCTCCTCTCAGAAAAAGTGAAGCCGCGAATCGGCAAGGGCGGCTACCTGTCAACACTTTTTAGGTGGTGCGGATTTTTCATACAAAAGTATGAGAAAAGTATGACGAATCCGCACCTACTCTTTTTCTCGTCGCCACCCCTCACTGTCCGATACCACCCACAACATCTCTCACCTCAGCGGCAGAATTGGTCTGCATCAGCAAGGCACGCAACTCTTTCGCTCCCTCCCAACCGTGCACATACGCTTTGTAATGCTTCTTCATGATCGAGAAATTCTTCAAATCGCCAAGTAGTTTTTCGAAGAGCTCCGTATGTTCCACCATCACTCGCAAGCGCTCAGCGATCTGCTCTTTGTTATAAAAATGATCGACGCCGAGCACGCCACCGCCAAAGCCGACCGCGCCGCCAGTCGCTTGATCGACGCCCTTGCCGCCAGCGTTTGTGTCGACATGCATGGATGAGCTTTCGTCAAACAACCACGGGTTGCCAAAAATAGCACGGCCGAGCATTACGCCGTCCGCACCGCTCACTCGCGCCTTTTCGCGTGCATCAGCCAGATTACGCGCGTCGCCGTTGCCAAAAATGAGTGTGCGTGTTTCGGCTGGCAAATGCGCCTGAAGGCGATCGCGGATCTCCACGGCCTCTCGTACATGTTCCCAACGCGCCGGTACCAATGACAGCTCTTTGCGGTTGCGGGCATGGACCGTGATCATCGCGGGTCGCTCAGCAAGAAGAGCGGGGAGCCAAGTAGCCAGCTCGTTCTTGCCATAGCCAATGCGCGTCTTCACCGACACAGCCGGCACCGGCTTCCCGTACTTCTTTGCACCATTGGCGGCGCCACGAATCGCGGCTCGCAGCACTCGGCGCGCAACTCGCGGACTTTTGATCATCCCCGCTCCAGCTCCCTGCTTCTCGATACTCTTGTCTGGACAACCCATATTGATATCAATGCCATCAAACCCCATCTCCACCGCGAGTTCGGCTGCCTGCTCCATGTGTGCCGGATTCGAAGTGAAAAACTGCGCAATAATCGGCCGCTCACCCTCGCTATACAACAGGTCTCGCAGCAATTTGTCTCGCCCAATTTTTGGTGCACGCGCAAGTCCATCCGCTGACACAAACTCCGTCCACATCGCATCCGGCCGACTGTACTTCGCGATGATCCGTCGAAATGCCGCGTCTGTGACATCCGCCATCGGCGCCAACACAAACAATGGGCCGGATTTGGCCTGTTTCAATCGGTACCACAAATCGCCACTCTCTACTTGCGGTGAAAAAGCGCGCGTCACTACATCGGAAATATTCAGAAAAAAATTCATGTAAATCTGCCCTACTTACAGCTCCTCCGGGCGGATGTGCAGCACTGTACCAGGTTTTGCCTCACCTTTCAAAAGCGCCTTCGCCACGGCCTGCTCCACCTTCTCCTGGATCACGCGATTCATCGCTCGGGCGCCAAACTTCTGATCGCTGCCCTCCTTCACCAGATATGCCACCAATTCGTCCGTCACCTCGACACTCACGCCTTTTTCATCCAAACGCTTGTTCAATTTTGCCAACATCAATCGCCCCACCTTCTCCATATCAGCAACGGCCAAAGGCTGAAACAGTACCACATCATCAAAACGATTGAGCAATTCCGGCTTGAAGATCGCCCGCTCGACGATAGAGTCGATGATCTCAGGTTTTTTGGCCGCTATTGCCGCACTCACCCCGGCACGAACACCGACAGCACCGCCCGCTTCACCAATCAACTTCCAAATCACATCGCTGCCGGCATTCGAGGTGGCAATGATGATCGTGTTGCGTGCATTCACCCGCTCGCCGCTCGCATCGGTGAAAAACCCTTCGTCCAAAATCTGCAAAAATAGATCGTGTACCGCCGGATTCGTCTTCTCAAATTCATCCAAAAGCAGCACGCCGTATTGCTGGTCGCGCAAACGTGAAGCGAGCAAACCTGTCGTACCCTCACCTGCCGAACCGATGAGGCGGCTCAGTGCATCCACCGTTCGATACTCCGACATATCAAAACGCATGATGCGATCTTCGCTCCCGAAAAACACATCGGCCAGAGCCTTGGTCGTCTCCGTCTTCCCCACACCGGTCGGTCCAAGAAAAAGGAAGGAGCCCATCGGTCGCTTCGGATTGTTCACGCCCGACCTCGCTCGCCGCATCGCATTGCCAATCGCCTGGACACCTGCTTCCTGGCCGATAATCCGCTGATGCAAAATCGTTTCCAACTTCAAAAGCACGTCTTTTTCACCGGCACTCGCCTCACCGAGAGGAATACCGGTCTTTGCACTCACGGTCGCCAACACATCGGCACGCTCGACAACCGTCCGCTTTTGCAGACGGACATATGGCGCAATCTCGGCAATGAGGTCATGAGCCTTGTCGATAGTTGAACCTTGTGAAAAGTACCGTTCAGCGCTCTCCACCACCTCCTTGAGTGCTGGGAAGGTGAAGAAGACTCCGTTGCGGCGCTCGACACGCTCAATCTCCGATTCCAAAAGCTCGACCAAAGTCCGAGCATCAATCGGAGCCAAAATGATCTTTTCAAAAAATCGCATTAGTTCACCCTTCGGCTCGAGCGTTTGGTGGAAGGAATGCACATCGCTCACCGCCACAAGCTGGACGCCGCCCGAGGACAGATACGGCGCGAGGAAAGATTGCATCTCAATGCCGAGGGCGGCAGCGTCACGCACAAACAAGGCGAACTCATCGATCACCACGATCACATTCCCCGCCTTCACCACTTCATTGAAAATCGAGATGAGCAACGCCTCACAAGAACCCCGATCTTTCGCCGAAGCCATGATCGCGGCAGTGTCGAGCCGGATCAAACGCTTGTGTTCAAGCTCCGGATACGCCGTACCGAGATCGATCATGCGAGCCAGACCATGCAACACATCCATGACACCATTCGCCTTGTCACCGACCAACAAAACATTTCCGGAAGATTCACGGACCAACACTTTCTCCACAGCCACCATTTCGGTGCGACGAAACGAAGAATCCGGATTCAAGCTTAGGGCCGAAGCAGCGGGAGAAGAAAGTGCGGAATGCCGGCGTGCCTCCACGATCACATCACGGCCAAAACGATCGAGATGGTACGTCTTGCCGTATGCCCAATCCTTTGCGAGACCGGGAATCCGGGCAAGATTTTCATGACTCCACCAGCGCGCCTCAGCGATACGGGCCTTCTCGCGAATCTCACACCACTCTGCGGCACCAATACAAGCACTCTTTTCTACGCCAGACTCACGCAAAAATTGTGCAAAAGCGCTATCGACATGCAGCAACTCTTCGACAAATTGTGCAAATGTTCGTACTTCTGAAAGATCTAGCTCCAACGGCTGGGCCGAATGCGTCATCTGCGTCAAAAATGCTTGTGCCGACAAGCGACTGATGCCGCAGCGGTTCAGTGTCCAGCGGCCAAATGGCGACAAAATAAACACAGCCGTCGGGTGTAGCGTGGTACAACGATACAGCACCGACGCGAGCATGTATGAACAATCGGCATTGCGGCTGTGCGCATATGAATTGAAGAAAAATTCAACAGCATACACTTTCAACACGATAGCGAAAGCAATGCAGAACAACCCGAGCGCAATATTGCCGCCCTTGCCGGCCAGTACCACGACGAGCAGCGAAACAAACACCGTCGCACACACCTGGCGAATTGTCCGGCGTCTGGCTGAGCCGATCAGCGTATCCAGAGCAAGCGCTGGCTGAAATGGTTGAATCTTTTTTTGGATGAGTGAAGTGTCCATGTTGGTTGTCTCCCGGTTATTGTATTGCCAATTGAACACCTCGCACGAAGAGCGCGAGAATAATGAACGGCAGCAAACACCACATCGCCACAAACAGAGCCACGACCAACGTGGTGAGGACACAGACCGCCAAGGCAAACATGAGGATCATGGCGCGCAATGTCACACCAATCAACCGCATCAACGTATTGATCACCGTCGCCTGCAGCCATTGCTCGAGCTTGAATTTCTCTCCCTTCTCCTCGCCGAGGCGCTTCCACGGCTCAAAAAACGACCTCAGCAAGATCCCGACCGAGAAGAAATGATATTCGAACCAATATGCCCGCCCAATAATGCGGAACATTTCGGCAAAAGCCCGCGAGTAATGCCACTGCAAATACTGCCACGAGAGAATCAATGCTTTCACCATACTAGTATACCGCAGCTACTGTTTTTTGTAATACACCTTATTCCCATAGCGGAGATCCAGATATTCCACTCGTGCAGAAGTCAGGTTTTCCGAATCCACCACCCGCCGAAAAGCCTCAATAGACCGCTGGATATCCTGATCCAAAGTGAAGAAAATTCGCGTACCACCAGCCGTCACCACTTCGAATTCGTTGTTCTCTTTCGCAATCAAGGCCATCGGCTTGAATGAGGCTCCAAAAAAGTCTACGCCACCGATCGCAGAGACGAAAGATAAAGCGCTACCAAAAGCATCCGGTGTCGATGAAGCCAAAAAATGCGCTCCCAGTGGCGATGTGCCGGGAGCGAGACCACCATAGAGCTTCACATACGGTGTGCCGGAAAATGAAGCTGCTTCAGCGTATAGATACCCCTTCTCGTCGGAGTACTGACACTGCTCATTGCCAGAGCCGGCTTGGACCACAGCAGGGGCGAGCACACCGCACCAGACATACACCGGAGTACGTTCGCCAATACGCATGGTCAGTGTCGCTTCCCCACGCCACTGACCATCCAACCCCGCACTCACGACCTCAACACGGAACCATTGTTGTTTGATCGCCGACAAGATCGCACGCTTTGGGTACAGCAGTACGTTACTCTTCGGAAATACCCAAAGATAATTGCCGTCGGTAAGTTCTGCGATCTTCGCTTGAACATCACTTGTGGCTGTCACCGAATTCCCTTCCACCTGCACTGATTGGATCTGAAAAATACTCAACCGAGCAATGAGAATGACGCTCGCCAAAATGATGAGAAGCGAAACGCTGGCGACAATGCTCTGGCGAATAAGCTGCTCGCGCCGTCGACGCGCATACTGTGGAGACGTGAGGTTAGATGAACGCCCGATCGCCATTAGTTGTTCCCTTTAGCTGGCGTAGCGGGAATTGTTTTTGAGCCGGCGACGGGCGCAACAACCGGCACAATGACCGTGCGACCGCCCATGTATTTCTGAAGCACTTGCGGAATTTTTATCGATCCATCAGCCTGCTGGTTGTTTTCGAGAATCGGGATAAGAATGCGCGGACTGGCGAGCGCGGTATTGTTGAGCGAGTGCACAAAGCGCATCTTGCCCTCAGCGTCTTTGTATCGAATGTTGAGTCGGCGGGTCTGGAAGTCGTGGAAATACGAACATGAATGTGTCTCGCACCACGCTTTTTGCGATGGCACCCACGCTTCGACATCGTACTTCTTCACCTGGCCGAGACCGAGGTCTCCAGCGCAGTTGAGTACAACATGGTATGGAATATTGAGCGCCTGCATCATCTCTTCGACATTCGCGAGGAGTTCTTCGTGGAGGGCGACACTGGTCTCGTGGCTCGCTTCGCAGAGGATCACTTGCTCAAATTTGAAAAATTCATGGACACGCTTCACGCCCTTGGTGTCTTTGCTGTGTGCACCTGCTTCGCGTCGGAAACACGGAGAAAAAGCGAGCGTCTTTTCCGGTAGCTGCAACTTGTCGAGCACTTCGTCCATGTGATACCCCATCGCGGCCACCTCACCGGTACCCGCGAGATATGAAGCGTCCTGAGTCTTGTACAAATCTTCCTCGCCCTGCGGGAGGTAGCCGGTACCCATGAGCAAATTTTTGTTCACAAGTGAAGGCACCATGGCAGGAGAGAACCCTTTCTTCGTGAACATTTCCAGCACAAATTGCCAAAGGGCAAAATTAAGGAGCACTGCGTCGTTCTTTAGAACATAGCCGCGGAAGCCCGCCACTTTCGTGCCACGATCGAAGTCGCAGAGGTTGAGCGCCTCCATCAGCTCGATGTGGGACTTTGGCTGAAAATCGAATTTCGGAATCTCGCCCCACGCCTTCACCTCTTTGTTTTCTGCATCACTGGTACCGTCTGGCACCGACATGTCAGGGATATTTGGCACCTGCACCATCAGCGCCTGCCACTCTTTCATCACCGTCTTGAGAGCCTCTTCCTCAGCCTGCATGCCGTCTTTGAGCGTCTTCATCTGTGCAATGAGGGTGGCGCGTTCGTTTGGGTCAGCCGAAGTCGCCGCCTTCACAATGCGCTCGCTGTATGCATTTTGCTCGGCACGCTTCTTTTCGAGGCCCGTCATGAGCTCGCGGCGCTTGTCATCAACATTGATCAATGCAGTGACATCGAACGGTACTGATTTCCGCTTTGCAGCAAGCTGTATAAGCTCGGTATTCTCTCTGATGAATTTAATATCAAGCATTGTTCAAGAAAAAATGAAGTTTTTACTTGTTTTTATCATATCAGAAATCGTAGAATTGCGGAATGGAACACAAAAATCCGGAAAAATACCCGATTCGCCAACTTTCAGTCGACCAACTGCCCCGCCAGCTCGCAGAGATTACCGGCCGACCAAAGCGACTCTATAGTAGAGGGGACGAGAGCCTACTGCATAGGTACGTCGAAGGCGCCGCGAACACCGCGGGAGGAAATCGGGGTCGCGGCCACAAGCTACTCTGCGTCATTGGCTCCCGGCAATACACGCCATACGGCCGCGAAGCCTGCGAAGCGATCATCGCAGGACTTCGCGACTACCCCATCACTATAGTATCCGGCCTGGCGCTCGGTATCGACGGCATCGCTCACGAAGCCGCCCTCAGAGCTGGATTAAAAACCGTCGCAGTGCTTGGTTCAGGACTGGACGACAACTCCATCTATCCCCCTTCCAACCAGCACATCGCCCGCCGTATTCTGGCCGAAGGCGGCTGTCTCGTCTCGGAAAATCCGCCCGGTACTCGCCCAGCACCGTATCACTTCCCGGCTCGCAACCGCATCATGTCTGGCCTGTCGCACGCGACACTGGTGATTGAAGCAAGGCGCCCCAGCGGCACCCTCATCACCAGCCAGCTTGCCACCGACCAAAACCGCGACATCCTCGCCGTCCCAGGCTCGATTTTTTCCGAGCACGCGGCCGGCCCGCACTATCTCATTGGCAAGGGCGCCACACCAGTGACCTGTGCACACGATGTGCTGGTGGCGCTGGGGTTTGCGGTCGAGAAGATACGCGGCAGAGGCAAAGCGAATGGCACAAAAAATCATACTCTCACAGCAAAACTCGCTGACCTCACCATCGCGGAAAAAATGTTGCTCGGAATCCTCGACCGACCAAGGACACGCGACGAGATCATTCGCGAGCTTGGCTGGAGCGCTTCGGAGACCAACGTCACGCTGTCGCTGCTCGAAATAAAGGAACTGATCGTCGCCGGTTTCAACGAAATTCGCAAAAAATGATCGGCAATGCTCAAAAAGTTTCAATGGGGGGCGGTGGCGGAGCAAAAAAGTGCCTACGGATTTGTCATACGAAAGTATGAGGAAAGTATGAAAAATCCGAGGGTACTCGAAAACGCTGGCGGGGCTAGTCGCGATATTCCCAACGATTATTCAACTTGTTGATAGTCTTACCAGAGAATACCTTTGTCATACCGAGCGGAGTAATCTTCTTTTTATACGGACTCTTAGATAGCACCCTGGATACAGTTGCCTTATGTACGTAGGGCATTGATTTATGATTTCTGAGTAACTTGAAGAAATGAATCTGATCAATCGTCAGCTCAGCATTATCGCCGCATTGTGAGGTTCTTACTGCTTTGTTGAGAGCGGCGGCAACTAGGTCTGCTGTTTTGTTGATTGTTGTCATGTTTTATAGAATTAAGTACCCTCGGGAGGATTTGAACCTCCGCGTTCTCGCTAGAATCGAGACAGTCTATCCATTAGCTTACGAGGGCAGAAAAAATAAAGCGCTGAGCCATAGCGCCAGTAGGTCCTTTATCTTCTGCGTCTCGTAAACACAGCCGGTATCATTGCCTTCAATATAGCATTATTTCACCCTATTCTCCAGCACCTTCCAGATCTCCACCATTGCCAACGTATCGAGGTGGCAGTAGTCTTCGAGCGCCTGAATTTTTATTTCCCTCTCTTTTTCAGAATATTCACCGCTCACGATACGATTCCACGTATCGGAAGCCGCGCCACCATCCTGTATGTGCATATCCTTGTATGACAAGTGCGGCACCAATGCGGGCAACACATACTTGATCGAAGCACTTCCCTTGAATGCAGGGTGATCATACACCGCAGTCTTACCGGAAAATGGGATCATGAGGTCGACCACGCGACTATTCACACTTTCCATGAACGCTTTGTATTCCGGCAGGCGTTCACCAAGCTGTGTATTGATTCCTTTTTCGAATTTCTGATTCCACACAACAACGCTACCCGTCTTCGGAAGATGCTTCTGCAGCGCTTCAGCAAAATATCTATCAGGACACTCTTGCTCCGTGTAGATAAAATCATAGTGCGCCATATCATCGCCGTGAGCATTCACGACATGCAGCGAAAACTGAAATGGGACCTGCTGATATGGCCTGTGCTGGTTGTATTTCGGTATCGCCGAAGGATACGTTTCGTAATCCAGAAACGCGAACGGGTATTTCATGGTGTCCAAAAAAGCCACAACACCCTCGCTGTCGATATACTCCCGACCAGACTGTGCGGTGTCCACCTGCCGTCGCTGAGGATCCGACAATTCAAAGTCCTCGGGCACGTCGTAAATGCTGAGAATGTTGTTGTCCACGAGCTCCGCAAGCTTGTTCTCTCGTATTCGCGCGATCGCGTGGACAGGATACTCCGGCAGATCAGCATTGGAATATGCCGAGGTGGTGCAGTGCGCGTTCCAACCCTTGAGAATACAGTCGCAATGCCCCGCCGGCTCTTTTTCACTCGCGAGCCGCTCGTATGCGCCATCCATCTTGTGTCTCACCTCCCCAAGCTTTTCATTCACCTGCTCTGTCATATCCTCAACAATGAACAGCTGCTTGAGATCCAGATCTCCGGCCCGCACGTACTCCTTGTTGAGCCGGATGAGACTGAGCGTACCCATCCTAATACCCAGATCATCCAAGATATTTTTTTGAAAAGCAATGTCGATTAGATACTCTTCAGTTTTTCGACCCTCACCTCCTCCTTCTGAAGATGTCGAGGATTTCACCTCATATAGGTCGTATGCGCTCGTGGAGTCATTCCATACCAACATGTCGGAAGCAGTGATGAATTTTTCCGTGGCAAACACCGGCTGATAGATGACGGCGGTTTTGGCGGCCATGAGCTTTTTGGTCAGCTCGGTATCGTCGCGAAACTCGACCAGCACTCCGCCGGGAAACAACCCTCGCGCCAGCTCGTCGATCTGGTTGCCAGTATCAATAATGTTCAACTCAAAAGCCGAGAGCGGGTATTTTTTATATATATCCGGTCGGTGGATTTTCAGCCAGGCGTTCTTAGCGCAATCAAGGCAGGTGAGGAAGTTGGTTTTTGAGAGTAGGAACATATTAAAATAGATGCTTATATTCTCGATAATTCTCCCTCACGATTCTCTGCCACTCAGCCGTTTCGTTGTGACTGGCGATGTCGGTTTTGCCATAGACGAGTAGCACGCTGACACATTGTTTTTCTTCATGCCACGCCACAATACACCGATTACCCGATGTCCTTGCAGATTCCTTGGTCCGATCGACTCGAAATTCAGTCTTCACGATCTTAATACCCTCGACATCACAGATCGTCTCAGCCCTGCTGGTAGTGATGAGGAGATCAATACGCTCAAGCCCAGCAATAATAGCTCTCAGAGTCACTTCCCAATGACCTTTGTACTTCTTCTCAAAACCTTTGATAAAGTGCCTTTCCGCAAAAGGTTCAATTCGTACAGAATAGTTTCCCTGCATACATGTACTAGAAAACCATTTCCGGGTCCTCCTGGGTGATCAGCTCATAGGGAATAATCTCGTCCGGCCGGCAGATAGCATATGGAAGTTGGTTGTGAGTGAAATTCACAATTTCGCCCGTTTTTTTATCTTTCCATTTCTTACCGATCTCTTTCATGAGCTTCACCTCATCGATAGAGAGGTCGTTGATCTTTTCATTGGTATTGCTCTCCGATTCGCTGATCAAAAACATTTCTTTGCCGTTGTCGGTCTTTCTTTCCACGACGATCTTCCCTGCCTCTTCGAGCTCATCGATAGCACGGAAAAAAGTGTCTGGTACCGGACCGTATTCAATCCTTCGATACTGCATGCCGCTCATACTTTGCGAATGATCGTAGTACCAAGCGAAATCAGCGAGATAGAGCAGCTTGGCGAGCTTTGTCTTAGGAATTTTATTGTCGGCCTTGCTGGTAAGATTCATTCTCAAGTAGGTCAAGATCATGTGCTTGTACTTGGCAATGTTCGCGATGTTGCCCGACAGAAGCTCGTCGACAGTGATCCCGAGCATCGAGGCTAGCTTTTGTGCTTCTTCTGCGCTCAATGTTTGCTTGCCAGACTCAATAGCCGTATAGGTAGGCCGCGACACGCCAATAGCCTTCGCCATCTGCTCTTGCGAAAGATTATTCTTGAGGCGAAACTCCTTCACCTTTTGCATATACTTGTTGCTCATGCATCAAGTATATGCAATGGATGTAAAGAAGTCAAGCAGGTTTGGTGGGTTATTTTACAAGTCTGATACGAAGAATGCAGTAACGTGATAAAACCGCTCTATAATTATTCTTTTATGACACAAACAACCACACCTTGCACCCCAACCTCTTCATTACTCGTAAACTTCAATGGTTTGTGTTTTGAATTACTCGATCGAGGTTTTAAGACCACAACACCGCCCTCACGACGATATTCTTTTATAGTTGCATCATCTCCAATAAGTGCCACCACATTGTTCCCCTCTTCTGGATGATAATTTTTTCGACACAGAACTAAATCTCCATCATTAATTCCGACTTGATTCATTGAGTCACCAGAAGTTCTCAAAACGAAATACTTTGAACCTTTAGACATTAGCTCACTTTTAACAGGAATCATTTCTTGTACGGTAGAATCAGCAAACATAAGCTCTCCGCATCCAACAGAATCAAACAAAGGAACGTTTATAAAGCCACTAACATATGGAGATTCTATTGATGTATTATTATCTTTTAGTACTCCTTCACCTGCACTCAAGCTAACATGCTCTTTAAAGTAATCTCTTAAATTATCGTCAGTAATATAAACGTACGTACCGAGGATTCCTCTTGTTAGCAACGTTTTATAAATATTAATAACATATCTTTTTAACTCCTCTGGATCATCTACTCCTCTATGTCCATTTGAATCTAGGTACTTAGTTTTATCGACTACGATCTTTTTACTGATCGGATCATAAGACATTTCAGGGCCAATTATAACTCCAGCGTAGTTTAGATCGTATCCTTGAATTGTATGGATGCAACCCACTTCATTGATGGCATTAGGAGAATTCACCCAGTCGTGAATTTTACTATTCCAAAATAACTTAATATCTCCTATAACAATATCTGGCACTTTTACATCATTTCTTGATACCCACTTCCATGCGTACCCTGCCACTAAGCGAGACAGGGTGTGAATTTTTTCTTGTTTTTTGATATCAATTACCATTTGCCCCAGATCACTGTAAACTTTAAAATCATATTCCGAAAAATCAGCTCTCGTGCTCACCTTACTTTCCATTAAGTGATCGATGAAATCAAGGTATTCTCGTCCTCCTCTTACACGCATCTGTGTCTTAAGTTCAAAACTTATTGGATTGGATTCTAAAACCTTCCGCATCGAAATATCAGAAGGCCTCACAGATTGTCTTTCGTCATAAAAGAGTACGACGTGGCTCGCTGATTTTAGTATCCAATCGAGTTCTGTCCCCTCATTCCCCAAGCCAAAACTTTTATTGGTTGTATCAAATGTCCCGTAGTTTGGAATATTCCTTCTTTGATGTAGACGATGTGTTTCATCGACGATCAAAATGTCGTATTTCTGATTCGCGACCTCGTTTGGACCAATTACCATGTTTGGACTTAGGCCTGGAATACTTCTAAATACTTTCTTTAGCGTCTTTCTTAAAGAAACCATAGCAATTACCAGCGCAATGTCTTTTCTACCTTCCTGAACCAACTGCTTAACTAAGTAAGTAGCTAAAATAGTCTTGCCAGTACCTGGCCCGCCATGAATAATATAGGACTGTCTCTTATCCCCTCTAAAATATTCTAGTAGCTTTGAAGCAATCAAGTATTGATCGTCTGTGAGAGTTTTATATGGAGAATACTTAAAAAGATCGCTATTGCGAATTTGCAGCAGGTCATTCCTTGCAATCTTTAATTCTTGTAGTTTTTTCCACAATAACTCAAACTTCCCTCGATATCGTTCACGGTCAAAATAATCATGATTTTGCAAACCTCCGTTTCCGTTCTGAAGAATATACTTACCGTCGGCCACCAAATACTCAATCAATGAAGATTCCGTGTCGAGAGTCGCTGATTTATTAAATTCGTCGTCAGAAATAACGTGAATGGTCTTTAATTGCTTCCGGGCCCCATTCTCTAAATGCTGCTTCGTTCTAGCATAAGCTCTAATTGTTTCTCCAACATAGAGTTCTTTTCCGTTTTCTATTAGATAAACAACTGGCCAATCACTACCGTACTTATAGTTACGTATTTTCTCTACGCCAGATGAACTGAATGGAAATTTTACTATTTCTGACATATTCTAAAGTTTATTATACTTAGTATGTTTTCCTTTAGCTTTCTCAACCGGATATTTTTCTTCATTAACTCTAATTTTCTTTTCAAGTGCATTTAGTACATCGATATTTAAATCGTGACTCATGAGTAGAACCCAGTACAAAACGTCTGCCAATTCTTCTCCTATAGCGACTTTGTTTTCTTTTACATATTTTTCCATCTCTTCCTTATTTTTCCACTGAAAATGTTCCATTACTTCACCAGCCTCCAAAACAAGAGAAAGGGCGACATCTTTAGGATTGTGGAATTGCTTCCAATCTCTTGCGTCACGAAAAGCAATTATTCTCTTTGTTAGATCGATAATGTTTTTCATATATTTATTTCTCATTATTCCCCTCCCCCACCCTCTTCTCAACCCTTTTCTGCACGCCAACCATAGCATCCAAGTACGCTTTTTCGACATCGCTCAGTGTCTTTTGTTGATATTTCCGGTACTCGACAGTGGCTTTATCCACCGCCTGCTCATGACTCACCGCTCCTGCGCCGGACAACAACTGTTCGCCAGTGGAAGCGAGTATCCCATCGAGGTGCTTCGCCCAGTCTACCATTTTCATCGGAATCTCCCGCTCAGCTTGACGCTCGGCGAAGTCGAGATATCCGGAAACAATCTGCCCGAGTGCGCGCAGCTCTTTCTCATTCAAATAATTCTTAGCGATCGCCACATCCTTGAGTTGCGGTTTCGAGCCAGCAAAGGTCGTCAGGCCCATAAAATCCTTTTCGGCATCAGCTCGGCTATAAATAACTTCCGCTGCCGTCTGCCCATGCACGGCGCAGTGGACTTTATTTTGGATCTTTTTGAAAAATTCTATAGAGGTCTCGGCTCGGGCATCATAGTCGATGCTCGTAGCGTAGATATCCAAAATTTGGCGATAAAATACTTTCTCGCTGCTGCGAATGTCGCGGATGCGAGCCAGGAGCTCTTTCCAATATCCACCGCCACCGAGATCCTTCAGACGTTCGTCGTCCATTGCAAAACCTTTGACGATATACTCCCTAAGCCGTGCTGTGGCCCACTGGCGAAAATGTGTGCCCTGTACGGAATTTACGCGGTACCCAACCGATATAACGACATCCAAATTGTAGTGCCTCACTGATACTTCTTGCGTTTTTCCCTTTATAGCGCCGTGTTCTGTGGTTCGTCGGAATTCCCGACATACCACCCTCTCATCCAATTCACCCTCTCTAAAGATATTAAGTATGTGCTCTGCGATAGTTGAACGGCCTTTATTGAATAGTTCGGCAAGCTGATCCTGATTAAGCCACACCGTCTCGCCCTGCATGCGCACCTCAAGACGAGGCTTGCCCTCGGTGCCTTCGTAAATAATTATTCCATTGTTTGGTGGATTGTCTTGCATATCAGCGCCTCCCATTACCCTACGTCGACTTCAATACGAGTATCGTATCACTTTTCACCTTCGCCAGCACGACATCCTGCGCTCTCCACCACCGCCGCCTAATTCAACATCCAAATACTGAAATTTAGGTACCCCGCAAAGCTCACCCAGAGGATGTAGGGGGCGAGAAGCCAAGCAGCTGGCCGCGAGACCTTCGCGAAGGCGACGATTGAAGCGACGATAGCGACCCACAAAAAGACGAGCTCAACAAAAGCGGCGCCTGGGCTCTGCATGCCGAAAAAGATGATCGACCACAGGGTATTGAGCACGAGCTGACCGAGAAAGAGACCGAGAGCGATCTTCACTTCCCTACGCTCCAGCCCTTTCCGCCACACTATATACGCGGCGATACCCATGAGTACAAAGAGTGTCGTCCAGACCGGCCCAAACACCCACGCCGACGGATTGATCATCGGCTTCACGATGCCCGCATACCAACCGTCGATGTTCGGCGTAGTGAATAGAGCGCCGATGAGGCCAGCGAGCTGTGGAACGATGAGCGTGATGATGAGTTTGATTGAATTATTCATAACACTTTCTATTATACTACGCTCCACGAACACACCTCGTACTTGCCACGCTCCACTCCTTAATGTAATACTTAGCTTCAATGCCACAAAAAAGTTCAACAAAAAAATCTTCCGGAAAAATAAAGGCGATGGCGGAAGATGCGCCTGCGACACACGGCTTTGCTCGAAAAACCGGCAAAAAGTTGCTCATCGTCGAGTCTCCGGCGAAAGCGAAGACTATTTCTAAATATCTCGACGGCGAGTACACCGTGCGTGCGTCGGTTGGACACGTGCGTGACCTCCCAAAAAACAACAAGAAGGCCATCGACATCCCTGGCGGCTTTATCCCCCACTACGAAATTTCCAAAGGCAAAGAAAAAGTCGTCGCCGAATTGGCCGAGCTCGCCAAGACCGCTGAAGAAGTCCTCCTCGCCACCGACCCCGATCGAGAAGGCGAGGCTATTGCTTGGCACATTAAGGAGGCGTTGAAATTAAAAAACCCAAAACGTATCGTCTTCCACGAAATCACCAAGGATGCGGTGAAAGAAGCGATGGAACATCCGCGCGACATCGACGAAAATCTGCGTCGTGCCCAAGAAGCCCGCCGCGTACTCGACCGACTCGTGGGATATGACCTTTCCGGCCTCATCTGGAAGAAGGTGAGATACGGCCTTTCTGCTGGTCGCGTACAATCCCCCGCCTTGCGCATCATCATGGAGCGCGAGCGCGAGATTCGCGCCTTCATCCCCGAAGCGTTTTGGGTGATCAGTGCTGAAGTACAGCCAGCGACCACCTCAAAAGGCACCACCGCTCCGGCCTTCACCGTGACCTGCGTCGAAGAGCCGCGCGATCAGAAAGAAATGGAGCGTATCGTGGACGTCGGCACCAAAGCGGGCGAAGAAAACGGCTGGTACATCTCCGGCATTTCCGAAACCGACACCAAGCGTTCGCCAAAAGCGCCATTCATCACTTCCACTCTCCAACAAGCCGCGAGCTCACGACTCGGCTACGCTCCTTCCCGCACCATGGGTATCGCCCAGAAGCTGTACGAAGCAGGCCACATCAGCTACATGCGTACTGACAGCACTAACCTCAGCCAGCAAGCTTTGACGCAGATTTACTCGACCATCGAGAGCACTTGGGGCAAGGAGTATCTTAATCCGCGTGTCTTCACGACCAAAAGCAAGAACGCTCAAGAGGCGCACGAAGCGATCCGTCCGACCAACATCGGCCAACGCACTGCTGGCTCCGCACCCGAGCAGGAGGCACTCTATGAATTGATCTGGCAGCGCACTGTCGCCTCACAAATGTCGGACGCACGCATTATGCGCACCAAGGTCACCGCCAATATTACGGCGGAAGTGCTTGCGAAGCTCGGGGCAAAGGAGATTCCCGACTTCACCATCAATGGCTCACGTGTTCTTTTCCCAGGTTGGATTGCTGCCGACCCAGAAGCTCGCGGCGAGGATGTTGAAGTACCGAAAGTGTCAAAAGACGAAGCGCTGTCGCTCATCGCCATGAAGACCGACGCCAAAACCACCGAACCACCGGGCCGATACTCCGAAGCCGGCCTCGTGAAAGAGCTCGAAAAGCGTGGCATCGGCCGACCATCGACCTACGCGTCCATCATCAAGACTATTGAGGAACGCGAGTATGTTGTGAAGGAGCAAAAAGCCCTCAAGCCCACCGACACAGGTGACGTGGTGAGCTCGTTCCTGGAAAACAATTTTGCCGAATACATCAGCGACACCTTCACCGCCGACATGGAAGACAAGCTCGACGATATCGCGCTTGGAAAGGCGGAGTATGAAAAAACGCTAAAGAATTTCTATACGCCGTTTCAAAAAGATATCAAGGCCAAAGAAAAGACCGCGAAGGCCACCGACCTCGGTGCCGCGCCCGATGAATTCAAGTGCCCTGTCTGCGGCGGTGACATGATCATTAAACTCGGACGTACCGGCAAGTTTTTGAGTTGCGCGAAGTTCCCGGACTGTACTGGAGCGCGCACATTTGAAGGCAAGGAGCTGGCAGGACCGAAAGAAACCGGCGAAGCTTGCCCAGAATGCGGCAAGGGCAAACTCATCGAGCGCGAAGGCCGGTTTGGCAAATTCATTTGCTGCAACCTGTATCCGAAGTGCAAGTTCATCAAGAAAGACGCAGAGCTAGAGCGCCAAAACTCCACCGGCGTCGCCTGCCCAATGTGCGGCACTGGAATGATGACCGAACGCCGCGGTCGCTTTGGACTTTTCTACAGTTGCTCCAACTATCCGAAGTGCAAGAACGCGATCAAGGCCAAGCCGACCGGCAATATCTGCTCACATGGTCGCGACAAAGGCGATGGCAAAGGTTTAACCCCCTGCGGCGCCCTCATGATGGCCGGTACCAAGACCATCCCAGAACGCTGCTCCGACAAAACCTGTCCGAATCACAATCCGCACAAGTTGGTGTAGAGACGCACCACTAGCCGCAAAAGTTATCAACACCTCGGATTTCACCACATTTGACGAAATGTGGCAATTTATGCTATTATACTTGGCAGTCAACCGCAACCCTTAGCACGCAGAACATCCTCTATGACCGCTCTTTTACCACCAGCCCGCGGAGACGCGGACCTTGAGCTCGTCGTCCCAACTCGGCTGCAAACGCCCGGGCCGACGACCGCACCGAAGTTCAAGTGGGAGAACGTCCCCATCTTCTTGAGTGCCTATACGCCCGAGGAAGCCTACCAAGCCCACGAGGCTGTCAGACAAGTCTTCAATGCCACCGTTGCCCAATGCGCGGTCGACGGCCTCAAGGTTATCGGCAGCCACGAAGCCTGGAGAAACACCTTCGGCATGACCTCCAGCCTCCCCACCCTCTACGACCTCATGGTCGAGACTGGGTGGCGGAAGCAAGGTTCCGAAAGCTACCGCGCCGAAGTGCGCAGGAACTTGGCGATGATGCTGCGCGAAACTGCGATGGTCCAGGCGGACTTGTCCAGAGTCCGCTTCGGCATCCGCAACAGCTCGCATTTGATCGTTGATTCCGGCCCAAACTACGAAAAGGCCGACGCAATGATCCGGATCACGGAAAACGTCTTCGCTGGCGTCGCCCGTTTCTTCCATAGCTCGTCCACGAACACGTTTCTCGTGAGCGACCCGCACGGCTTCATCTTCCTCCACGCCCTCAAGGCAAATGTGAAGGCACTCGGCTTCTGGGAAGTCCTGGCAGAAGAAGCAGACCTCGCAGGAGACGAGGAAAGTTCCCTCGTAAGGCTGTGAACAACCACACAACGACCTCCAGCACGACAGCGGACCGCAAGGCCCGCTGTTTTTCTTAGACCACAAAATTATTCACTGAGTACAAATTGTCGTCATTTTCATCCGCCTTCTTCTCATCAACACTGCGGTCGTCGACAGGTGCTTCTGTTCCGACTTCTGGCTCTGCTATCACCGCAGAAATTTCTGAGACGACAGGCACCTGGATCGGTGCAACGGAAACCACCCCAGCCGCCGTCTTCTTGTGGATCAGCTCCATGAGTGTACGCAGATCGTCCGGGCCGAAATAATCAATAGTGATCTTGCCGCCTTTGTCGCGCTGTTCGATATGCACACGGGTGCCGAGGGTTTCGGTGAGCTTCTCCTCCATTTCGATAATGTCCGGCGCGATCATGCGCTCCTTCTTGCGAATCTTGTCAAAGGCAACACGTCGGGCGATCGCCTCAGCCTCACGCACGGTGAGCTTTTTCAAAATGATCTCCTTGAACAATACCAATTGCTCCTCCGGACGATCATTGAGCATCATCAGCGGACGCGCGTGACCTTCAGAAATGCGACCCATGGAAAGCGCTTCGAGCAATTCTGGTGGCATCGAAAGCAGGCGGAGTGTGTTGCTGACATATTCTCGGCTCTTGCCCATCTTCTCGGCGATCTGGCCGTGTTTGAACTTGAACTCTTCGACAAGGCGCTGGAAAGCGCGGGCACGGTCCACAGCATTGAGGTCCTCGCGCTGGAGGTTTTCAATGATGGCTAGCTCAAGCTTCACGCGGTCGCTCTCTTCAGAAGCGCGGATGAGGGTCGGCACCTGGCTGAGGCCGGCGATTTTCGAAGCGCGGAGACGGCGCTCGCCGGAAATGAGCTCGTATTCGGTGGAGAGACCGCCGTCAGCTTTCACTACTTCCTTGCGCGTCACCACAAGCGGCTGAAGGATGCCGTACATGCGGATGGATTCAGCGAGGTCTTTGAGGCGCAGTTCGTCGAATTCCTTGCGCGGCTGGAAAGGATTCGGGCGTACCTTGTCGATATCGATCCAAAAAATGGAGTCGCTGAAGAATTGTGATGCGGGAGGGGTCATACGAGATATTCTAGCATGCGTTGGCAAGAGGAGTGGCACAGGCGTGTGCATATCGCGAGGCGCCGCCCGTTGTCGCTTACGACCTGGCCTTGTCTCGCGAAAATTGATTTTTTGCCCAAAATTGCTACACTGGGCTAGGTTTTTCGAAGATATGCCGGAGTGATGGAATGGCAGTCATGCACGACTCAAAATCGTGTGTCGCAAGACGTGTGGGTTCAAGTCCCACCTCCGGCACCAACTTATTGTGTAGTGAATAGTCATTTGACTTCCCCACAGAAGTCACCTATACTATAGGTACAAATGGCCGTAAGGCTCGGTCCCGCAAGGGATCAGAAAAGTTCGGAAACGCAGTCAGAGCATCGCTTTGATTGCGTTTTTGATTTGCATAAAAGAATCGTCAGTTGCAACACCCAACTTGTCGATAAAACGCTTCGTATCCACGGGACGAACTTGGGAAATAATCGCCATGCGCGCGAGGTCGTCATTAGATATCGAACAAGCGACGTAGTATTTATTGTCCTTTTTAATTTTAGTAGTGAGTGGCACGATTAGTACGAGGTATTTATTGAACTTTTTTAATATTAAAACAGGTCGTCGGAATTCGTCACCCTTTCCATCCTGCTCAAAGCCGATGTTTGCACCAAGTGCGATCCACCACACCTCTTTCTCACGAAAAAACAGGGTATCGATATCCTTTCTATCATTGAGAATGGTCTTTTTCTGATGCCACTGCGGATAGTCTTTTTTCACACATATATTTTCTCAAAAAGAAGAGCGGTCCGCACCTATCCTCGCTTAAAATTATGTGGTGTGTATAATCAACAGTACTAAAAATGTCTGAGTTAGAAAAAATAAAGATTCTTGTGATCGTCGGTCCGACCGCTTCTGGCAAGAGCGATTTAGCGGTGCACCTAGCGAAGCAGCTTGACGGCGAGGTGATTTCGGCGGATTCGCGTCAGGTATACAAAGGTCTCGATGTTGGCACTGGCAAGATCACGGCTGTCGAAATGCAGGGCGTGCGGCACCACCTCCTCGATGTCGCTTCCCCGTTGCGAAAATTCACCGTCGAGCGATACAAGAAGCTCGCCGCAAAGGCGATCGCGGACATCGCGAAGCGCGGCAAGCTGCCGATCATCTGCGGCGGCACCGGCTTCTATATCGACGCGCTCGTGGATGGTATCGTATTTCCTGATGTACCACCCAATCCAAAGCTTCGCGCAGAGCTCGCTAAAATCGGCAAAAAAGATCCGGCAGCGCTATTTGCACAACTAAAAGAGCTCGACCCAGAGCGCGCAGAAGCAATTGACCAACACAACCTGCGACGCGTGATTCGAGCGATCGAGATTGCAACAGCACTCGGAAAAGTGCCTAAAATTTCAAGTATGGAAAATACAGAGAACAGCTCGCCATACGACCCCATCTTCATCGGCGTCAATCCCGACACAGAGACACTGCGTGCGAAAATACAGACACGCCTCATCGAACGTATCGACAAACAAGGCATGGTCGACGAAGCGCGTGCCCTGTATGACGGCGGCCTGTCGTGGAAACGCATGGAGGAGCTCGGACTCGAATATCGATATCTTGCGCTATTTCTTCAGCAGAAAATCACTCGCGAAAAAATGATCGATCGTCTCGGCTTCGAGATCTGGCACTACGCCAAACGCCAGCTTGCGTGGTTCAAAAGGAACAAACATATTCAGTGGTTTGAGAGCGGGACGGATGCGGCCATCTTAAAAAAGGTCAGAGGGTTTTTGGAGAAGATTGGTGGAAAAAAGACTACTTAACCAATAGAAAAGCCGCAAGGAGTAACCCCTGCGGCCATTGACTCACGACTAGACAACAATCAGCCTTTGCGAGCTGCCTCCATCGCGGCGGCAAGCTTCTGCCATTCTTCGCGCTTTTTCGGCTTCCAGACGACATTCCTCGCAGCCACATCAGCGGCCACGAACACGTCGTCCTGCTGGTATTGCATGATGCGCTGACGAACCAGCGGAATGACCGGCAAGGTCAACCCGACCCGAGGGCTAAACTCCTTCTCCACATCGAGCGAGCGATTGAGGAAGCAGAGGATGCCAGCAACGTGGGCACCATGACTTTCGATGAGGGCAACGAGCTCCGCCGTCGTGCTGAAGTTGTTGCACACGTCCTCAGTGATCCACCAGAATTCGCCCGCTTCGGGTTCGTGACGATCGAAGACGAGCTTGGAGACTTCGCGAGAATTCGGAGTGGCGACAGCAGTGATCACCTTCTCGGGAAAGATGTATTGTCTCATATACTCGTCGTCAATCCTCCCTGCAGCTTGAGCGAGAGCGCAGGCCAATGCCTTGCCACCCTCCGGTGCACCGATAAAACCAGCCGACACCTTTAAGGTGGGTCCGAGGTCTCGGTCCCAAATGTCGCTGATAAGCTGCCCGGCCAAATGCTTCAGGATCGGCGCATGCCGCTCCGCCTTTGCGAAGTTGACATACTCGTCACCGACATACTGCAATTTCTCAGCCTCGTATCGTCCAGCATAGCCGACGAGTGGTCCGAGGCGTTTCCCGCCAGGATCTTTTGGGCACTTGTAGTAGCCGCCACAACGCCTGAGCAGGTCGAGTGGATTTTGAATCCTGTCTGTGACACCCGGTTCGAACAATTGAATAGTTTGCATGTTCTCTCTTTCGTTTTGCGATCCGGCGTTTATTGCCGGAACTGGTTGATGGTTTCGTGCAGTTTGAGCGTCTCACGACGAGCAGCTTCGGCAAAATCCGTCCCGCTCGAAGCAAAGATGATGCCGCGAGAGGAGTTGATGATCATGCCGCCGCCATCGACGCGCTTGCCAGCTTTCACCGTCTTCTCGATATCGCCGCCCTGGGCTCCGATACCGGGAATGAGGATAGGCATGTCACCGACGATCCGACGGACATCTTTGAGCTCGTGTGGATACGTTGCCCCAACAACGACGGCACAGTTGCCGTTGTTGTTCCACTTACCAGCAACTTGTTCGGCGACCACCTGATAAAGTGGTTTTGTAATGGGACGAATCCCCATGACAGGGTCGGTATCCATCTCGCCAGTGAAGACTTGTAGGTCTTGAAACTCCCCGGCCCCTGGATTGGAGGTGCGACAGAGAATAATGATGCCTTTGTCTGTCCTGGCAAGGAAAGGAGCAAGCGCCTCTTTGCCCAAATAGGGGTGCACGGTGAGGGCATCGGCCTTCAGATAGTCGAAGGCAGCTTGCTCGTAACCGGCATTGGTATTGCCGATGTCGGCACGTTTGGCATCAAGGATGACAGGGACATTTGGAGCGACTTCATTGATGTGCTGGATCGTCGCACGAAGCGCCGCCAAACCCCTGTCTCCATGTGCTTCGTAGAAAGCGCTGTTCGGCTTGTAGGCGCAGACCACATCCTTGGTAGCGTCAACGATCGCCGCATTGAAGCGATAGAGGGATGAGAAGACGCTTTCTTGGCGGATGTGTTCCGGAATCTTTTCGAGTTCGCTGTCGAGTCCGACGCACACCGACTTGCCTTGAGCCCACAGGGTTTCAAGCTTTTCACGGAAGGTTGAGTTCATAACAAGGAGACTGTCTCTGGGTTTCGGGTTGTGAATGTCCTATGATCAGCTAGTACGGCTAGCCACGGCATCCGTCCCAACACTAGCACTTTGAGGATTTGGTAGCAAATGAATCAGTCTTTGTGGCCACTCCCCTGTACATATATGCCAGCGGCATTGACCATGTTGAAAATGTGTCTAGTTTTTGGATATCGAACCCAGACCCGCGGATCAGCTTCTCTATTTCCCGATCCAAATGGCAGCCACCGGCAAAACACTTCGAAAACGGTGTGCAGCATTTCTGAACAGCTGCGACAAAACGGTTCGGCGACTTTCCATGTTCGATGAAAGAAAAAGTTCCGCCCGGCTTCAGCACTCGCAACACCTCTTTCAATGCGAGCTGCGGATGCGGGATGGTGCACAGACTCCAAGTGGACACGACAGCATCGACTGATGTGTCGGCGAGCGGGATCTGCTCTGCTGAGGCTTGGAGAAAGTCGACTGGGAATGCCGCTTTTTCGACTCTTCCTTTAGCGAGAACAAACAAATCGCGCGATGGATCGAGCGCGAACAATTTCGAAACGTTTCGATAATACGGCAAATTGAGTCCAGAACCGAAGCCGATCTCCAGCACGATACCGCTCGCCGCCTGAGCAACAGCAAGACGATGCTTCTCGAAGCTTTTTCGCTTCATCGCGCAGTCGAGAAAGAATGGGGTCATTTTAGAAAATATCGTTACATCACCAGTTGCTCATCCACTCCAACATATCCTTCGGTAACATCTACAAAAATAGGTTCCGGAAACATCTCAAGTCCATCTTCTTTCACAGCTCTTTCGAGAAGTTCATTAGCATACACCGCCGAGACATCCGCACTGTGAAAAATGGTGACGTGCGGATACTGATTTTTTGATTTTGGATTTTCTACCAGCAACGCAAAACACTTGTCGTCCGCAGCCTGCCCAATGATCTTGAGCGAGCTCTTTTTTCCAATTTCTAATTCACTCAACGAGGTTGGCTTGTACCAATTGGTAGAATGATGTGCAACCACTACCTCGTGCCTTGGTGGAAATTGTCGCAACAAATGTTCAGGGCTGTTTACAAACAAGCCAGTATACTTTACTGATTCAGGACTAAAGGGAAGTTGTTCTTTCGAGACAGGATTCATGCTGCGGGCGATGGAGGAATCGGACCTCCGAATGCGGGTTTGGAGTCCGCCGGTATACCACTTACCTAATCGCCCTTCGAGGATTAACTATAGTGTTTCATGAGCTTTTTTGCAAACGCCAGAAGTACCCGTGCCACGTGGGCGTCATAGTAATTTACTCTCAAACACCCTTGATATCCCAGCTTCTTGAATACATGAGCACTTTTCTTGTTGTATGTTCGAGTGAACTGTTGTAGCGGTATGTCTGTAACACCTGACCAAAACTTTTTCTGTTTTTCAATATCGTGATAATCATGAGCATGCAGACAGGCCCTAAACTTCGACTCATCCAAGGAGAAACATTTTCTCAGTAACTGAATAAAAAGTCGCATCAATTCTGGATCAGAATTAGTGAAGCCAACATTACTGTCATTTTTATTCCCTTCACAAAAATAGATCATGGCAAGTAACGAAAACATATTCGGACGCAAAAAAGATATTCCGAGGTGCATTTCCTCGGTCGCAACACGGTCAGCCAACTCAAGTCTGTTCCTTTTCTTCTTTCTTAACGTATTTGCCACAGCATCTCTTCTCGACAGGACAATAGAGTGAATTCTCTTTTGCGCCTCAGAAGAAAGTACGATGTCCTTTGTCCACAAAGATATCGAACCTTGGGACACTTTGAGCTGGGTAGCGATTTCCGACATGGAAAAGCCCTTCTCCCTCAAGAGTCGCGCTGCTTTTTGTTGCTCAGTTTTCTTCTTCACCACTGAATTATATCAAAACGAAAACCGCCCTGCGGCGGTTTTCTCAAAAAGCGTGAAACGAGAACTATTTCTTCGCCTCCTTGAACACCACGTGCTTGCGGAGCTTCTTGCTGTACTTCGAAAGCTCGATCTTGCGCTCGACTTTCTTCTTGTTCTTGCGGCTCCAATACACCTCGCCGGTGGACTTGTTCTTGAGTTGGATCAATCGTTCTTGTGACATGGGTAGTTGTTTAGACGTCAAATATAGCTCAAACGGGCCTATTTTGTCAATGAATTGGCGTAGAATCGACCTTTTGGGGCCGATCAGCCTCCTAGATGGCTTCTCCTGCCCCCTTCTGCTATCATTCCCCTACATGAATCCGCTCAACCTCTTCCGGCCAATCCTCAAGATAGTGCGTTCATATCGCCATCGATATACCCCGCTGGTGGAGGTGGCAATCTTCCAGAAGCATCTCTTGCACAACTTGGAAGCGTATCGTGTGGCGAGCCAGCTGCCGGTGGCGCCGGTGCTCAAAAGCAATGCGTATGGGCACGGCTTGCTGGAAGTGGCGGGAGTGTTGGCCGGAGCGCCCGTGCCCGTGCCTTTCATGGTGGTGGACTCGTATCACGAAGCGCTCATCCTGCGCAACGAAGGTATCACGACGCCGCTACTCATCATCGGCTTTTCTGCCAATGAAAACATTGTGCGCAATCGGCTGAAGAATGTCGCCTTCACTATTTCGAGCATGGAGCAACTCCGCGCGCTCGCGCCGACGCTCGCGCGCCCAACCACCCTCCACATCAAAATCGACACCGGCATGCATCGCCAAGGTATCCACCCAAAAGAGCTCGACGAAGCACTCACGCTTGCCTGCGAGACCAAGGACGAAGATGGCCGCCAACTCCTCCGCCTCGAAGGCATCTGTTCGCATCTCTCGGACGGTGACAACGACGATACGGATTTCACCAAAAAACAAATCATTCTTTGGAACAGCCTGGCGACGTCGGTGAAAGAAAAGCAAAAAGCCTCGCCGAGTGCATTTGCACATCTCGCGTATTTCCATCTTTCCGCTTCAAGCGGCCTCTTCCATGCCGGCACCATCCAGGCCAACGTGATGCGCCTTGGTCTTGGGCTGTACGGCATTCCGGCGAATGCGCCGCGCGATGCCCGCCTCGGTTTGAAAGCTGTCCTAGAAATGACCTCGCTCATTAGCTCAGTGAAAAAAGTGCCGCGCGGCGCACTCATCGGCTACAACGACACCTTCGAAGCGCCAAAGGACATGACCATCGCCACCATCCCCGCCGGATACAATGAAGGCATCGACCGCCGTCTCTCCAACGAAGGTACGGTGAAGGTCGCGCAGTTTGTCTGCCGCATAGTCGGCCGGGTGAGCATGAACATCACGACCATCGACATCTCCCACCTCCCCGCACATCTGATGAAAATCGGCACACCGGTCACGCTGATCAGCGCCGACCCGCGTGATGCCAACTCGATTCTGCAAATGGCCGACCGCGCCAATGCTTCGCCATACGAATTGCTCGTGCATATTCCGGAGGGGTTGAGAAGGGTGGTGAAGTAGCCGCGAGCGGGCAAGAAAAAACAGCGCACTCCGTGGAGCGCGCTGTGCGTTGTTCGAGAGACCGAGAGGCTGCGGACGCCTCGATCAGTTGCCGTTGAACATGATCAGAGCCGGCGTGTAGGGCGACGGTGACGGCAGGTAATACACCCCCGAGTGGCGGTAGAGGCTCAAACTGAAGCCGTCGCTGTTCGGATTGACCTGGCCAGTGACTGTGATCACCATCTTCCCGTGAATCCCGGGGGTGATGAAGTAACCGAAGTCACCGCCGTATCCAACCTTGAGGGCGGCGACCGGACTGAGGCTGCCATCCTCCTTCAGGTCGAAGGCTTCAACGGACGAACCGGTCAACAGCCCGCCATTGTGGTAGAGCTCGATGTAACCGCCGCCGGAGTCGTCGCTCACATCGAGGTAGAAGACTTTGGCGGGAACGCGTTGCGGGCCCTCTTCAAATCCACGGGTGACTTGCCCGTCGAGCTGCTGACCGGAGACGTAGGCGTTGTTCCAACGAGCATCGAACTGGACCTCGACCACCCCGCCAATCTTGGCGAAGCTGATCATGGAGCCTTGATTCGACGGCGCGTCGGGACCAAACGGGTTGAATGTCCCATTGCCGTAGTTCTTGCCGGTGGTGCGATCGGTGATGACCCAATCGAATCCTTCGGCGCCCAGAGGGTTGATCCACGTAGTGAACCCACCGTAGTAGCTGCTGTAGGTGGCAGACTGCCGCCCACCAACCACGAGAACCAGGTTGTCTGCGGACACGCCGACAGGAACCTGGAAGGACACTTGCTTTTTCACCGCTGTCGGCTCGACGAGCATCAAGATCGGATCGCCGGCCTTTAACTCATCGGTTTCGAAGCGAGCATAGCTCGTGTTCTCGTTCTGCGCGTCGTAGCCGTAGGCCCAGATGTAGTAGTTCACCGCTTGTCCTTTGACATTCGGCGGCAACGATTTCAAGCCACCTTGAGGGATGGCGATTTCGGTCCCGTCAATGTTGAGCTGCGTAATGATCCCTTCGGGCGTCATTGTGTAGCGCCCTTCGACGCGGCCGACATTGCGGTTGTCGATGAGCCGCGCAAAACCGAAGTAGCCTTCGTAGCGGACCGTCTTGGCCTTCGTGAGGAAGGCCTTGGCCACCAACTCCGAATCGGGCGGCTGTTCGTCGCCAGCGAAGGCCGGCGGAGCGAACAGCGCAAACCCGAGGGCGACGCAGAGGGTGGTGACGAGGAGGTGGAGATTGCGGTAGATTTCTTTCATAATGCTGGATTTCTGTATTGCGTTCTATATTGCGTTTTTTCTTTACTGAGGTTATTTGCGCTTACTGCCGGCATTGGTTGCAACGCCGACGTTAACACCGACACTGACGGGATTGCCGTTCTCTGCGCCGAAGCCGAGCGCAGCGAGTTGCTGCTTCGTGCTCTCGGGCAGATCCGTGTCGCGGTTCGCGACGGTTGATCGCGAGGCGAAGTCACCGGTGTTATCCGGCGTCGGCAACACATGTTGCATTTCGCGGACGAGCGTCACGGGCGAGCCGTCGCGCGGATGTTTGTCCGGGAGCGGCTTGCTGGTGTAGCAATAGAGGGCGATGAAGCCAACGCAAAAGAGGACGCAGCCGGGGATGATCATCCACGACCACTTCGGGGCGGTAGGGTATTGAGCGTTCATAGGCAGGAGGGTTGACCGTATTCGACCGATTTCAAGGAGCAAAAAGCTCTTGAAACAGAAAAGGGCGTTGTGCCCGTTTCTCGAGTTAACTGCAGTGGATTATAGCACTTTGTGTGATTTTAGTCAATACACCAAAAAAGCCCTCAGATGCGGGCTTTTTTGGTGTATGTTGGTGTGTACTACTTCTATGTCCCTAAATGGTGCGCAGGGAGGGATTCGAACCCCCGTAGGCGTAGCCAACCGGTTTACAGCCGGTCCTCGTTGACCGCTTGAGTACCTGCGCGCTTAGTGCGTTTTGCGACCTTCAGCTCTTTCATGAAGAGTTTGAATCGACGAACGTGCTTCTGATTTCTCGGGCGAATCTCTGTAAAAAATCGCCTGAGGTCTGAATTCTTGGTGAGATACAGCTGGTACCCACTGATCTCAGATGGTGTGTATTGTAATTGCCTTAAGGCCAATTGTAAAGACCGAAGGAGTGGCATCGACCGATTGGAAAAAGAAACTTGGGCGCCGAAGCGCAGCCTGTACACCGAGCCATCGGTATCAAACATGCCTCTCACGAAAGCGGCCTTGAAAGAAGGTTTCGTAAAGATCCATTCGGGCGGCGCAACCTGACCTAGCACCTTGTTTGAAACAAGGCCGTGCGTGCGGAGCCATTTTGTAACCACGGTCGAGCCAAGATACACATCCCGATAACCGTCAGCTCGGATCGAAATCGATGCCTTTGCCTTGAAAATCTTTGTGATAAGTCGGCGAACATAGCGAGTGTAGGGAATCTCCTTGGTGCCCAAAGTCACTACCACTTGAAAATGCGACAAGTGTCCGTCACCGAGCATGATCCCGATAAATTCTGCCAAGTCGTCGGAGTATTCATCAGGAATACGAATATCATTCCGGGTGTTTCTATATTTTGATTTTCGTTCAGGATGAGGAACAAGACCTAGCCGACGAATACGTTTGAAGACGGTCTGCTGGGCAATACCTAGACGTCTTGCAATTTGCCCGATAGATAAATTACCACGCTCATAGAGCACGCTCAATTCTTGGCGATACTTATGTTCTTCTTCGGTTGTCCATGCGCGAGCCATGAAGAAATTATATTCTCCATGGCTCTATCTCGCAATTGACTACTCTACCACTCTATCTTGTACTACGCCCGCGCCTTCTCACCTGGCGCATTCGACACCACCACCCCGCTCTTCCGTGCCTTCTTCGCGCTCTCAGCCGATGGCTTCACTTCAAAAGCGAATTCGCTTGCACCACCAGCATTCCCCGCCCCCTCCGCCAACTTCACGGTCACTGTCCCGCCCTTCATCATGCCGTGCGCGATCATCAGCGATGCGATAGGCGTCAAAATCTTGGTCTGAATCAATCGCTTCAATGGACGTGCACCGTACTGCGGATTGTAGCCCTCCTTGCCGAGCGCAGCGAGTACCTCGGGCGCAAATTCTAGTTTGATCTCCTTGTCCGCCAATCGCTTCTGCACCACCTCCACCTGAATATTCACGATATCGGCGATCGCGGCTTGCGAGAGCACGTCGAATACCAGCACATCATCGAGACGGTTCAAAAATTCCGGTCGGAAATAATCCTTCAGGCTCGTCATCACTTTCTCCTTCATGTCTTCGTACTGCTGCTTCTCGCTCACGCCGCCGCTAAAGCCGATGCGCTCCATCTTGTCGATGAATTGCGCGCCGATGTTCGAGGTCATAATAATAATCGTGTTTTTGAAATTGATCACGCGGCCCTTGGTGTCAGTGAGCCGGCCGTTGTCGAGCACTTGGAGTAAAATATTGAACACATCCGGATGAGCCTTTTCAATCTCGTCAAACAACACGACGGAATATGGTCGATGTCGCACCTGCTCGGCAAAACTATTCGTCTCGTCGTGACCAACATAGCCCGGGGGCGCGCCAATGATCTTCGACACCGAGTGCTTTTCCATATATTCGGACATGTCCACGCGGAGCAAAGCCTTTTCGTCGTCGAACATAAACTCCGCGAGCGCCTTGGTGAGCTCGGTCTTCCCCACCCCGGTCGGGCCGAGGAAGATAAATGAGCCGATCGGACGGTTTGGATCAGCGATACCAACACGCGAACGCTTAATGGTGTCCGAAATTTTCTTCACCGCCTCATTCTGGCCAATGATGCGCTTGTGCAAAAACTCCTCCATACGCGCGAGCTTCTTCATCTCTTCTTCAAGCATGCGATTCACCGGAATGCCTGTCCAACGCGAGACAATATCGGCAATGTCCGACTCGGTAATCTCCTCTTTCAGGATACGTCGGCCAATCTGCAACTTCTTCAGACGCTTGTTCTTGCTATCGAGCTCTTTCTCAACAGCGGGGATCTTGCCATAGCGAATCTCTGCAGCCTTGGCGAGGTCGGCCCGCGCCTCTGCCTGTTCTGCCTCGAGACGCAACGCTTCGAGCTCGTGCTTCGCGGTCTTAATACCAGTGATGATCTCTTTTTCGTTCTTCCATTTCAATTCCAATTCCGAGGTGGTCTCGCGCAGATCGGCGATCTCTTTGTCGATCTTCTTCACGCGAGCCTTGGCGGTTTTTTTGGTCTTCGCCTCATTTTTCAAAGCCTCATGTTCGATTTGCAGGCGCATAATTTTTCGACGCGTCTCTTCGAGGACCGGTGGCATGTTTTCGAGAGAAATTTTCAGCTGCGAAGCGGCTTCATCGATGAGGTCGACTGCCTTGTCCGGCAAGAATCGATCCGTGATATAGCGGGTACTCAGATTGACCGAAGCGAGAATCGCTTCGTCGCTGATTTTGACGCCGTGGAAGATCTCGTATTTTTCTTTCAGGCCGCGCAGGATGGCCACGGCGTCCTCCGTGCTCGGCTCGCTCACGAACACCGGCTGAAAGCGGCGTGTGAGGGCCGGATCCTTCTCAATATGCTTCTGGAACTCGCGGAGCGTGGTGGCGCCGATCGCGCGAAGCTCGCCGCGAGCGAGCGCGGGCTTCAGCATGTTCGAAGCATCCATCGAACCTTCCGCAGCACCCGCACCGACGATCGTGTGGATCTCGTCGATGAAAAGAATGATCTTCCCTGCCGACTTCTCCACTTCCTTCATGATATTTTTCAAACGCTCTTCAAACTCGCCGCGATACTTCGTACCGGCGATGAGCAAGCCGAGATCAAGCGATACCAATTCTTTGTCCTTGAGCGACTCTGGCACGTCGCCGCTCGCCATACGCAAAGCCAAGCCTTCGGCGATTGCGGTCTTGCCCACGCCCGCCTCGCCGATCAGAATGGGATTATTCTTCGTGCGTCGAGACAAAATCTGGATGAGTCGAGAGGTCTCAGTATCGCGACCGATCACTGGGTCGAGCTTGTTCTCTGCTGCGAGCTTGGTGAGGCTACGAGTATATTTTGGAATGAATTTAAATTTTTTCGAGCCGTGCGAATCACTGGGCTTCGTCGCTTTCAATTCCTCGAGCACCTTCAATACGGCCGCACGCTCAATACGGAACTTCGCAATGATCTCCTTCACCGTCCCCTGCACTTCGAGCAACGCAATGAACAAGTGTTCAGTGGAAACAAAATCATCCTTCAACCCCGCAGCCACCTTACTCGATGCCTCTATCGCTTGAGCCAATTCTGGAGTGAGGTACAGCTGATACGACGGCGCAAGCACCGGAGTGCCCTCCGGAGATTCGATCGCATCCAAAAGAGAGTCGGTGAGGAGCACCGTATCCACCTCGAGCTTGTCCAAAATCGAAATCACCATACTTTCCTCCTGCAACACAAGAGAAATGAGGAGGTGTATCGGGTTTACGTGGTTCTGCCCGCGCTCAATAGCGAGCTCGTGGGCTCGACGGATGGCTTCCTTGGCTTTGGTGGTGAAGTGGTTGAGTGGAGGCATATACGTAACTATATTCGCCTTCCGGCAGCAAGTCAAAGCCCTCTCAGCATCGCCGCCAAACTATTGATTGGCAGAAAATCTGCCGGATTGACGCCGTCTCGACGAGTCTTAATACCTACGACATCGCCATTGAGAGCAATCAAGGGTTCGGCACTATAGTTGAGCAGTGAATCGGTCTCAATGTTCGAAGGAGTGCCGTCGGAATTGGTGATGAGGCCGGTGACAGTGCTGCGAGAGATAACGTTGCGGTCTGCTCCAGCGAGCACGATCACATCTTGTCCGATCTTCACCGTATTTGAATCGCCCATTTTTATCGGCTTCAAGTGATAGTCGAGCTTCGGATCGAGACGCGCCTTGAACACGGCGACCTTAATAGCGTCATTTCGTGCCACGAGGTCGAGGTCGAGAATTTTTCCATCAGACATCACTGCCAAATACGAGCCGCCTTCCACGACAATGCTCTTGTCCGCGACGATCCAATCTTTTGATACAACAAGACCGAGGCCAGCGAAAGTCGGCGGATCAGCATTGACCGTACCCTTGATACGGACGAGGCTCTTGGCATTCTTTTCCACCGCAGAGACTACAAGATCCTCGGCATTGGCATGACTGCCGTCTTGGGAAATGATCACTGTTGCTGGAGTGCCGCCAGGGACGACTTTTTCCACGGTGCGTTCGATGACGCGGTTGATGGTCTGGGTGACTCCCTGCGGTGCTTGCTCGACGAGCGCGACTGTCACAATGCCGGTGGCTACGGAAGTAATAAAACTGACCAATAGCGTCACGAGGACGATCTGATGTTTCGTGAGCTCTTCCATGCCGAGTATTGTATCAAATGGAACGCAGCGACTCAACAAGGGCAATGATTGCGCGGTCGATGTCACGCTTGGTCGTCCAGCGGCCAAAGGAGAAGCGGAGGGCGTGCGGGGTGCGAGGCACGGAAGCGGCCGACAGGATGCCGGCGGCAATGGCGGCGGCTTGCGCGCGGCGGAGCGCGCGGATCACGTAGGATTCGTCCTCGTCGCGAAGGCAAGCGCTCTTGGTGGAGCACGCGACGCCGCGCGCATCCAATTTCAACAGTAAAAATTCGTGATCAATTGGCGGCGCACCAACATCGGTCGGTTGAAACGAAACACTCACAATGTGCGGAGACTGGTGCTGGGAATCAATATCAGATGAGCCGTTCAAAAACAGTTGAACATGCGGAGTTTTTTTGGCGAGCTTTTCCTGCGCGTGCAGGATGAAATAATTTCGCAACTCCGTGAGTCGCGCCACCTCGCGCTCTCGCAAGCCTTCGGCAAGCTCGAGCGCCTTCGCCATTCCCACTGCTCCAGGCACATTCTCTGTCCCCGATCGCACACCGCGCTCTTGTCCGCCGCCGTACATGATCGGCATGAGTTCGATGCCACGCCGCACCCACAGCACCCCAACGCTTCGCGGGCCACACACCTTGTGACTATCGAGAGTAATCAAATCTGCACCGAGTTGCGTGGTCGAGAGCTTTGCGTAGAGCGGCGACTGACTCGCATCACAATGGAACAGCGGAAACAAGACCTGAGAGAGAGCGTTAGTATCTCTCGCGATCATTCCAGCAAGCACATTTTCTTTTCGAGCCTTGCGCACCGCTTTCGCCACTTCGTCGATCGGTTGAACGGTGCCGATCTCGTTGTTTACCGACATCACCGAGACCAAAAATGTATTGGGGCGAAGTTTTTTGCGCAGCTCAGCAACATCAACGCTGCCGGTTGCATCAATTGAAAGATGTTCAACTGTCACGCCAACCTCGCTAAGGTGTCGCATCGATTCAAGCACAGAAGTGTGCTCGATTTCTGAGACGAGGCAGTGCAGATCGCTCGGCTTCAAGCCGTACCCACCGAGGGTCTTTGGCATGACGAGTTTTTTGAATAGACCAAAGATGGCAAGATTGTTCGCTTCGGTGCCAGTGGCCACAAACAAGATTTCGTCGGCGTGAGCATTCAGCGTGCGCGCCACCCTAGCCCGTGCTTCGGAGAGCGCACGTCGAGCGTGCACGCCATCCGCATGAATCGCCGATGGGTTGGCAAAATGCCGTTGCACGGTCTGCGCAATCTCTCGAGACACACGAATATCCGGCGGCGTCAGTGCAGCGTAATCCAAATATATTCGTGATTTTTGGGCCAATCTATTGAGGAAATCCAACATACCAAGATGGTATCCCACAACAGCGCTTTTTGCAAAAAGTCAACAAAAGAGGTATAGTATCGAGATGACTTTTGATGTTAGTTCAATTCCTTTGAACCTGCTTTTGTACGCAGTTTCTGGCATTGTCCTGATACTCATCGTGCTCATTGTCCATCTGGAAGTCCGCGTCCACCGGTTGCTCGTCGGCAAGAATGCCAAGAGTCTGGAGGACACGGTACTCCATATCAAAAAAGGGCTTGCAGAAAGCGAAGATTTTCAGCGAGAGATGGAGAAATACCTCACACTCGTAGAACGACGCTTGTCGAGAAGCACCCGCGCCGTTGAGACCGTGCGTTTCAACGCCTTCAAAGGCATCGGCGCGGGTGGCAACATGAGCTTCGCCACAGCCTACGTCAACGAAAAAGGCGACGGAGTTGTGATCTCCACCCTCAATGCCCGCGAGCGACTCGGCATCTTCGCGAAGCCCCTCAAGAATTTTATCTCAGAATTCGAACTCTCTCCGGAAGAAGAGGAGGCGATCTCAAAAGCGAAGCACGCGCTGACGATCCAATAATCCCACATCGGCCCGCCGATACCCTCACCTCCCCACTTTCATCACCATGTCCAAAAAAACTCCTGCGATTTCAACGACGATCATTGAGCGACCACCGGTCGTCGCTGTCATGGGGCACATTGACCACGGTAAGTCCACCTTGCTTGACCATATTCGCAAAACCAACACCTGCGCCAAGGAAGCCGGCGGCATCACCCAACACATCGCGGCATACGAAGTTTGTCATACGCGCGGTACCAAGAAAAACCTCATCACCTTTCTCGACACTCCGGGCCACGCCGCTTTCAAAGGCATTCGTGTCCGCGGCGCCAATGTTGCTGACATCGCCATTCTCATCGTCTCGGCCGAAGAAGGCGTGAAGCCACAGACCGTCGAAGCACTTAATTGTATTAAGGAAGCCGGTATCCCCTACATCGTCGGCATCAACAAAATGGATTCGCCAAAGGCCAATCTCGAACGCACCAAGCAGAGCCTCGCGGAACACGAAATCTACATCGAAGGCTACGGCGGCCAGATCTCTTGGGCTGGCATCTCCGGCAAAACCGGCGAAGGTGTTCCCGAACTCCTTGACCTCGTCCTCCTCACCGCTGAATTGGCCGAACTCAAAGGTGACCTCTCGAAAAAAGCAGAAGGTATCGTCATCGAAAGCAAGCTCGATCCGCGCAAGGGCATTTCTGGTACGCTCATCATCAAAGACGGCACCTTGAAAAAAGGAACGTTCGTCGTCTGCGACACCAGCATCACTCCAGTACGGGCGATCGAAGATTTCACGGGCGCACGCATCGAAGAGGCGCGCTTCTCTAGCCCAGTAAAGCTTCTTGGATTCGACTCCACCCCCACCATCGGCGAGATTTTCCGTGTCTT
This sequence comes from Patescibacteria group bacterium, assembly GCA_038065315.1. Taxonomy (NCBI): domain Bacteria; species Patescibacteria group bacterium. Next base: position 306,277 of record JBBTRF010000001.1, read on the forward strand.
CGACAACAAACGCGACGCTGAAGCGGCGGTAGCGGAAGCAGTGACGAAGAAAAGCGCGGCAAAGATCGGAAAAAGTGGTGCGAAAAATGGAGCCGGTGCAACTGTCGCAGTCGATGCAAGCGAAAGTGTCACCATCACCCTCATCATCAAAGCCGATGTTTCCGGTACCATGGAAGCGATCCAGCATGAAATCGCCAAGATCAAAAATGACAAAGTGCAGATCAAGCTCGTGCAGTCTGGTGTCGGCACGATCACCGAAGCGGATGTGAAGATGGCTGTAGTACAACCCGGCACGAAAATCCTCGGCTTCAATGTTGCCGTCGATACACAAGCCAAGATGATGGGCGAGCGGTTAAACGTCGAGATGCATTCGTTCGACATCATCTACAAGCTCATTGAATGGATCGAGGAGACCGTGACAAAAAATGTGCCGAAGATCACCGCCGAAGAAGTCTCCGGCACAGCGAAGATCCTTAAAATATTTAGCAAGACCAAAGACAAGCAAGTGGTGGGCGGTCGTGTGCTCGGTGGTATCGTAAACATTGGTGCGGATGTACGCATCATGCGTCGTGACTCTGAAATCGGCAAAGGCAAGATCCGCGAGCTCCAGCAGAAGAAAGAGAAGGTCAGCGAGGTCAACAAAGACAGCGAATTTGGCACCATGATCGAATCGAAGATCGAGATCGCGCCTGGCGACCAGATCGAGTGTTATTCATTAGTTACTAAGTAATCGAGCGGCCGTCGCTCCCCCACCCATGCACCGCAAAGACGAAAAAGCCCGCGAGATTGTCCGAGCCTTGGCAGGCGACTTTTTGCAACGTGAGTCGAACGGCTCTTCGATGGTCACTGTCACCGACGTCGAAATGGGCGACCAGGGTCGACGTGCCACCGTGTATTTCACCGTGTTGCCTGTCGACAAGGAGCACGCCGTGGTGGAATTCCTCGTCCGCAAGCGCGGCGATTTCCAAAACTACGTCCGCGAGAAGTCCCGCATCGGCCGTGTTCCCCTCTTCGACTTCGCCGTGGACAAAGGTGAGAAGCACCGCCAGCGCATTGATGAGTTGATGCGGTAGTGCTAGACTGTTCGCATGGCGTAGTGGCGAAGTTGGTCAACGCGGCAGTCTGCAAAACTGCTATGCGCCGGTTCGATCCCGGCCTACGCCTCCTCAAGAAGTAAAACTCGCAGAAGTGTCGAAGTATGGTATGGCATTCAACAGTAAAGCCGGTGTCCGCTGACATTTTCCCGTACCCGCGGATTTTGCTTCCTTTTTGCATACTTTTGGAAGCAAAATCCGCGGGCACTCAAAATCACCGCGACACCCCCACTCGCCTCATCCTCGTATTCAAAAAATATGATACTCTAATAAAAAGCCCGGGTGGCGTAATTGGTAGCCGCGCACCACTTAAAATGGTGTTCCCAAAAGGAATGTGGGTTCGAGTCCCACCCCAGGCACATGATAAATGAAATCGAAAAACATCTGAAAAATTTGGACTGTCTCGTACTACTCACTGACGACCTCAAAAAGGCGGCGGCGTTTTACCAATCGCTCGGTTTCGATTGTATCCGCTCCGATGGCAAAGGCGTGATGCTCAAACTTGGCGCTTTCGAGATCCATTTTCACGAAAAGGAGGAATATGCTCTTGGCTTTAGAAAAAACTTGCCCACCGACTTGCATCACAGCAAGAAAGGCCTGGGTGTTTTAATTCAAATCGAGGTAGATAACGCAGAGACCTATCACACGGAATTGCTGGCGAAGGGGCTGAGACCGATTGAATCACCTGAAAAAATGCCTTGGGGCAACATCGAATTTGGCATTCAGGACCCAGACGGATACACTCTTTGTTTTTATGAGTTGCCGAAAGCACAGTAGACAGAGTTGACGCAGGAACAAAAGAGCGTAGCATTAGAAATGGACCGGCGTGTGCCGAATCCTCTTTTCAAAACAACAACCCTCAACACAAGGAGGTCGACGGTGAACGCAACACTACCAGAAACAACAAGGACGTCTGGCCAGGACACGAACCTGACAAGCAGTCGTCATCGCGGTCACAACAACACCAAACACACCGGCGGTATTCGGCAGAACAGCCGTGAACGCCGGTGGGCACAGCGACACGATTCCCTGCGCGCCACGATCCTCCAGAACTGCGGACTCATGCCGCTCACCGCAAGCGAAGCGGAGCAGCACAGGCTACAGGTGAAGCAGCAATTCTTCGCCGACCTCGCTGAATGGGTGCGGACGTCGCCGACGTTGGCTCGTCAACTCGCCATGAGCTGGAAGTTTCCGGCGATCATCATGAGTCTCGGCTTCCTGCTCGGCTTGGCTTTTGGTAGCATGTTCGCTTGGGTTGGCCTGGCATCTGTGTATGCCTTTGGCGGCTGGTTGAAAGAGGCCATCAAGGAAGCCTCGGATACCAAGGCTTACCGCCATGAAGCGAGCACAAGAATCGCAGCTTACGCCAAGTGGAAGGTCGGGCAGAGTTGGACATGCAAACCCTATGAGATGTTCCTCTTGCTATCAGCACTCAAAGCCCCCGAGAAACTCCAGCAGGCAGTGCTGAAGATCGAAGCTCGGCATCCAGATGCAGAGTTCGAGCTAGAGACCTTCGACGAAGACCCGATACTGTCGGTTCGGCGCCCGAAGATGACTGGCGGCTACGAACACTACGTGCTCGGCGCTTGGGGCCTGCCGGAGAAGTTCACGTTCCGCTGAGCGAGAAGCCAGCAAAGGCTCGGCAAGACTCAGACTCGAAAATCCGAAGCGGTGCGCCCGTCTCGGCCGTGCACAATGCCGGCAAGCTGGACGTGCCGATCGCTCTTCGCAATCCCTCGCTCGGCCAAGCCTGACCACGACGTCTCGCACTGCATCACTTCGACACCCTCACGCGTCGCCCCGTTTCACGTGGGCGGCGCTTTTTTCTTGCGAATCCCCCAGAAATCTGTTATATTTTCCCGACATGCACCTATAGCTCAGTTGGTAGAGCATCCGCCTCTTAAGCGGTAGGTCGTAGGTTCGAATCCTACTGGGTGCACCTGACGAAACAAATCCGGACCATTCCCGGATTTTTTCGTACAGGTGCAAGCCGGAGGCATGTTTTGTCAGCAGGCAAAACAGCCGAGGCGGGGTCGAGGAAATTTCTGAGCGACGGCGAAGAAATTATCCGTGACCACTCAAATATGCTACGATACCCCTATGCGCGGGTGGTGAAATGGCAGACACGCTTGCCTTAGGAGCAAGTGCCGCAAGGCATGGAGGTTCAAGTCCTCTCCCGCGCACCATATGAAAAATGGCCGACTCTCTGTCGGCTTTTTTTCATACCAAAGCGGAGAGGACTTGAAAGCCGGAAGAAAAGCTTCGGGGAAGCTTTTCTGAGGCGGGGCCGAGAGGCTTCGAGCACAGCGAGAAGAACTCGTGGCCAAGCCTCTCCCGCGCACCACTTGACGAAGTACCGTATTACTGATATGCTACTTTTTGTTCTCAACCAAAACTGCGGTCTTTGAAACCATGAAAATCTTCATCGCGGAAGACGAGCTATCGCTCGCCAGAGTCCTCTCTGAATTCCTGCCAAAAGCCATTGAGGGGGCTGATGTGACTCTCAAGGCTGACGGCATCGAAGCCGTTACCACATTGCAGGTCATCGCCACTGGCGACAAAGCCAATTGGCCAGACGTCATCTTGAGCGACTACCACCTCGGAGGCCTCAATGGCGACGCGGTCCTCCAAGTCGGGGCAAAGCTCTTCCCTAGCGCTCAGCTCATCCTTATGAGCGGCGCTGCGGATGCGGACAATATCGAGCGCGCACGAGCAACGATTTCTCGGCCATTTCTCTTCCTAAGCAAGCCCTTCATGCTCAGCGAACTGCTTGCCCTGATCAAGGCCTGAGGCGACATTCGCTCCTCTCACTCCCGCCCTTTCCGGCCATCACCGGAAAGGGCGTTTTCTTTTGCCCGCACAACAACCGGCACACCCAAAACCGTGCCTCAACAAAGCCATTCCACGACACCCGCTACCACTCCTTCCGCCACTTGACTTTTACCTTTTTATATGCTATCATTCACACCAGAACAACCGGCGCCGAACAACTCAAAAAAAGCGCCAGAAACCCCTGCCCGAAGCGGCAAAACCGCTTCCCTGACAACCTAGCAAAACTATGAAACACAAAATCCTCGGCGCGCTCACGATCTTCTTCGGACTGAGCTTCGTCATCCTCGCTTCGATCAATCACTTCGGCGGGTTCAAAAACCTGCCCGAGTTCCACATGCCGGACATTAGCATTTGGGACAAGCTACCTAACTGGTCGCTTCCCGATTGGAGTTCGCTGATGTGGACACTGGTGGCCATTGCCACCACACTGTGGCTCGTCTTCCTCGTCTTCGGAGCCTACGGGTTAGCGAAACGAGGTAAGTTCTTCAAGTTTGCCAGTGAAAATGAACTTTTCACCTTCATCAACGGTGATGACGCACCTGTGAGATTCGTCTCCGGCGTGCGCGGCGTGTTTGTTGTCCAGCACGGACCTGACATTGGCGTAGTGAAAGAAATTCCTCCCAAGTCACTCCCTGCTGGAGCCACTGTCACCGAACGGGAACAGTGGGCAAAAGACACCGCGGACTACGAACAACATTACGAAGCATACCTCAAGGGTAACGCCTGGTGGCCAATGCGAATGCTGGAGAAGTGGCTTTTGATGCCAATGTTCAATGCTTGGTGGATCGGGATTTATCCCTTCTTCCAACTACGGAAATACCCTCTCGCCTACAACAAATTGGTGAAGGACCCCGGAACAGCATCGGGAGGCATCGACTACCACCTAACGCCGAAGATCGGCGAGGCGAAGTCAGTGTTCTACATCAGCACGCTAGGCATTTCGTTCACCGATCTCGAAAGTGCGGGACCGGAGAATCAAGTGATTCCAACGAAGCTCGTGCTCCTCGTGACCTTTCAGGCACGAAACATCCACAAAATGCAATACCGAGTCGGGAGCAATACCTGGGTCGATATGGCAACTGGAGCCATTAAGGATGTCGTCCGCGAGCGTGTAGCGATGCATACCTACTTCGAACTCTTGCGCAACAAGTATCATGATTGCACGCCAGCCACGGTGGGAAAAACTCCTCGTGGAGAAATCATTGATGGGGTGAAGGATATCGTCAACAACGGTAATGCCCACAACCCGTCACTGACCACCTCCGTTGGCGTTGAAGTCACTGAAATTCGCGTCTTAGACGTTGATCTCGGCAGCGAGATTGGCGCCCAGAGGGAGACACTGACAGCAGCAATGATGGCTGGCACGATTGCGGACGCGAATGGCAAGGCCGCCGTGATAACCGCGACACACAAAGCGGCTGCGGACCTCGCAGAAGGCCAGGCCAAGAATCAAGTGCTCAGAGATCGGCTCCAAGCCTATACGCAAAACCCTGCTGCTACAGCAGGACTCTTCGCTGATTCAGTTGCCTCAATCGGCACGCTGGCACTCGGAGATGAAGCGGCGAAGCGGCTACTGGTGACTGTCCCTGCGACACCACCACGGCCAACACCGCCGCCCACCCCGGCTCGTCCATAACAACGAAAGAAACGGAGTAATCTATGAGCTACCTCATTGTAATACTGGCAATCATCGCCGGCGGCATTGCCGTCTGGAAGACCATCGGGTGGGCAAATCCGAGTGGTGCCTCTACAGCCACTAACCCACCAACCACCGGAGCAAATCCTGCGACCGGCGGCACAGCAGGCGCTCCCGCTACACCCACCGCCGCCGACATCAGGGCCGCAGCAGAAGCAGCCATCAGGCAACGGGTGGAGCTACGAAAGATCCAACTCAAGACCGCCGGCCTAGTCTGGAAGTGGGTCTGGAGTATCGGACTCCTCGCAAGCCTCGGCTTCGGCATCTGGGCCATCTGGATCCGTCCGCAAGCGAATGGCCTCACACCCTCGCAAGAGTTCGTGGCCAGCTCCGGAGCATCGGTAACGCCGCCCAAGGTCTCATACACCTTCGCGGCATACAAGTCGGGCTCGAACGAAGAAATTCGTTGCCGAGCCTGGGTGCTCAACGAAGTGCGCGGCGACCACCCACACATGTGGTTCAGCGTCGAGCGCTTCATGCAAGGCCGGCCTGTCGTCGTCCTCTACAAGTGGGACGGCCGAAAGAAAGCCGGCACTTGGGAGGACGAAGGCGATCGCACCCGCGGCGAGTTCACGGGCGACATCGACCCACGAGATCCGAACCGGTTCGCCGGGGAGATCTTTGCGGAAGGCACCACCTTCCGCTACTTCCTTCAACGGAAGATCGAATAGTAGTGGTTGAGGCTCTACAGCCCCACCCCAACGCAAAGAGCGCGACACCCGGTTGGTGTTGCGCTCTTTTTTCTTTGCCTTTATATTTTTTGCGGGATGGCCCGCACTACCTAGAACACTGAGACTCCGACCGTGGCGCCAATGAGACTCACAATGGCCTTGGCCGTCACCATGATCGCGAGACCGACAACCCCCCACGTCATGTGCCTCACCCCGAGTGCTCGCGCATCTTCATTGTCAGCGCCTCTCACGTATTGGAACACGCCCCAGAGGAAGACAAGGAAGGCGACGGCGTATGCCAGCTTCAGCACCGGATTGACCACTGCTTCTGCGAGCTTTGAAATCAATGAGTCGGTGGCGCTGGACACGGGATATATACAGTGACTGAATTACTGGAGAGTGTCTAAGGTTGGTGCTGTCAGACCCTGTTCTTCTAAGTTAAACGTCTTTTTTAACAAAGTCACGAGTCCGTACACAGAGACCATCACGAAGATTCCGACAATACCGTACAAGATAGTGCTCTTCGCCTTTTCTTTCTTCTCCTCGTCGTCACCCATGATCACATACTGGAGTACCCCATAGAGGAAATACACAACGGCACAAGCAATAAGAAAGGGTACTGCATAGTCTAGGAATGAACGGAATAATTGCGCAATGCCACCAAGACCTTGGGTTGTATTTTCAAAGTCGGTACTCACTGCCGCAAACACCGAAATCGGAGCCATGAGAGCAGCCGCTGCTGCTGACATTCCGTAAAAAAGCTTTTTCATACGTAAAATTGAATAAACTGCTGATAATAAAGTAATACACTTCTTAAAGGCAAAGATATTACCTCCCGACATTATACCAGCCCCTAGAATGGCGACAAACCAAGGGTGTGGACAGGCAGACCGGAGCGCCGCGGCGGCTAGAACCCAACAAAAAAGGTATTGATCACCAAGCGCACCAATCCCCACACGGAAAACATCACGGCCAAGCCGATGATGCCGTAGATCATCATATCCCTGCCCTCTTTCACTTTGTCCTCACTGGCACCGGCCAAAATATACTTCTGTACACCATAGAGAAAGGCGACAATCGCGGTAGCAAACAATAGGGGTGCCAAAGTACCGCCAATAATGTCGTACAAGACATCGATGAAGTCTTTGAAATCGGTGACGCCGTTGAGCATGAATGTTAGATATTACTGACGCTCTTCACTGTATTCTCAATAATCCTCGCGATGATCTCCGCACTAAGCAGCACAGCAGTACCCACCGCCGCCCACTTGAGGGTGCCGTGCGCCTTGCCCACCTTTTCCTCATCACCCTGCGCGGTCACATACAAAAAGCCGCCGTAGATGAAGTAGAGCACTGCGATGATGGCGCCGAGGCGACTCACCAGCTTTAGGATATCGGCAAGGAGATCTTCGATAGAGTTTGCCTTGAGCGGATTGGAGAAACTGAGAGCTTCGTTTGTGACCGACGCATGGACCAATGGTACAGCAACAGTGAGAAGTACTCCGGCCACCAAACAATGCGCCATGAGTTTCTTGAAGATAGGTTTGAACTGCCTCGTGTGTGAGAAGTATTTCATGTCTCTATTTTATCTCAATTGTGTTCCCTTTCAAAATCGGGTAGCTCACCTGATTCAATAAGGCTTGCAATAAAGTCGTAACAATCAGCCACGCCGCCAAGATAATACAGAAGCCGATAGCGACGTTGGTAAAGATTGTATGCGCCTGCCCGACCTTCCCCTCATCGCCAGCGGAAGTCATATAGAGGTAGCCCGCATAGGAGAGGAGCAGGATAACGGCGGGGACGGAGAGGTAGAAGGCAAAATTGACCACATTCTTGGCGAGCAACACCACATCAGCGAAGGTACATTCGTGCGCCGCGGCGGTATTGTCGGGGTTATCAAAGTCACCACAGACGATGAGGTTTGGCTTCTGAAGCCCGAAGAAACCGTTACTAGCTGCTGCGACAGGTGCCGGAATAAGGATGGCAGAGAACGACAGAAAGAGGAGCGCGGACAGCAAGCTCGAGAGGACGACTGAAGCGGCGATTTTTCTAAAAAAAGGGTGCATGTGTTTATCGTAGCAAAGCCTGGAGCTCTTGGGAGGCCGCGCTCACGGCCTCGCTTGGGCGATATTTGCCGGAAGTGACACTTTCGATCATGCGCTTGAAGATCGCACCAGTAGCGACTGGTTCAGGATCGATCCAGCTGCGAGCGATGAGAGAGGATCGGTACGATACGGCGAGAGCAGGGTCGGCCGGCGCCGTCGCGAGCAAGTCCCGACGCGACGGCGCGAACCCTGTCTGCTGAGCAAACGTACTGACAAATGTCTGATCAGCCAAGATAGAGAGCACCTGGAAAGCACCGACCGGATCCTTTCCCGCCTTCATCAAGGCCAAGCCATAGAGCTTGCCGTACACCATCGGCACCTTCACGTCGCGCGGTTGTGGCAAAGCGGTGATATCAAAATTGAGATTTGGATTCTTGCGAAGCAACGTCTCATTCTCGCTAGCGAAGGCAAAGTAGGTGGCAAGATTGCCGGCCAAAAAGAAGTTCTGCGCGTCACCGATGGCCCGATTCCATGTAAATGTCGTTTTCGAAGGGTTAGAAAATTGCGTGTAGAAAGCCACTACAGAGACTGCTGGAATATCGGAGACTCCTTTAGGGCGATCAGACAACGTGCTAGAGAATGCACCATTCTGGTCAATCTTTGTAATAGGGGTTCCGGCCTGCAACAGCAGTGCTGAGAGGGTGTCTTTCGCATTCGAAATGTTTACCACCTCGCCAAACGGCACAGCGCTTTGGGTAATATTGCCCGCCGCGTCTTTTTTGGTGAGCTGAGGTGCTAATGTGAGAAATTCATCCCAATGCTTTGGCGGATTGGCTAAACCAGCAGTGTTGAAGATGTCTTTGTTCCAATACATCACGAGCGGATCGCTCACGAAAGGCAGCGCCCAGACGCCGCCGGACATCTCATACAGGCGAGCCTGGTCACTAAAGGTATCTCGGAAGGTGCGGAGCGGCAGGCTCGCCTCCGGGATAGGCAAGATACGCCCCTGCTGGCGAAACAAGCTGGTGTGTGGAAGTAGCACCGCATCCGGACCGACCCCAGAAGCCAGAGCCTCGGTGAGTTCGCGATCAAAATCTTTCTCCTTCTTTTCGACATAATTGATAGCAAGCCGCTGTGGCAACACTTGATTTACCGTAGAAACCACCTGAGCAAAATCACCTGCCGGCAAAGTACCCCACAAAGTGATCGCCATCAAGCCTTTGCTTGAAGAACCTTTAAATGTCGCAAACACCACCAAGGCCACGAGCACCGCTCCGGCAAATATGCCGGTGAGGACGATCTGAAACGTGGTCATATTTTTCATATTTTTGTGAAGATAAGCCCGTAATGATGATCCCCTGCCGAAATGCCGCGCACATGCTGAAAGCCATTTTGCACAAAAAGCTCTTTTGTCTTCGTCTCACTCACCACTTCCTGCACCGCCGGACCAATGCCGCCAAAAGATTCTTTCCAATCCACCACCGCGACCTTTCCACCTTTTTTCACAATCCGTCGCACCTCCGCGACCAGCCCAACCTTGTCGGCCGCTTGAAACAGCACGTTCGCCACAATCACGAAATCCACAAGTTCATCGCCAATATGGGTGCCGCCACGCTGCTCGATGTTACCCCAAAGATATTCGACATTCTTCAGGCCGGCATGTTCAGCATTGGCCTTGATCTTCGCGACTAAATCGCGCTGCACCTCCACCGCATACACCCGACCCTTCTCGCCCACTGCCTGTGCCGCTGGGATCGCATACGCCCCGACGCCCGCTCCCAAATCCGCCACCTTCATTCCAGGCATCAACCCCAGCTGATCAGTATTTTTGTGCGGGTGGGAGAACATTGTTGGCTGTGGCCAGCGAATTAACTACTGCTTCACACAAATGAAACTTCTTTCCAGTGCATCTACCACAACTTTTCTGGCACCGGTACATGTGCCATTGTTTAACACGGTCCTCCTTTGTGAGTCATTTGATTCAGCGGGGCCATTAAAGTTTGCACCTGTAGGATCCACTGCACACCCCCACGAGTCGGTAGCAAGAGAGACGGTATTAAATTGGGTCATGGTTCCCTTGCGTGTCGCCGAACCACAGATAGTGCCCGCGGCCGCTGCGGGTGCAGCGGCGGTAACATTGTTCACTCCAGCAAATTTGAAGCCAGTTTGCTGACTTAAGTTCCTATCCCGACACCCATTTATCGCGTTGGTATACGACTGAGACAAACCGACTACATCATTGATCCAGGCTCCAGTGGTAGGATGAAAATACACAGTGAGATGCGGACCGGCATCAGAATCGCTTGAGTAAATTCTTCTTCCTGGAGTTCCCCAAGAAACAGTGTTCACTCCTTGCGCATACATGATCACTTTTGAAGTATCTGATGCTGACTGACACAAGATCGCATCCGGCACATCGCCCATCATGCCCTGGCCCGGGCTCATTCCTACTGTCACCGCACCCGTCCCACTCGCTGGAGATATCGTCACCCCAGTGCCCGCAATAATCTGGGACACTCCCGCTGAGGCAGTAACAGTGTTCACCCCAGCAGAAGAGCCCACAAAAACATTATACGTCCCGGCCGGAACAGCACAAGCGGTTCCGTCATACGCATTACTAAATCTAACCTTTACCATATTAGGACTAACCACAGAAGCATCGATCGAAGCGCAAGGAAGTGGGGCGGTGATAGGAGTGTAATTATTATAATAATTATTAGGCAGACTCACGCTTACAGAATCGCCGACACTTGCCCCAGTAACGGTTATCGAGTCGGAAACATACGCACCTGTAGGTGCCACGTTGCGACTGGATGCGAGAGTTAGAACACCCTTCAATACTGATCCGCCACCCGATGTTGTACTGCCTCCTCCGCACAATTTCCATGCAGTTGAACTAAGTGTCGGACTGTTTGTAGCTCCATTTACCACCTTGTAGTAATAGCCCGGTGGCACAAGGAAGGTGATCGAATTTCTATTGGTAGAAGTAAAAATCTCTTGAGAGACGAGAGTCGATGCACTAGAGACGCCGATATAACCAGCTAAGGCATTCTGACCGCTAAATGACGTCTCGCTTGCGGTGGCAACCACTATCAGCTGAGTGCCGCTGGTGTTCTGGTAAGTGGTCCCACTCAGCATACTTGGACCACTCTGGTTAGTTGCCTGAAAAGGATTCGCGTCACAAGAACCGACAACCGCAGGACTTGAGGTGGTACCACCACTCACCCCTCCGAGAACATACACAAAGGTGTCGACAGGTCGCGTGGTGTTGCCGTATCCAGGGAAAGACGTGAACAAGCCGCCCTGAATCTTCACCGTGTGACTTCCAGCAGCAAGACTCACTCGGCTCGAGAGATTTACCGTACCGCAGTCTGCACCATTTGATTCACCTCGGAAAGCTTTCTTGTCCTTCTCGACACCATCAACGCGCATGTACACATTGAAAATGATGGCGCCGCAGACGTTCACTGACGAAGTGATCACCACATCGGTCGGCCCGGCGAGGGTGAATGTGCTCTCCACGTAATTTGCACTATTATTTCCAAAATCTTGCGCGCTGTAGGCGAGTGGGCCGAGAATCGCGGTGTTTGCAGGAGTTCCAGAAGGGGTAGACGGCGCAGCTGGCAATGTCTGCCAGCTTGCGAGACCACTCGCATTCGAAGTGAGCACCTTACCAGCGCCTTGTGTGCCGTCGGCGAGAGTGAGACCTAAAGAACCGAAGGTGAGGAGTTTCATCGGTGAGCCGGCGACGAAGGTGACGGCTTTCGACACAAGGAGAGTGTCAGTCGAAAGCATCGTGGTACTTGCCAAGCCGAGCACATCAAACGTGCTCGTTATTGGACTCGGTGGACTCGGCAACACAGCCGTGGTCCCGAGAAATAACGGCCCAAACTTTCGCTGCATCAATGAGCTGATATTTATTGGAGCAGACGCATTGTTTGCCGGAGGGTTGGCTGGCGCCGGTGTCCAAGACGACTGAGCCGAGAGGCTAGTGACGCCGAATCCTACAACCAGCATCAGAATCGCGACTTTGGCGACGCCAAGGAGAGAAGCGAGAATATGTTTCATAATGAAAATAAATGCAACGGATAATAGTACCCATTTAGTATACCACTGTTCATCTGAACCAAAATCACTTTCTGGGGATTGTAAAGTCCTTGGCATTAGCCATTTTAAGCACGTGTGGATAACTATTGACTTTTTGCGCTTTTAGAGGTAATATCAAAAACAGCTTTGACAACTCACTGCAGTGCAGCTCAACCACAACCCCCTGCCCATGGATTTGACTTATGAATGCCCTACTCAATCGGGCGCTGGTCGCCCTTGTTAGCACCCTCGCCTGCCTGACCTTGTGGTCCACGGCAGACGTTCGAGCGGCTGACGTGCTTCCAAGCACGCTCAGCCAGATTCGCACCGCGCAATTTGCGGGTGTCAACACGATCGAGGCCCTCCTCTATCGCTGGCCCCACGACTACTACGCTGTCGAGATCGTGCAACCCATCGCGCGCACCAACGTGTCCGTCTCCGGCCTCACGCCGGAAGCGTTCACCAACAAGCTTCGCGAGGTTGCGTTCCAGATGGCCTGTTTGGCAACAAACTACCCTCTGGCGAATAGCGATGGAACGAATTCAAGGTTTCTGCTGAAGACCACCGCCAAAGAGGCCGACATCCCGAGCGTCTTCGCCAGTGAAAGTCCGGATATCCCCGCGACAACACTGGAAATGGCGCAGGTCAATGTCGTCTTCCCCTTGGTCACCAATGGGGTTGGCGGCTTCCGACTTCCGGCTGACGCAACAGCGGAGACCATCCCGATCAATGTCGCTGGATACGTCTTCCTGCCGTTTCCCAACCTGAGGTATTTCGACGGCCCACCGCCGGCAACACCCTGGTATACCTGGTATCTTCTCGGATTCTCCGATCGACCGACGTGTGCTCGAGTTTTTACGAGCAACCCGGACGGCAGCACGAGCGAAGTGCTAAGCAAGACGTGGGGGAATTCGACCATCAACTATCTGGAGGAGGATCCGGCGCACTACGCCGATTACTTCGACACGGATGGGTTCAGACTCCTCCGCCTCTCCGGCATTGCCCGCATCGGTATCCACCTCTCGCTGCTCACCAACGGGACTCCGACGGTTCTTGCTCTAGAAGCAGCCGACGGCACGTTTCCAAAGTATTGGCTCCCGACCGGACAACCGATCGGCGCGCCGGTGCTCACCAGCATTAGCCTGGTGAACGGCGCGCCGAAAGTAAGCTTCGTGGGCATCCCGGGTCGGCAAGTGGTGCTCGAGAGCGCGACGTCTCTCAGAACGGATGCTGTGTGGACCGTGAGCGCGACCTTTTCGCTCCCGGACCAACACGGCATGACCAATCACGCCTGCCCTACAAACATTGGGCCAGGTATGGGACCGCTTCGCTTCCTCCGCTTGCGTGAGCAATGAGGATCCAAACGCATCCCACTGCAGTCAGTTTCGAAAACGCAAGACGCCGCCCGGAGCAATCCAGGCGGCGTTTTTTCTTGCCTTATTTTCTAAAAATCGCGAGAATCACCACACCTTACAAACACACCGCGCTCGCCAATGTGTCACCATCTCGCAGGCGCATAATACGTACGCCTTGGGTCTGTCGGCCGAGGACCGGAATCTCCTTGATATCGCAGCGGATGACCTGGCTCTTTTTGGAGATGGCCACGAGCTCGTTGGCACCATCACCGACCTCGCCTTCTTTCACCTCCTTGGCAGCCGCAGCCACATCCACCACGCTCGAAGTGATGACCTTGCCGGTCTTGTCGGTGATTTTCGCGGTCAAAATACCGGAGCCGCCGCGCTTCTGCACCTTGTATTCGGAGAGCTCAGTCTGCTTGCCGTAGCCGTTGCTCATGATCACGAGCAGTGCTGGCTTTTTCATATCCTTCTTCACCACATCGGCACCAATGACGGTGTCGCCCTTTTCGAGACGCATCGCAATGACACCCATGGCTGCGCGGCCCATTTCGCGGATATCGGTTTCCTTGAATCGGATCGACTGACCTTCGCTGGTCGCAAGGATCACCTCATCGCCCTTCTCGACAAATCGTACCGACACGAGACTATCGCCAGACTCCAGACCGATAGCGATGAGGCCACTTCGTCGAACATCGTGGAAGGTTTCGGCATTCACCTTCTTGCCCACGCCATTTTTGGTGATCATGAAGAGACTGAGACCGCTTTTCTTCACCTCCTTCGGCATCGGGAGAATCGAGGTGACGCGTTCGTCGTCGGCCAGTGCCAAAAAGTTTACGATTGACTTGCCCTTGGTCGCGCGCTTGCCTTCAGGGATCTCGTACATCTTGATCTGGTACGCCTTGCCCTTGTTCGTGAAGAACAGCATGTCCGCATGCGTGTTCGCATTCAAAATATGGGTGATGAAATCCTCTTCTTTCGTATCGAGATCCACCACACCTACACCGCCGCGCTTCTGTCGGCGATACTCGTCTGGCAAGGTACGCTTGATGTAGCCACCCGCAGTGAACACGAGCACAGAGTCCACGTCTGGGATGGTGTCCTCAGGCTTAAATTCCTTCACACCTCCACGGATGACCTTGGTGCGTCGCTCGTCGCCATATTTTGCACGCACTTCGAGCAGTTCTTTCTTGATCACCGCCAAAATCTTCTTCGCGCTCGAGAGCAAATCCTTGAGCTCGCGAATGAGCGCCTGCACAGCGTTGAGTTCGTCTTCAATCTTCTGTCGTTCGAGGCCCGCGAGACGCGACAGCTTCATTTCCAAAATAGCAGTCGCCTGGCGGTCGGAGAATTTGAAGGTCTTCATCAAATTGAGATGCGCCTCCGGGGTGTCCTTCGACTTTTTGATCAATTTAATGATCTCGTCGATATGGTCGAGCGCTTTCTTGAGGCCGAGCAAAATATGCTCACGGTCTTCAGCCTTGCGGAGGTCAAATTCGGTGCGACGACGCACCACCACCTGTCGATGCTTAATGAATTCCTCGAGCACGCTCTTGAGCGAGAGTGTCTGCGGCACGCCGTCCACGAGGGCAACGGTGTTGAAGTGGAACGTATCTTCGAGCTGTGTGTGTTTATACAAAAAGTTCAGCACGGCCTGTGGGAAAGCACCCTGCTTGAGGTCGATCACCACGCGAATGTCTTTCGTAGACTCGTCTCGGAGGCCCTTGATACCTTCGACCTTCTTCTCGCGAACGAGGTCGGCGATGGTCAAAATAAGGTCGGCTTTGTTCACTCGATATGGGATCGAGGTGATGATAATCTGGAACGAGCCGTTCTTAGTCTCCACGATTTCCGCTTCGCCGCGCACCACCACGCCGCCGCGGCCAGTGGTATACGCATGCTTCATTTCGGCAGAAGCGTACAGCATCGCGCCAGTCGGGAAATCCGGACCCTTCACAAATTGCAAAAGGTCTTCCGCAGAAGCATCGGAGTTGTCGATGAGATGCGTGGTCGCATCCACCACTTCGCCGAGATTGTGCGGCGGAATGTTGGTCGCCATACCGACGGCGATACCAAGGGTGCCGTTCAAAAGGAGATTCGGGACAGCAGCCGGCAGCACGCCCGGCTCTTTTCGAGTGTTTTCGTAGTTTGGTCGGAAGTCGACAGTGTCTTTCTCAATATCCTGGAGCATCACGGTCGAGATGCGCGCCATCTTCGCCTCAGTGTATCGTTCTGCCGCGGCGCCGTCACCGTCGATTGAGTTGTGCACGAATACGCCCGCCGCCAGCGCAAAATTGTGGCTTACCGGCACAGTGAGGTCGTATACATCTTCGCGTTCGCCTGAGAATTCAACGCGAGAAACTTTGTGGTTTCCCACGAGCTCAACCGTAAGTCGGTCGAGATTAGAACCGTAATATTTACTGAAACCAACCTCCCATGAAGTGGCCGACCTGTACGGGTACACCTTCGGACGAAATTCTTCGTAAGTCTCCTTGGAAAGCGGTACACCCTTCTCGATCAATTTCTTGCAAACCGTGTCGAATTTCTTCTTCCCGGTCTTGTTTGTGGTGTGATTTTTGTTTCCCTTGATGATCCGCGCGTGCATCTCTTGGCGATACGCCTCATCCTGCCACAAACGCTTCAAGGTCTTGGTTGCGCGAGCCGAAAGTTCCAGACGCTTTTCTGGATGAGCTGCAATGTACTCAAGATTCACTCGACTGAGCGTCTCGATCATCTGCGCACGGTATTCAGGATTCTGCCAATTCTGCTTATTCCTTTCCGACATCGCCTGGCTATACTGCTCTTTTACGCCAGCCTTTGCACGAAACGCCTTTCTACCTTCCGCAAGCTTCTTTACGTACTCGGGATCATTTTTATGTCGGCCAGCAGTCAGTTCGGAATGAAGTCTCCAATGATCGATCCATTGCATTCGCTGGATATTTTCTGGACTATTGTTGCCTTTATTAAAATCGACATGATGTCGGACCTTGCCGGCTGACTTGGCATATTTACCAATAGAAATGTTGAGGGCATCGGCCAAATGATGCGCATACTCCCAAGTATTATCGAGAGGTTGGTAGATCATCTCGTATCCAACCATATCCGAAAGTGCACTTTCTCCTTTTTCAGAAAGACGGCTGTACAAAGGCATCAATGATTCACCTGGCTTTAGATATTGCGCCTCTTTATAATCCTGATTCTTCAGAAGGAATTTGTGGTTTAGCGTACATTTGATCTCTTTTCCATTGTCGAGCACCACCTTCATGATCTCAGCGTCCTTAATCGTCAGTCGCGGCTTTATCAATTGAGCAATTTCCACCTTTCCCTCTTTTGAAACAGTGAAGGTGTAATTTTTCTTGCCCTTCTTGTCCTCATTGATGAGTTCACCAAAAGAAAGATTGCGCCCATCAGCGAGTCGAACTTCCGTATCTTTTGTAAAACAACCGAAGTTACCCTGGCCGATGATCAGCGGGTATCGAATCGAAAAATCCTGCGCCATCTTCACCATAGATTCATACACCGCGACGTTGCCGTGCGGGTGATATTTTCCGAGCACGTCTCCCACCACCGCCGCAGACTTTCGCGTCTTCGCGCTCGCCACCAGGCCCATCTCGTGCATTGCATACAAGATACGTCGGTGCACCGGCTTCAAACCGTCGCGCACGTCAGGCAGGGCTCGCGCAGTGATCACGGACATCGCGTAGTCCAAATACGAGTCGCGCATTTCGGTAGTGATGCTGCGACTCACCACGTTCTCGCGTGCAGGCAAAGCCGACGCCTCTGATGCGCCACTTTTTCCGCCCTTATCGCTTTTGCCTTCGCTGCCGCCCTTTGGCTTCTTGTCTGAATCTTTAGATGACATCGTGATATGAAACGCGTGTAATAATGAGCCTCTATTCTAGCACTATTCTGCCAATTTGGAGAGTTCCTCAAACTGCTTTTCTATGGTATCGAAACCTTCAGAAAAAGTCTGCGAGATCGCCTCGAATGGGCTCGCCGGCTCGACGGCTGCCGTACTCGATGCACCCGAAGCAGTACTCGTAGCAGTATTCGTCGCCGCCTTCTGTGCCATACCATCCAAGCGCGCCTCGAAACGTTCCTTGGTCGAGACCGCCCAGACAGAAAAGATGACAAGGGTCACCACTACCGCCACCCCAAGAGCGACATTTCTTCGGTATCGATACGGCTTATTGCGCAACTCGGAGAAGAATCGTTCCATATGTCTATTATATAGTGTCGCCGTTCACGTGTCCCGCGCGGCAGGCGTCTCTATGCATTCGCCGGCTCCAACACCACCACATCGCCACTCTTCCCTTCCAAATCCTTCTTTTTGATTGTGAGTTTGTCCACAGGTTTGGTGGTCTCGCCCGCTTCTTTCAAAAATGCCTTGAGCGCGTCTTTGCTGCCAATAGACCCAAAGTGCATTGGAATGATGAGCTTTGGTTCGAGCTTCACCGCCATCTTGTATGCTGCGGCCGGAGACAACACGCCTTCACCACCGATCGGCACGAAGAGCACGTCGATATCGTCGATCGCCTCATTGGTCTCCGCATCGAGATCCTCGCTCACCGCACCAAGAAAACAAATGTTCATATTGTCGAGACCAAGGGTGTAGATGGTATTGAGCTTGTCCTTGCCGCCGTATTGCGACTTCGATTTGAAGCCTTTAATAAAAATACCCTTTACCTCGTATTCCCCAGGACCGGACACGATGAACGGCTTTTTCTCGCCAAATTCCAGCTGCTCTGCGCCGCTAAAATCTGGATGATTCAAGCTCACCAATCCAATGTCCGCACCGAAACGGGGCGATTTGAGCTCCGAATCCTTGGCCGGCGGATTGAAAGCGATCACCATGTCGCCAAACTGCATCTTGAAACACTCTCCGCCTAAATATGTGATTACCATAGCGGTAAAAGTATAGCATACTCGCGGCGCGGCTCCAGCGCTACGCACCTCTACAGCCGCGCCGCTTGCCTTTTCAGCCATTTTAGATATACTATCCCAACGCTCGTCAAGAGCTTTAATTGTCTTCGACCTCGATAACCCCGCGCACCAAGGCGCATGAGGGAGCCAGTCGCCACCGCACACTATATATAGTGTCGGCAAGCGACCAGGCCGGCCTCACGGCGTAGCACGGAAACGAAGTCGACATTTATATACATGTTGTTCAAGATCGGCAAAAAGGCGAAAGCCGTGCCAGTAGACGAGAAGGAAGCAAAAGTAAACGCGAAAACCGAAGCGAAGGCTGAGGTTGCGGAAGCAACTGAGACGAAAAAGTCTCCTCGCGCAGCCGGAAAAGCAGCGGCGAAAGCAGAGGCAAAGGCTGAAGCGGAGAAAGTGGCTCCAAAGAAGGCGCACCTCATGGACTCGTTCCTTGAGCAGACCGCGACTACCCCAGTAGTCGGCGACGTCGTGGAAGGTAAAGTCATAAACATCGACAAAACCGGTGTGTACATCGACTTGCCTCCATACGGTACTGGTATCATCTACGGCCGCGAGTACATCGCCGCACGAGATGTGATCAAGAAGATCAACATCGGAGACAATGTTGCTGCCAAGGTTGTTGATGCAGAAAATGAGAACGGCTACGTTGAACTCTCCCTCAAGGAAGCTCGACAGGCCCTCATTTGGAGTGAGATCGAAGACGCGATCCGCGACCGAAAGGTGTACGAATTGCCAGTGAAGGAAGCCAACAAGGGCGGTTTGATCATCGAGTGGCAGGGCATCATGGGTTTCCTCCCAGCATCCCAGCTCAAAGCTGAGCACTACCCTCGCGTAGCTGATGGCGACAAGGATCGTATTTTGGATGAGTTGAAGAAGCTCGTCGGCCAGCGCATTGCTGTCTGCGTCATCTCTGCGATTCCAAAGGAAGGCAAGCTCATCTTCTCTGAGAAGAATCCGGATCAGAAAGACAAGCAGGAGATCATTGGCAAATACAATGTGGGCGATGAGCTCGAAGGTACTGTCACTGGTATCGTCGACTTCGGTGTCTTCGTAAAGGTGGAAGACGGCCTCGAAGGCTTGGTCCACATCTCTGAGATCGACTGGTCACTCGTCGAAGATCCTCGCACCATGTTCAAGACTGGTCAGAAGGTCCGCGTGAAGATCATCGAGATCAAGGAAGGCAAGATTTCCCTCTCTATCAAGGCACTCAAGGAGAACCCTTGGAAGGAAGCGGCAAAGAAGTACAAGAAGGACGATGTCGTGAGCGGCGTGATCATCAAGTTCAACCGACACGGTGCCCTCGCCTCTATTGAGGAAGGCGTCGCGGGCTTGGTCCACGTCAGCGAATTCGGCGGTGAGGACAAGCTCCGCGCCAAGCTCGAACTCGGCAAAACCTACAACTTCAAGATCGCGTTGTTCGATCCGCGGGAGCAGAAGATGGCACTCGCGTTTGTCGATAAGAAGTAAGAAATCGAAAAATACAAAACAAAAAGAGCTTCCCAGAGGAAGCTCTTTTTGTTTTGTATTTTTACTTTTTTAACCTCTTTGTTTTTTGCACCTCCTTCAGATAATTCTCCTTCGTACTTATCTTTTTTCCGCTCTAGGATTCAAGTTTCTTGCGAGCATCGCCAGCAATCGTCCCACCCTTCGTAGCCGCAACTTTATTTGGAACGAACCCTTGAGCATCAGTAGTTCGAGCAATTTCTGTGGTCGCCGCCTCACCGAGCATTGAAAAGATGAGTTCTAGGTCATTCATGTGATCACGAAGATTCTCTCGCTCGAGACCTTTTAGGGTTTTATACTCATTCGGCGTCATGCCAAAAGCCGCTTTTGATATCTCGGCGGTGAGAATAGCGTATTCATTTTGCTCTTTGACGCCTCGATTCTGCCACTCGTTGGTCAATTCTTCACGAATGGTAATACCCCTCATACGCTTTTCGATCCAGGCATCATCGTAGCCCTTAGCTTTATAAAGAGCGCGAGTGCGTTTTGTGGCAAGTTCAGGGTCTTCGATCTCCTTTATGCGTTCATAGCCTACAGTAGCCAACCAACGCTTAAATGGTTCGGCTTTGGGTGAAGGGACTGACTGGATAATGCGGAACAAGCCTTCGGCGTTGGCGCAGTCAGTTTCTCGCATCTTGCCATCAGGGGCCGGCAATTTCAACTGGTGACAAAATGTCACCAGTTGACTCCCTTCGTCTTTCAGCCTTTGCGCGAGTTTATTCCAATATTTTCTCGCAGTGAGATCATCGACTTGATCGGTAAGCGCCTGCACTACATCCACCACCGAAAACCACCACTCATTGTTGCGGATGATTTTTCGAATCTTCGTGCCCTTAAAGACGGCGATTTTACTGATTGGATTTAGATTTTCTGACATTCTGTTATTTCTTATATCTTGCAGTAAAGCTAGTATAGCAAAATAGTGCTCAAGAAACATATAAAAAATGTTAAAGAAAAGCCTAAGAAAAGGTAAAGAAATTATGAAGAGAAGTCCTCATCACACATCTCTGCTATACTATCGTCATGTATTACACAATCATTGGAGTCGTCGTTTTCATCATTCTTGCCAGCCTTCGCCAAGTCAACCAGTACGAGCGCGGACTGAAGTTCACTATGGGCCGCTTCAGCAAGATCATGGAGCCGGGCTGGAGGATCGTTGTGCCAGTATTTCAGTCGTACCGAAAGGTTGATATGCGAGTAAAAGCTGTCGACGTGCCGGACCAGAATGCCATCACAAAAGACAATATTTCAGTCAAGGTGAATGCTGTCTTGTACTACAAAGTCGAGTCTGCTGAAAAGGCTATTCTCGAAGTAGAGGATTTCATGTACGCCATGTCGCAATACGCTCAGACTACAATGCGAAATATCGTCGGCGAAACCACCCTCGACAACCTCCTTTCAGGCCGCGAGACCATCGCCAACCGCATTCGAGAAGTCATCTCCTCCGAATCAACCGCTTGGGGACTCAAGGTTTCTAATGTCGAACTCAAAGACGTGTCGCTTCCACCTGACATGGAGAGAACTATTGCCAAGCAAGCAGAAGCTGAACGAGAGAAGCGCGCCGTCATCATCACCTCTGAAGGCGAGCTCGCTGCATCCGAGAACATGGCCAAAGCTGCGCAAGTACTCGCAGGATCGCCTGGCGCCCTTCACTTGCGCACCTTGCAGTCGATAAACGACATTTCATCCGATGAATCGAACACGGTCATCTTCACCCTGCCAATGGAGCTTCTGAAAGCGTTCGAGGGATTTGCGAAGAAGAATAGCTAGAAACAAAAAGAGCTTCTCTGTGTGGACATGCCGATAACGCTTATTTGATTTACTCACAGCTTTTTGGTATATTGTTGTCATCTCCGCTTCCTGAAACCCCCCGAAGAAACGCCTTTGGCGAGGGAGCGACAAGAAAGTCTGCTGGACCCAGGGGAGTCCCAGTCGGACCTATCAAGTCTCCTCGCCCGAGGAGGCTTTTCAGTTCATTTCCCCCACTCATCACGGTCCCAAAATGAGTAAGGACAAAGAAGCCATTTTGTTTCTCCGCAGCGATCAAAAGAAAGGTACTTGAATCTGGAACCTTTTTGATCAAATTGATTCTGTTGGAATTCGGCGGTTCAAGTATGCCATTTCTAAAAGAACGCATATTTACCAGCGCACCATCCCAATCGTTTGCGTTTATGACAAAATTTTCCGGAAGAAACTCTCCGTGGTCTCCCCTGATCTTATCCGCAATCATTTTACTAAAAACAAGGTCTCTTTTCTGTCCATCCTGAGAGAGAAAAGCGGGGACTACAGCAACAACTCCCACCTGGACCTTTCTCGATAGAACTAAATTAACTATTCGTAGACTTTTCCCTTCTCGTGAAGTGACGTCTCGAATCTTCCCAGATGCAAACTGCGTTTTCTTGTCTTTTCCCATAGTGGAAAAAGTGTAGCAAGGCACCGATAGAGAAACTGCTAAGAAAAGCTAAAGTTTTACCTAAGAAGTAGTAGGGAAAACTTTAGCTTTTATGCACAGCTTCAAAACCCAAATGGTGACATTGTGTCACCATTTGTAAATCAGTACTTCAAAATGACTCGAGCGGGTAAACATCGAGAGCCACCTCTTCATATGGGTGTACCTTCTTTATCGCATCAATCACCCCTTCGACATTTTCCTTATCACAGACAAACTCGATTCTCTCTTCATCAACTTCTTCAAAAGCACCGATTTCGCCGATGGTTGGATTTGCTCCGTCTAGAGGAAAAAAGCGGCCTTTCCCTTTTAAGGAAAAAGAACAGTGGCTATAATTGCCAATTTTTCCTGCCCCGGCATCACCAACCACTTTCCTGAGAATATCAGCATGGCTCTCCGGAACAAATACAACAATCTTTACTTTCATTAAATTTGCAGCGAATTAAAGCTCCCCATCGCAACATCTCGCCCGGACAGGATGACGCAATCGAGCGCTTCGACTGCGGTCTTGATTACCTTCTTGAGCGTCTCGGCTTCGGGCTTTTTGAAATCGGCGACTATGAAATCGTTGATGAGGTCCTCACTTTCAGGCTTCTTGAGCTTGCCACCAGCAGTCGCAGGTGTGATGCCAATGCGCAATCGGATGAATTCTTGAGTCTTCACGCCCTTAATGACGGACTCCACACCGCGATGTCCACCAGAGCTCTTGTTGAATGATACTTTCAAGCGGCCGAGCGGTAGATCGAGGTCGTCGTGGATGACCACGAGCTGCTCGGCCGCCTTCTTGCTCTTCACCGCCTTCGCCACCGACTCACCCGACTTGTTCATGAAGGTCTCCGGCTCGAGCACGACTACCTTTTCTTTCTTCATCTTTCCAGTGAGTGCATGTGCACCCTCAATCTTCCCCTCGGTCGCGAGAGCCTTGAGCATTTTATCAGCCTCAAGCTCAGGCAATCCGTGTTTTTTCACAAAAGCGTCGACGACCATGCGGCCGACATTGTGCCGCGTGTTCAGGTATTCGTCTCCGGGGTTGCCGAGGCCTGCGATAATGTATGTCATGTTGGAAAAAGTGTAGCACGCGAGCAGCAGCGATGCAAAAAACATGCGCAAGCTGAAAAAATGTGTTCGTGTGACAAAAAATAATGGTGCGACACATGTCTTGCTCTTGCGTCAACTCACTCGGTCGCGCTAAAATTGCTTGCAATGACCACTCTCGATACACAAGGTACAGAAACATCAACATTGAAACGATCGTTTTCTGAATTGTGGAAGTTTATCTTGATCACTCTCCTCATCGTCCTCCCTATCCGCCTCTTCGTTGCCAAACCATTCATCGTAAATGGCCCGTCGATGGATCCAACTTTCGAGACCGGCCAATATCTGATTGTCGACGAACTCTCATATCACTTCCGCACACCACAACGCGGCGAAGTAGCAGTCTTTCAATACCCATACACGGCACCGACCGAGGCAAAACGCTTCTATATCAAACGTGTCATCGGCCTGCCGGGTGAAACTGTCGAAATTCAATACGGCAAAGTCTCGATTCGCAATAGTTCGAGTGCCGAACCAATCATATTGGAAGAGTCGTACGTGGCAAACCATTCACTCGATAGCATGAAAAAGGTGCTCGGCGAGGATGAATATTTTGTCCTCGGCGACAACCGCCCTGCAAGCTCGGATTCGCGCTCATGGGGCGTGCTTGAAGAAAAATACATCGTCGGTCGACCTTTCGTCCGCCTGTTGCCACCGACCAAGATCAATTTCCTACCGGGCGTCGCGCATTTTACCAATTAACTTCTGAACACCATGTCTCACGCTTCCAACAAATTCGCCAAGGTTGAGCCGATCATCAACAAGCCGCCCGTGGTGGCAAAGGTGCTCGCGACCGGCAAGTCCGCGGAGATCGCCTCGTACTACGGCTTCGAGCTGATCAACCCACCGCGCCTCGAAAAAGTGGACATGGACAACGCTCGGAAGTTTCTTGGTATTACGTATTCGAAAAAAGACCAGCCTCTCATCAAAAAGCCACTCCTCATCCACCCAGAAGACAAAGTGGCCATCCTCCGCATGTACCACGAACAGGAAATGTTCACCTGGAGCCAGCCGGTAATGCTGTATTACGAAGGCCTCGTCCAACACGAAGGTTCGCGCAAGGCAAAGTGGCCAGGCGTAAAGACCTTTCACCTCGACGTACTCGGTACCACCAAAAGCATCGCGGAAGCGACCCTTATCAAGGGCGTTGTCGAGACATTGCGTGAGGAAGGATTTGGCGAACTGATGGTGCATGTCAACAGCATTGGCGACCGCGACTCCATGAACCGCTTCTGCCGCGAGCTCTCCAACCACTACCGCAAACATATCAGCGTACTCTCAAACCACTGCCGCCAGGCGATGAAGACGGACATCTTCAAAGTATACGAATGTGACGACGAAAAGTGCCGCCCTGTCCACGAGAGCGCACCGAACCCGATTAATTTCCTCTCCGAATTGTCCCGCCAACACTTCCGTGAAGTGCTCGAATATCTCGAGAGCCTTGGTATTGCATACAAGATTCACAACGGCCTGATCTGCGACCGCAACATGTGGACGCAGACCGCCTTCGAAATCCGCGAAGTGGAGACCAACACCTTGCTCGCCACCGGCATGCGCTACAACGGTATTTCCAAGAAGCTCGGCTATCGCAAAGAGATCGGTGCGGTCGGCGTGACCGTCTCATACAAAAAGCCTCGAGAAGAGGCACTGTTCAACCGCAACCGTCACAACAAAAACCCGAAAGTGTACTTCGTCCAGCTCGGCTTCGAAGCGAAGCTGAAGAGTCTCGAAGTCATCGAAATGCTCCGCAAGGCCAAAGTGCCGCTCGCCCAATCTATCGGCAAAGACAAGATTTCCGGCCAAATCCAGAGTGCTGAGAACAGCAAAATCCCTTACACCATCATCATGGGCCAAAAAGAAGCTCGCGAAAGCTCCGTGATCGTCCGCGAAATGAGCACCCGCCACCAGGAGACCATCCCTTTGGCCAAACTGCAGGAATATTTGAAGAAAATTCGCTAGTGTGTTAGGATACTGAAACTATGATAAATGTCCAAGTAGAGAAGGGTGCCAACGAGAATAGTCTCAGTATCTTGCGACGCTTTACCAAGCGTGTACAGGGTTCTGGAGTGTTGAGCCGTGTTCGATCGATTCGATATGCTGGCCGCAACCAGTCTCCATTGAGCGTGAAGAAGCATGCGATGAACAAACTCGAAAAGCGAGATGAAGTTGAGCTCGCCATGAAGCTCGGCAAGTTCAAGCAGCCAGAGCGACGCGGCGCCAAGCCAGCAGGCCGAT
The DNA here is from genome assembly GCA_038065315.1 of Patescibacteria group bacterium. NCBI lineage: Bacteria > Patescibacteria group bacterium. The sequence continues at coordinate 332,281 of JBBTRF010000001.1, forward strand.
AATCCACCCCTATCCGCCCCTTGGCGGACCCACTCACCCGTGAGCGAGACATTTTCACTCATCAATTCCACAAAGGCTACTCTTCCCGAGTGGCCTTTTGTGCAAATGAAGAACGCCATCCTCGGCGAGCAGTATGAATTGAGCGTGGCGATCGTAAGCGAGAAAAAAATTCAGGAGCTCAACCTCATACACCGCGAAAAGAATAGTCCGACCGATATTTTGTCCTTTCCACTCGACGAACAAAACGGCGAGATCTATCTCAATCTCGATTGCACAAAAAAGAAGGCTCGCGAATTCGGCCAAACCTACGAAAATTACACCGGTTACCTATTTATCCACGGTTTGCTCCATTTGAACGGATTCGATCATGGGAGTACAATGGAGAGCGAAGAAGCCAAGTACTGCAAGGCATTTGGCATCTCCCACCCATGGCTCGCAACATCAAAGTCGGCATCGATATCGGCACCTACCAAGTCAAAGTAGCTGTCTCTGAATCTGTCCTTGAAAAAGACCGGAATGTTCCGCGCATCCTGGGCGTCGGTTTTGCCGAGTCGAAGGGCATGCGTCACGGCCATATCATCAATGCCGCCGAGGTCACCCGTAGCATTCGCCTCGCGGTACAACAAGCAGAAAAGTCCGCCGGCGGTTTCAAGATCCGCAAAGCATACGTGAGTATCGGCGGTATGGGTCTCAACAGCGTGTACGCCAAAGGCACGACGATCATCTCACGTGCCGACTCCGAGATCACCGAGCTCGATGTGAAGAAGGTGATTCAGACCAGCGAGAGCGCGTTGCCAAAAAATTTCATGGCCAATCGGCATATTATTCATGTCATCCCGACCGAATACAAAGTGGATGGCGAAGTAGTGATGGGGCGACCAGTCGGCTTCAAGGGCAACCGCCTCGAAGTGACCACGATGTTCGTGACCGCACTCGAACGCCATTTCCAAGACACCATCGCTGCTGTAAACGAAGCGGAAATCCAGATCGAAGATATTGTCGCCGCACCCATCGCTGCCAGCCTCGTGACACTGAACCGCATCCAGAAGACCGCCGGCTGTGTACTCGCCAACATCGGCGCCGAGACCGTGTCCCTGATCGTCTATGAGAACAATATCCCAACCTCTATCGAAGTCTTCCCTATTGGCTCCACCGATATCACCAACGACATTGCGCTTGGTTTGAAAATACCGCTTGAAGAAGCAGAAGATATCAAGCTCGGCAACACGCAAAACCTGCCGCACTCGAAGAAGAAGCTCGACGAGATCGTCGAAGCGCGACTTTCAGATATTTTTGAACTTATCGAAGCGCATTTGAAAAAGATTGGGCGCAACGGCTTGCTTCCGGCCGGCATTATTATCTCCGGCGGCGGTTCCGGCCTCGACCGCCTCCAAGATTTCGCTCGTGCCAGCCTGCGACTCCCTTCGAAAATTGCCTCCTTCAATTTCACCTCACATTTGCGCGTGCCGATCAAGGATGCTACCTGGGCCGTCGCGTACGGTCTTTGTATTTTGGGCTTCACCAATGGCGAGGACATCACCGAGCCTCACAGCCAAACCAAAAATCTCTTCAAAAACTGGCTCAAGCAGTTTTGGCCCTAAAAGCACAGACTATTTCCCTCTGGACGTCAAGGCTTTCCTTTTTCCAAGCCTTTCTGCTATCATAAGCGCATATTCCCTTTAGCTAACGCTTATTTATGGCCCAAATTAATCCAGAAGTAGAGGCTTTCGCACGGATCAAAGTGATTGGTGTCGGAGGTTCCGGCAAAAACGCAGTGAACCACATGGTCAATTCCAAGGTGCGCGGGGTTGAATTTATCGCGGTAAACACCGATGCTCAGGACCTCCAGAACTCTCTCGCGAAGAAGAAGATTCATATCGGCAAGAACCTCACTCGCGGCCTCGGCACTGGCATGAACCCAGAGCTCGGCAAGCGTGCGGCGGAAGAAACCAAAGAAGAGATCCAGGAGGCACTCAAGGGTTCAGACATGGTCTTCATCGCTTGTGGCAAGGGAGGCGGTACCGGTACCGGGGCAGCGCCAGTGGTGGCGAAGATTGCCAAGGAAATGGGCATCCTTACTATCGGCGTGGTCACCAAGCCGTTCTTCTTCGAAGGACAGCAGCGTATGAAGCACGCGGAGCAGGGTCTCGATGAGCTCAAAAAGTCTGTCGACGCACTTGTTGTTATCCCAAATGATCGAATCTTGAGCATTGCAAGCAAGGACACCACGGCGCGACAGGCGTTTGCAATGTCCGATGAGATTTTGAAGCAGGCGGTGGAAGGTATTTCAGATTTGATTACTACTCCAGGTATCATCAACGTCGACTTTGCCGATGTTCGAGCTATCCTCGACAATGCCGGTTCAGCCCTCATGGGTATCGGTACCGCGAGCGGCGAGAAGCGTGCAGAGGAAGCAGCAAAAATGGCAATCAACTCCCCTCTTCTCGATCTTTCGATTCACGGCGCGAAGGGCGTACTCTTCTCTATCGCCGGCGGCGACGACCTCACGATGTTCGAGATTCAGGATGCGGCGAAGATCATCACCGAATCTATCGATCCAAATGCGAAGGTTATCTTCGGTACTGTGCGAGACGAAAAGCTCAAGAAGAACGAGATCAAGATCACTGTTATTGCATCCGGTTTCCCAGAACCAGGCGGCACTCCAAAGAAGAGCTTGTTTGGCGATGAATCAAAGGGCAAGATTTTCAATACCATGAGCAGCACCCCGGCTGTTAGCAAGCCAAAGGAGAAGGAGGCAGAAGTGCGTGATGTTGCCAGTGTGGTGAAAGAAGCGATCAGCAACAGCAAAGCTCCTGAAGACAAGAAGCCAATGGTGGGCGCGACCAGTATTGCTGATGATGGGGATGATGATTGGGGCGCGGTGCCGGCGTTTTTGAGACGATCGAAGAAGTAAAGTAGGAGACAGGAGAAAAGGCATTTAAAGGGACACGCGTAAAAGTCTACTGACTTTTCGCTCCGGCTCGGCCCGTCGGCCTCCGCAGTTCCCTTTAAATGCCTTTTCTCCTGTCTCTTACATAGTTCGATTGTCTCAAAAATACCTTTTGATTTTTCTTTGTAGTATAATGTTCCAACTATGATATACGACTTAGCGATTTTGGGCGGTGGACCGGCGGGAGTGGCGGCGGGAGTGTACGCGTCGCGCAAGCGTTTGAAGACAGTGTTCATCACCAAGGATTTCTTGGGCCAGAGCTCGGTTTCGGAGGGTGTCGAAAATTGGATTGGCACCGTGAAGATCTCCGGCACCGATCTGTCGAAGAACCTAGAAGCGCATCTGCGAGCGTATGCGGGGAATATTGTGGATATCAAAGAAGGCGTTGGTGTGAAGAATGTTGCAAAGCACCCAGAAGGCTTCGCTGTCGCGACCGACGCAGGCGAATTTTTGACCAAGACCGTGCTCGTGACCACCGGCAGCCACCGACGCAAACTCGAGGGCGTGAAAGGTGCGGATGTCTTCGAACACAAAGGCCTCACCTACTGCGCCACCTGCGACGGCCCGCTCTTTGCCGACCAGGACGTGGTGGTGATTGGCGGCGGCAATGCGGCATTTGAATCAGCAGCCCAGCTATTGGCCTATTGCAAGAGTGTCACTCTGTTGAACCGCAGCGAGACTTTCCGTGCCGACCCGGTGACCGTGGACAAACTGCGCGCAAATCCAAAAATGAAAATCGTGACGGGTGCCGTACCCACCGAGGTGACCGGCGAGAAGTTTGTGTCAGGACTCATATACAAAGATGGGAAGACCGGGGTACTTGCGAATCTCACGGTGTCGGGCATTTTTGTGGAGATCGGATCTCTGCCGACGACCTTTTTTGTGAAAGATGTGGCGAAGCTCAATGAATACGGAAATATTGTCGTGGATCCGCGCACCCAGCGTTCATCGACCGACGGCATTTGGGCAGCTGGCGACTGCACCGACGGCCTCTATCATCAAAACAACATTGCAGCCGGCGACGCCGTAAAGGCTCTGGAGGATATCTACGGATACTTGCACGCGAAGTAATTTGACAGGAATCACCCTTTCCTGTACATTCTTGGAGCTGGAGTGGGACACCTTCTAGGTTCAGACGCCTTACAAAGCTCGATTCAGGGGACTCCCCCGTCCTCCACCTCCCCGAGCGCACGAACGTCTGTTAATGTCCTGCTCCAGCGTGACGCCCTTCTGCCCCGTGCATAAGGGTGTTTTTATTGTCGCGACTGCACCGTCATTGGCGTCTATTTCCCAAATTTCTGTGCGCGAACCACCTCAAGCTCCGCAACCAACTCCGGATCTGTGATACGAGTAAAACGCGAGAAGGTCTTCCCATCCTTCGTGACTGTACCCATGAACATCTCCAATGGTCGTGACTGATAGTTGGCCGGCGGCATCCACGCGCTCTCGTACAGAGGCCGATACAGCACCGTGAGCGTCCCCTCTTCAGTGTTGCGGCCAATACCGATCACTTCGTAGGTGTAGTTGTGAGGCGGCCCCTGTGGGTCGTGCTTGTAGTGGCGGTAGAAACCTTTGGTGGGCAAGTGCATGTGGTGAAGGGTATGAGTGAGCGTTAAGGATTATATCAAATTTTTTAAACATTAAGTTTTGAGTGTATCTCAGAGATATGAGAGAAAAGCACCACGCAAGGACAAAACCTTGTGCAGTGCTTCTCGCTAGAAATACTCTTATATAGTAACCAATCCTGTTTTAAAAGTCGACTGAATTGCTGAAGGTGACCCTACGGAGAGTCGAACTCCGGTTTAGTGCTTGAAAAGCACCTGTCCTAACCATTAGACGATAGGGCCGCAAATTAGGCTTTTTTGCCAAAATTGCTCACCATTGAGCCGTCTCAATAGCGGGTTTTATCATAGCATTTTTTGAAAAATTGGCAAAAAGTGGTATCCTGAGAGACCGCAATAGACCGTCAGCATAACGCCTTTGGAGAGGTGGGTGAGCGGTTGAAATCACCGCTCTCGAAAAGCGGCAGGCCTGAAAGGGTCTCGAGGGTTCAAATCCCTCCCTCTCCGCCATGAGCATGAAAATCCCGGAACTAAAAATAAATAGAGCAAAAGAATTAATTTATACAAGTAAGCATGTTTCACTTGCCACCACAAATGCCGACGGTTCACCTCACAATAGTCCTGTAAGATTTTTCTTTGATGACAAACTTGAAAATATATATTGGGGTTCAAATGCCGAAGCGTTACATTCTCAGAATATATTAAGAACAGGTCAGTTATTTGGGGTTCTATTTGATAGGATGGAAGTGGGTGGAGTCTTTATGAAATATGAAGGTGGTCACATACTTGATGGAAAAGAATTGGAAATTGGACTGGAGATTACGAACGCTTCTAGGGCAAAGGAGGGAGAACAAAAAATTACTTCAGATCATTACTCAGCAGGAAGTGTTCAAAAAATGTGGTCAGCAAGAATTGCTAATTTGTGGATAAATATGCCAGTGAGAGATGAAAATGGTTTTATATTAAGAGACGAGAGGGTGGAATTGGAAAGAAATATTTTACTAAAAAATATTTAAATATAACCAAAAGAAGCTTTAACTTTTTCCAACAAACACCGCAAAGAATGTCTGACACCAACATGAAACTTCTACTTACATCAGCTGGACTGAGCAACAAGAAGATATCTAATCTTCTTGTTTCGATGCTGCAGAAAAAACCGAACGAGTGCTCCGTATTATTGGTAGCGTACGCACAAAACAACAACGAGCAATTCTACGTGAAAGAATCAAAAAAAGAATTGATCGATCTCGGTCTGTCCAGCATCTCCTTTTTTAACCTAAAAGAAAGCACTTTTGAGGAAACATGCGAATATGACCTGATCTATGTCTGCGGTGGCAACACCTTTGCCATCTTAGATCAAATGCGCGCAACCGGCATCGACAAGTTTATTACGGACTCAGTCAAAAGTGGCAAGAGTATCTATCTTGGAGTAAGTGCTGGCAGTATCATCGCCGGGCCTGATATTTTGATTGCTGGCCATGGTAGCGAGGGAGATAAAAATGAGATTGCATTAAAAGACCTGGCAGGACTTGCACTTACGAACGTATCCGTATTCCCACATTTCAAATCACACCAAAGAAGTGAAGTTGATGAGTTTAGAAATAAAGTGGATAACCCTGTAATTGAACTGACCGACGACGAAGCCGTACTTGTCGACGAAGCCGGATACCGAATCATCCGATAAAAAAGACTACTTCCCCCTCGGATCAAAAATCGACGGCTCTAGCGTATCGCCCCGTACGATCTGTGCGATGCGCTTGCCGCCGTAGATAGAGGGCAGGATACCGACGCCGTTACAGCCGAGGTTGTAGAGGAGTACGGGGTTGCACGGTTCGGCACCGACACGACGGATACCATTGGGCGTGTACCCCATCAGGCCGTGCCAAGAGAACGCGTATTCGGTAGGCTCGCCTGGGTATTTTCGATAATTTTGCCGCAAAAACATGTCGATCTTCTCACGATACTCTTCAGAGAGCTCGTCATCGCGTGAATAGACCGCCATATTCGGCAACACCTTTTCCGGACCGCCGGTGCAGATCAGGTTGTGCGGAATATTCTTCTTTTCCTCGTGTTCGTGCGGACGGCGTGTGAGATAGAAATATGCGTCGCCGGTCGGGTCGCCGGAAATATCGTTTTCCTTCAAAAAATAGCTAATCGCGGTGGGCGGATTGTCGAGCGGTTCGACATAGCCGGCCATGTAGCCGATACGGCCATGCACCGAATGATGAAAGCTGGTGTCAACCTCGCTGCCGCACAGATTCTGGATCGTGAAATGGGTAAAGCCATTGGTACACAGCACAATGCGCTCGCAGAGGATGGTGAAATCCCCCACCTTCACCACGCCGCCGATATCGCGGAGGATCACCGTCTTCACCGGACTCTGCTCGAAAAACGAAAAGCGGTCTTTGAATGCACTCGCGAGATACGCCAGCAATTCCTCGCACAAGAGCGCACTGTTCGTGCAACCCTTTTGGTATGAAAAAGACGCGATGTAGTCGGGATTATTGGTCTCGAGCAGGCCTAAAATGTCTGATTGCGGAGCGACGCTATACAGGTCGCGGTACATTTTTGGGATGTCATTCAGGTGGTCAAACTCCTTCGCCACGAGAATCGACTCGATCGGCAGGCCGCCCTTGAGTCGGCACGCATTGTTCTTCAATACTGTCTCTAGGTCATCCCAACCGGTACACCCTGCATAGCCAGTGAAGCGGTACAGCGGCGTCTTCAGGCCCGCATCTGCCATCATTTGGTCGATGAGGGTCCAGGCCGACTCCACAGCGCGTTGCCCGGCGATCGCCATCGTAAGGCCAAATTCTTTTGCGATGTCGTGGATGGGCCGCTCGAAATATGAGGTGATTTGGCCGGCGTTGTGGCCGCTCGCACCATGCGCGATCTTGTCGGCTTCGAGCAGGAGTACCCGCTTGTTCGTTTCCTTGAGCAGGAAATACGCCGTGGCAATACCCGCGATACCGCCACCGACCACCACCACATCGGTTTCCGCATCTTTATCCAACGCCACCGCCGGTCGGGTGCGCTTGAGCTGATGGATCCAAGGCGAGTGGTTTTTCAGCATGAAGATGTTCTAAAGATAGTCTAAATTGCGCTAAATATAGCAAAATAGTAGCACGCGAACTAGAAATCTGCCACGGAAACAAGGTGGAGAAAACTAGACACATGAACCATTGATAGTATAATTTATACATGATTTCTAAGTGGTACGAC